>LJNT01000035.1 GCA_001314685.1 Rhodobacteraceae bacterium HLUCCA09
GACCTGATCGACCGCATCCGCGCGGCCGGCGGCAAGACCCAGCAATAGCGCGCCCCGCGACGCGCCTCCCACCGGGCCGGTTGCGCGGCAAGACCGACGATGCAGGTCACCGGCGGCAGGGCGCGCCGCGACCGTCCGACCGCGAGACCGCCGACCCCCGCTTACCACGGCACGGCCACGGCGCAGCGCGGCACCGTGGCGTCAGCGCGACGGCGAAACCGGCAGGCGCAACCGGTCGCCGGACCAGCCCGTGGCATTGGTCGAGCTTTCCACCCAGACGTGCCGCCCCTCGGGCAGGTCGAGGCCCGGCAGCGTGCGGGTGAAGGGCTGCTCCTCGACATGCGGGTGCAGCAGCTCGCGCGTGCCGAGCACCTCGCCCTCGTCGCTCACCACGCGCCAGCCATCGGCGTAGTCGTCCCATCCCGTGTCGCCGTGGCGAAGCGTGACCGACACCGTCCAGCCCTGGGGGCCGCGCTCGGCCGAGGCCGCGACGACCTCGGCCGGGTCGGCGATGACGGGCGCCGGCTGGCCTGCGGCCAGGGCGAGGGCGAGGGCGAGGGCGAGGGCGAGCGTGTGGCGCATGGGAGCCTCCATCTGTCTGCCCCTGCCTCGCCCGCCCCGCTCTGGCGATCAAGCCGCAGCGCCAGAAATCCCGCCCGGCGCTAGTCTTTACGCAAGAGCACTTGCCTTTCGGCCGGAATTGGTCCAGTAATCTTACCAATTGGAGGAGTTCCCGATGCAGATGCCCGAGCCCGACGCCCGCATCCTCGCCGCGAAGCCGCGCGTGGTGGCCCGCCTGCGCGCCGCCCTGCCCGCCGAGGCGGTGATCGACGCGCCGGAGGAGCTGCGCGCCTACGAGTGCGACGCGCTCACCGCCTATACCTGTCCGCCGCTCGCGGTAACGCTGCCCGCCAGCACCGAAGAGGTCGCCGCCGTCCTCCGCATCTGCCACGACGAGGGGGTGCCGGTCGTGCCGCGCGGCTCGGGCACGTCGCTCGCCGGGGGGGCGCTGCCCACGGCCGATTCAGTGATCCTCGGCGTTGCGCGGCTGACCGACGTGCTGGAGGTGAACTATTCCGACCGGATCATCCGCGTGCAGACCGGGCGCACCAACCTCTCGGTCACCGGGGCGGTCGAGGATGAGGGCTTCTTCTACGCGCCCGACCCCTCGTCGCAGCTCGCCTGCGCCATCGCCGGCAACATCGCGATGAACTCGGGCGGCGCGCATTGCCTGAAATACGGGGTGACCACCAACAACCTGCTCGGCGCGACGATGGTGCTGATGGACGGCACCGTGGTCGAGGTCGGCGGCGCGCACCTCGATGCCTCCGGCTACGACTGGCTGGGCCTGATCTGCGGGTCGGAAGGCATGCTGGGTGTCGTCACCGAGGCGACGCTGCGCATACTGCCCAGGCCCGAGGGCGCGCTGCCGGTGCTGATGGGCTTTGCCTCGGCCGAGGCGGCGGGGGCCTGCGTGGCGGACATCATCAAGGCGGGCGTCCTGCCGGTGGCGATCGAGTACATGGACCGGCTCTGCATCGAGGTGACGGACAAGTTCTCCGGCGCGGGCTACCCCGATTGCGACGCCCTGCTGATCGTCGAGGTCGAGGGCGCGCCGGCGGAGATCGACGCGCAGCTCGGTCTCATCACCGAGATCGCGGCGCGGCACGATCCCGTCGAGATGCGCCGCGCGGCGGATGCCGACGAGGCGGCGCGGATCTGGAAGGGCCGCAAGAGCGCCTTTGGCGCGGTGGGGCAGATCAACGATTACATGTGCCTCGACGGGACGATCCCGGTGTCGGAACTGCCCCACGTGCTGCGCCGCATCGGGGAGTTGTCGGAGGAATACGGGCTGCAGGTGGGCAACGTGTTCCACGCCGGCGACGGCAACATGCACCCGCTGATCCTGTTCGACGCCAACAAGCCCGGCGATCTTGAGACCTGCGAGGCGATGGGCGCGGAGATCCTGAAGCTCTGCGTCGAGGTCGGTGGCTGCCTGACCGGCGAGCATGGCGTCGGGATCGAGAAGCGGGACCTGATGGGCCACCAGTTCACGCCCGGGGACATGGAGGCGCAGATGCGCGTCAAGGACGTGTTCGACCCCGCGTGGCTGCTGAACCCGGCGAAGGTGTTTCCGCTGACGGTCTCGGCGCCCCGACGGGATCGCCGGGCGGCGGCGGCGTAGGGGGGGCCAGCCCCCCGTCGGCCGTGCCGGCCGACTCCCCCCGGGATATTTGGAGCAAGAAGAAGCAGGAGGGGTGCGCGTGCTGGCACCTGTGAGCGAGGCGGAGATGGCGGAGGCGGTGGCGGCGGCCACCGGGCCGCTGCGCGTGAGCGGCGGCGGGACGCGCGGGCTGGCCGGAGCGGGCGAGACGCTGTCGACGGCCGGCCTGAGGGGGGTGGAGCTCTACGAGCCGGGGGCGCTGACCATCGTCGTGCGGGCGGGCACGCCGCTTTGCGATGTCGAGGAGGCGCTTGCGGCGGAGGGGCAGCGCCTGCCCTTCGAGCCGATGGATCACCGGCGGCTGACCGGGGCGGAGGGCGCGCCGACCATCGGAGGCGTGGTGGCGGCCAACGCATCGGGGCCGCGGCGGGTGCAGGCGGGCGCGTGCCGCGACTCGCTGATCGGCGTGCGCGTCGTCGACGGGACGGGAACGGTGGTGAAGAACGGCGGCCGGGTGATGAAGAACGTCACCGGCTTCGACCTGGTGAAGCTGCTGGCGGGCAGCTGGGGCACGCTGGGGGTGCTGACCGAGGTGGCGTTCAAGGTGCTGCCCGCGCCGGCGGCGTCGGCGACGCTGGAGATCGGCGGGCTGGAGCCGGGCCGCGCGGTCGCGGCATTGTCGGCGGCGCTCTGCTCGCCCTACGAGGTATCGGGGGCGGCGCATCTGACCGAGGCGGGGCGGACGCTGGTGCGGATCGAGGGGTTCGAGGCGCAGGTGGCGTATCGCGCGGAGCGGCTGGCCGACCTGCTCGGGCGCTTCGGCGCGGTGTCGGTCGACCGCGAGGGCGTCGCCGGGACCTGGGCGGAGGTGCGCGATGCGGCCCCCCTCGCGGGGCGGGCGGGCGATGTCTGGCGCGTCTCGGTGCGCCCGTCGGACGGGCCGCGCGCCTGGGCGGCGCTCGGCGAGCCGCCGGCGGTGATCGACTGGGGCGGCGGGTTGATCTGGGCGCTCCTGCCCGAGGGCACGGACGCGCGCGCCGCGCTCGCCGACCTGCCCGGCCATGCGACGCTCGTGCGGGCGTCGGCAGAGGTGCGGGCGCGGCTCGGCACGTTTCACCCCGAGGCACCGGCGCTGGCGCGGCTGGCCGCTGAGCTGCGGGCGATGTTCGACCCGCGGGGCATCCTGAACCCCGGGCTGATGGAGAGGTGAAACCGGGATGGTGCCCCAGGCTGCCCTGATCGCCGTCGCCTCCGCCGCGCTGTTCGGCGCGCTGGCGCTGATGTCCGACCGCAAGCGCGGCGCGTTCCTCGCGCAGATCGCGCTGTTCGTCGCGGGCGCTCTGCTGTTCGTGGCGATCGTGGTGCCGGGGCCGGTCGCCGGCATCGCGCCGGCGGGCCTCGCCGCCTTCGCGGTGGGCCTGATCTCGGCGGCGGGAGCGGGGATGCTCTACCACCTGTATCTCGGCCGGTTCGAGCGGGTGTGGGCGGCGCGGGGCGTGTTCACGGCCGTCTATCTCGGCCTCTCGGCGCTGTTCGGCCTCGTCTTTCTCTCACTCTTCTGAAAAGGGCCCGCATGCAGACGAATTTCACCCCCGAGCAGCTGACCGACCCGCAGATCTCGCGCTCCAACGAGGTGCTGCGCGCCTGCGTGCATTGCGGCTTCTGCACGGCGACCTGCCCGACCTACCAGGTGCTGGGCGACGAGCTCGATTCCCCGCGCGGCCGCATCTACCTGATGAAGGACATGCTGGAGAGCGGCCGGCCCGCCGACGAGAAGACCGTCAAGCATATCGACCGCTGCCTGTCGTGCCTGGCCTGCATGACGACCTGCCCCTCTGGCGTGCACTACATGCACCTCGTCGACCATGCGCGGGAGCACATCGAGAAGACCTACCGCCGCCCGCCGGTCGAGCGGGCGCTGCGATGGACGCTGGCGCGCATCCTGCCCTATCCGAGGCGCTTCCGGGTGGCGCTGGTCTTCGCCAGGCTCGGGCGCCCCTTCAGGCGGCTGGTGCCCGACGCGCGGCTGCGCGCGATGCTCGACATGGCGCCGGCCCGCATCCCGCCGGTCAGCCGCAACGACGACCCGCAGGTGTTCGCCGCGCAGGGCACGCGGCGGATGCGGGTGGCGCTGATGACGGGCTGCGCGCAGCGCGCGCTCGATACCGACATCAACGACGCCACGATCCGGGTGCTGACGCGGCTGGGCGCCGAGGTGGTCGTGGCCGAGGGGCAGGGCTGCTGCGGGGCGCTGACCCACCACATGGGGATGACGGCCGACAGTCACGCCCATGCCGAGCGCAACATCCGCGCCTGGACGCGCGAGATGCGGGGCGAGGGGCTCGACGCCATCGTCATCAACACCTCGGGCTGCGGCACGACGGTGAAGGATTACGGCCACATGTTCCGCACCACCGATCTGGCGGACGAGGCGGCGGCGGTCGGCGCCATCGCCAGGGACGTCAGCGAAGTGCTCAAGGAGCTCGCCCCCGACGCCGCCGCCCCCGAGGCTCTGCGCGTGGCCTATCACGCGGCCTGCTCGCTGCAGCACGGCCAGCAGATCAAGGGCACGCCGAAGGCGTTGCTGCAAGGGGCCGGCTTCGAGGTGGTCGAGCCGAAGGACTCGCATCTCTGCTGCGGCTCGGCCGGCACCTACAACCTGATGCAGCCCGAGATCTCTAAGCAGCTGAAGTCGCGGAAGGTGAGCACGCTCGAGGCGAAGGCGCCCGACGTGATCGCCACCGGCAATATCGGCTGCATGATGCAGATCGGCGGCGGGACGGAGGTGCCCGTGGTGCATACCGTCGAGCTGATCGACTGGGCGACGGGCGGGCCGAAGCCGCGGCGGCTGCGCGAAGAGGCCGCCTGACGCTGCGGCCCCGGGGCCGCGTCGGGAAACAAACTGGTGCCGGATCGTGAACGAAGGCGCGCGAAGCGGCCTGCTTCGCGTCACACTCTCGCCGCAGCCCGGCCGTAGCCGGGATACGAGACCGCCCAGACACGACACGACACGCCGCCCATGCACCGCCTGATCGCCCTGCTCGCCTTTTCCGTTGCCGTGGCGCTCGCCGTCACGATCCGCGCCGCGGCCGACGAGGGCGCGCCCCTCGAGCGGCTCGCCACCTCGGACGAGACCCGCGGCTGGGAGGGGGTCGGGCGGCTGCAGCTCGGCTCGGCCAGCTTCTGCACCGGCGCGCTCATCACCGAACGGCTGGTGCTGACGGCGGCGCATTGCCTTTTCGACGGCGATACCGGCGCACGCATCCCCGATGCCGAGATCGAGTTCCTCGCCGGCTGGCGCGACGGGCGGGCCGAGGCCTATCGCGGCGTGCGCCGGTCGTTCCCCCACCCAGACTACGCCCACGGCAGCGACGTCTCGGTCGACCGGGTGGCGGTCGACCTGGCGGTGCTCGAGCTCGACCGGCCCGTGCGCTCGAGCCGGATCGTGCCCTTCGCCACGGCCGAGGGCCTCGCCCGCGGGCAGGAGGTGAGCGTCGTCTCCTACGCCCGCGACCGCGCCAACGCCCCCTCGCTGCAGGAGACGTGCCACGTCCTGCGGCGGGCCGAGGGCGTGGCGGTGCTGTCGTGCTCGGTCGATCTCGGCGCGTCGGGCGCGCCCGTCTTTCGCCTCGGCGCGTCGGGGCCCGAGATCGTCTCGGTCGTCTCGGCCAAGGGCCGGTCGGGGGAAGACGACGTGGCGCTCGCCCCTACCTTCGGCCTCGCGTTCAGCGAGGTCATGGCCCAGCTCGACACGGCGCCGCCGGCGGTGCTCAACGGCGGCCTTGCCCGGGTGCAGGCGCCGGGCGGCGCGGCGGCGGCCAAGCCGGCCTCGGGCGGGGGCGGCGCGGGCGGGGGCGGCGCGGGCGGGGGCGGCGCGAGCGCCAAGTTCCTGCGGCCCTGACATGCATCACCGTGCGCTCGCCCTCGCTCTCGCCGCCGTGGCGTCGATCGCGCCGCTCGCGGCCGTGGCCGACAGCCCGCTCAAGCGGTTGACGCTGCGCCACGACCTGCTCGGCTTCGAGGCGGTGGGTCGGATCGATGCCGGCGACGGCTTCTGCTCCGGCGTGCTGATCGCCCCCGACCTCGTGCTGACCGCCGCGCATTGCCTTGTGGGCTCCGACGGCACCCAGCGCGATCCCCGCGCGGTGACCTTCCGGGCCGGGCTGCGCGACGGCGAGGCGGTGGCCGAGCGCCACGGCGTGCGGGCGGTGCTGCACCCGGCCTACCGCCACGACGATACCGACGGGCTGCGCCAGCTCACCTCCGACCTCGCGCTGATCCGGCTCGACGCGCCCATTCCGTCAGACCTCGCACCCCCCTTCGCCACCGCCGCGCCGCCGGGGGCGGGCGGGCAGGTGAGCGTGGTGTCCTACGCCGCCGGGCGCTCCGAGGCGCCCGCATGGCAGCGCGCCTGCGGGGTGGCCGCGGCGGGGCGCGGCGCGCTGATGATGACGTGCGACACCCATTTCGGCTCGTCGGGGGCGCCCGTGTTCGACATGGCCTCGGGGCGGCCCCGGATCGTGTCGCTGATCTCGCGCGGGGCGCGGGAGAACGGGCAGACCATCGTCTACGGAATGAACGTCGGCCCCGCGCTCGACGCCACGATGGCCGCCCTGCGCGCCGGCCGCGGCGTCTGGCCCGAGAGCGCCGTCACCGCCCGGCGCCTGAGCGGGGGGTCGCAGGGCGGCGAGAGCGGCGGCGCGCGCTTCGTCCGCCCCTGATGCGGCCTGCGAGCGGACCGGCGGCGCGCGATGATCGCGACGCAGGGTCCGTTCCCGACCGGAGGCGTCCCGAAGTGGGCAGGAGGCACGAGGCACCGCGAACGCCCCCATGACGGGCGAGCCGCGAGCGGCGCTCCATGCGCCCTTCATCGGGAGCCCCTCGTCGGGACATCGAGCGTGCCCCGTCTGCGCGCCCGCACCAGTGACCGCAGCGGCGCGTCGCGGAGAAACTGCCGGGCAGGCCCGACCTGCGCGCCCGCGGCCGGCCCCCGACCCTCAACGCGACAGGATCGCCGCCACCTCACCGGCCAGCGCGGCCACCTCGGCGGCGGCGGGGCCGCTGCGCGCCTTCTCGGTCACGCCCAGCCCCTGCCCCATCGACTCGGCGTAGATCACCCGGTTGTTCAGCGCCGCGTCCGCCACCGGCGCGGACAGGTCGGCCATCTGCGCCAGCGTCTCGGCGTGCACCCGCGTGCCCGGACGCGCACGGTTGAGCACCGTCAGCCCGCGCCGCCCCGTGCGGTCGACGAGGTCGAGCACCGATTCGGTCGCCCACAGGTCGAGCGCCGAGGCCGCCACCGGCACCAGCACGAGATCGGCCTCGCGCAGGGCGGGGCGCAGGTCGCTGTCGGCCTTGGGCGGCGTGTCGACGAAGACGAGGTCGTGCGTCCGCTTCAGCTTGCCCACCTCGTAGCCCACGCCCCAGGCCGAGGCGGTGGAAAACTCCATCTCCGGTGCGCCCTCCGTCCGCTCCACCCGCGCCATGAACCAGCGGCCGAGCGAGCCCTGCGGATCGGTGTCGAGCACCGCGACCGACCGGCCCGCCCGCAGGAAATGCACCGCGAGGTGGCAGGCGAGCGTCGTCTTGCCAGAGCCGCCCTTCTGCTGGGCGACGGTGATCACCTGTCCCGCCATGACACCCCCGTCACCAGACATAGGGATGGTGGAGCATTCCGCGACCCACCACAATACCTCGCATGGTGCCGCTGCGACCTGCAGGCGGTTAACGCTGGAAACGGAGTCGCCCGCGGGCTAGGCTCGCCGCGTCATGTCGCGCTGCCGCATCGCCTCCGCCGCCCTTGTGGTGGCGCTTCTCGCCGCGCCGCCTGCCGGGGCGCTCCAGGAGGTGGTGGTGCGCGCGCCCGGCGCGCCGGCCGACCTGCAGCGCAAGCTCGAGCGCGCCTCGCTGACGCGCCGCGCGCTCGAAGAGGCGGAGCAGGATGAGCGCATCGCGCCCGGCGTCGCGCTCTCCGAGGCGCGGGGCGAGTACCGGCAGATGGTCGGCGCGCTCTACTCCGAGGGCTACTATGCCGGAACCGTCTCGGTGCAGGTCGACGGGCGCGAGGCGGCCGAGCTGTCGTTGACCGAGCCCCCCGCCCGGATCGAGCGCATCGTGATCGAGGTGCGGGCCGGCCCGCCCTTCCGCTTCGGGCAGGCCGAGGTGGGGCCGCTCGCCCCCGAGACCCGTGTGCCCGAGGGGTTCGCGACCGCGCAGCCCGCCTTGTCCGGCGTGATCCGCGACGCGGGGCAGACCGCCGTCACCGCCTGGCGCGAAGCCGGCCACGCCAAGGTGACGCTGGCCACGACCGAGATCATTGCCCGCCACGCCGAGCGTCGCCTCGACGCCGACCTTGGCCTCGCGCCGGGGCCCCGGCTGACCTTCGGTCCGCTCGTCATCTCGGGAAACAGGCGCGTGCGGGCCGAGCGCATCCGCGCCATCGCGGGCCTGCCGGTGGGCGAGGTCTATTCCCCGCAGGCGCTCGACCGCGCCGCCGAGCGCCTGCGCCGCACCGGCGCCTTCCGCGCCGTGACGCTGGCCGACGCCGAACAGGTCGGCCCGGACGACACCCTGCCCATCGAGCTCACCGTCGAGGAGGAGAAACGCCGCCGCCTCGGTGCGGGCATCGAGTTTTCCACCACCGAGGGCCTCGCCCTCACCGCGTTCTGGATGCATCGGAACCTTCTCGGCGGGGCGGAAAACCTGCGGTTCGACTTCGCCATCGAGAACATCGGCGTGAGCGAGCGCGACAACGGCACCGACTACAGCATCACGGGCAGCTTCCGTCGCCCCGCGACGCCCATCACCGACATGGACCTGATCTTCGGCGCCGAGATCAGCCGTGAGGACGAGCCGGGCTACCTGTCGGACACGGTGCAGTTCGGCGGCGGCTTCGCCTACCGCTTCTCCGACGACCTGCAGGCCGAGGTGTCGGTGGCCTACCGGGCCAGCCGGGTGGAGGACGCCTTCGGCGAGCGCGAGTTCCAGATGCTCGTCTTTCCGTCCTCTCTGACCTGGGACACGCGCGACGACCCGCTCGACGCGACCGAGGGGATCTTCCTCAAGGCCGGGGCCGAGCCGTTTCTCGGTGTCGTCGACATCGAGAGCGGCGCCCAGCTGACGGCCGACGCGCGCACCTATTTCGGCTTCGGCGAGGACGACCGGTTCGTGGCGGCGGGGCGGGTGCAGTTCGGCAGCCTGTTCGGCCCCGAGATCGAGGACGCACCGCCCGACTACCTGTTCTTCGCGGGCGGCGGCGGCTCGGTCAGGGGCCAGCCCTACCGCTCGCTCGGCACCGGAGAGTTCCGGGACAGGATCGTCGGCGGCCGCTCCTACCTCGCGCTCTCGGCCGAGTTGCGGGCGCAGGTGCGCGGGCCGATCGGCGCCGTGGGTTTCGTCGATGCCGGCTATGTCGGCGCCGAGGAATTCTACGACGGATCGGGCGAGTGGATGACGGGCGCGGGCCTCGGCCTGCGCTACGACACGGGCTTCGGCCCGATCCGGGTCGACGTGGCTGCGCCCGTCGACGGCGGCCCCGACGACGCCGACCCCGTGCAGATCTATATCGGCATCGGGCAGGCGTTCTGATGGCCGGCCGCCTGTTCGCCCTGCTCGCGCTTCTCTGGATCGCCGCCACCGGCCCCGTCGCCGCGCAGGACGAGTCCCCCGGCTTCCTCGGGCGGCAGATCGAGAACGCGCTGTCGGGACCGGGCCGCGACGTGCGCGTGACCGGATTCGAGGGCGCGCTGTCGGGGCGGGCGACGCTGGAGCGGCTGACCTTCGCCGACAGCGAGGGCGTTTGGCTGACCATCGAGGACGCGGTGCTCGACTGGACGCGCGCGGCCCTCCTGCGCGGACGCCTCTCGGTGGCCGAACTTTCGGCCGACAGCATCACCATCGCGCGACCGCCGATCCCCGCCCCGCCGGGCGAGGAGGAGCCGCGCGAGGCGCCCAGCGCCGCCGCCTCGGGCTTTTCGCTGCCCGAACTGCCGGTCGCGGTGAATATCGACGCCCTCGCGGTGGAGCGGCTGGTGCTCGGCGCCCCGGTTCTGGGCGAGCAGGCGGTCTTTGCCGCCGAGGGGGCGCTGCGGCTCGAGAATGGCGACGGCACCGCCGACCTCGCCCTGGTGCGTCAGGATGGCACCGACGACCGGATCGCGCTCGATGCGTCCTTCTCGAACGAGAGCCGCGTGCTCGCGCTCGACCTCGAGGTGCGCGAGGGAGAGGGCGGTCTGATCGGCACGCTCGCGGGCCTGCCCGGCGCGCCGGCGCTCGCGCTCGACGTCGAGGGCACCGGCCCGCTCGACGACTACACCGCACGCATCGACCTCGCCACCAACGGCGAGACGCGGGTGGCGGGCACCGTCATCCTGCGCGGCACCGATGCGGGCGGCCTGCGCTTTTCGGCCGACGTGGGCGGCGACGTGACGCCGCTCGTCGCGCCCGCCTATACCGATTTCTTCGGCCCCGACGTGCAGCTGTCGCTTGACGGCGTGCGCGCCGACGATGGCGCGCTCGACATCGAAGCCCTGTCGCTGCAAGCGCGCAGCCTCTCGCTCGACGGCGCGCTCGCGCTGTCGGCGGGCGGGGTGCCCGAGAGCTTCGCACTGACCGGGCGGCTGGCCGACCCCGAGAACGGCCCGGTGCGCCTGCCCATCGCCGCGCCGCTGACCATCGGCGCAGCCGACCTGTCGGCCCGCTACGACGCGGCGGAGGGCGAGCGGTGGACGCTCGACCTCGTCGCGCGCGGCATCGCCGCCGAGGCGGCCGATATCGGCGCGCTGACGCTCACCGGCGGCGGCACCATCGCGGGCGGGCCGGGCGACCTGCGGGTGACGGCCGCGCTCGACTATGCCGCCGACGGCCTTGCGCTCGCCGACGCCGCCCTGGCCGAGGCGCTGGGCACGCGGATCGACGGCGAGGCGCAGATCGCATGGGCCGCCGATGCGCCGCTGAGCATCGAGCGCTTCACCCTCGGCGGCGCCGATTACGGGCTGCGGGTCGCGGGCGACGCCACCACCGCCGGGCGCACCCTGTCGCTCGACGGCGCTGCCGCGCTCTCGGCCGACGACCTGACACGCTTCGCCGCCCTCGCCGGGCGGCCGATCGAAGGGGCGGCCGATATCCGTGTCGAAGGCGCGGGCGACGTGCTCGGCGGCACCTTCGATCTCGGGCTCGACGTCGAGGGCGAGGGGCTGGCCATCGGGCAGGAGGTGGCCGACCGCTTCCTCGAGGGGCCGGTGACGATCTCCGCCGCCGCCCGGCGCGACCTCGAGGGCACGGTGCTGGAGCGTTTCCGCCTCGACAGCACCGGGCTCGCGGCCAGCGCCGCTGGCCGCGTGGGCGGCCCCGACGGCGCGCTGACCTTCGACGCGACGCTGGCCGATCTGGGCCTGATCCGCGACGATCTCGAGGGCCCGTTGTCCGTCACGGGCGAGGCGACCGAGAGCACGCCGGGCCTGTGGGACGGCGCGGTCGACATCTCGGGCGCCTATGGCCTCGAGGGCCGCGTCGCGGGCGAGGTAGGCCTCGGCGAGGCGGCGGGCGAGACCCGCGTGACGCTCGACATCGCCCTGCCCGACATCGCGCCCCTCGTGCCGGCCCTGCAGGGGGGCGTCGCGGTGACCGGCTCGGCCGCCGAGGCGGGGGGCGGCAACTGGCAAGTCGACCTCGAGGTCGACGCGCCCGCTGGCGCCCGCGTCGCGGTCGAGGGTCTCGTCGGAGGCGCGGAGACCGATGTCGATCTGCGCGTCGAGGTGCCCGATGTCGCCGCCTTCGCCCCCGGCGTGCCGGGCGCGGCCCTGCTGGACGGCAACGCGACGGCCTACGCCCCCGGCGGTTTCGCCGTGACCTTCGACGCAGAGCTTCCCTACGGCGCCACCGCGGATATCCGTGGCCGCGTCGGCGCCTCGCGCTCGGCCGTGACCTACGCGCTGCGCGTGCCCGACCTCTCGGCGCTCTCGCCGGCCCTCTCCGGCCCGGCCACGGCCGAGGGGCGCGCGGTGCAGCAGCCCTCGGGCCAGATCGCCTTGACGGCCGACGCGACCGGCCCTTTCGACGCGACCGCCGACATCCGCGCCCTCGTCGGCATCGCCGACGACGGGTCGCGCACCCGCGCCGAGGCGACCATCCGCCTGCCCGACACAGGGGCGCTGACGCCGCAGCTCTCCGGCCCGCTCGTGGCCGACGTCACGGCGGCGCAGCGGCCCGGCGGCTGGGCGGTCGAGTTCGACGCCGACGGCCCCTACGGAGCGACGCTGGCCGCCGAGGCGGTGCTCGGCGAGGCGACCGATGTGCAGGCCCGCCTCGCCGTGCCGAGCCTTCAGCCCCTCGTCCCCACCCTCTCGGGCAGGCTGGCGGCGACGGCCACGGCCACACGGCAGGGCGACGGGCCGTGGCAGGTCGACCTGTCGGGCGACGGCCCCTACGGCGCGACCTTCGCCGCGCAGGCCGAGGCCGGCGCAGGACCGGTCGCGGCCGACCTGCAGGCGCGGTTGCCCAACGTCGCCTCCCTCGTGCCGCGCTTCTCGGGCGAAGCCGCGCTCGAGGCGAGCGTCACGCAGCCGGAAGCGGGCGCGCCCCTGCAGGTCAGCGCCGACGCCGCCCTGCCCTACGGCGCCAGCGCCGAGGTGACGGGCCGGGTGGGCCAGGGCGCGGGCCGTCTGCGCCTCGGCCTCGGCGTGCCGAACATCGCGCCCCTGGCCCGCGGGCTGACCGGCAGCCTGCGCGTCACCGGCACGGCGACCGAGCGCCCCGAGGGCTGGGCGCTCGACGTGCAGACCGCCGGGCCCGGCGCTGCCGCGGCCTCGGTCATCGGCGTGCTGGCGCCGGGCGGGGCGAGCTCGCTGCGCGCGCAGGGCACCGCGCCGCTCGGCCTCGTCAACGGCATCCTCGCGCCGCAGCGCCTCGACGGCGATCTGCGCTTCGACCTCGGCTTCGATGGCGCTCCGTCGCTGCAGAACCTCTCGGGCACGCTTTCGACCGACGGCGCGCGCATCTCGATCCCTGCGGCCAACCTCGCCTTCCAGAACATCGACCTCACCGCCGACATCGCCGGCGGGCGGCTGTCGCTCGACGGGCAGGCGACCGCGCCCGAGGGCGGCAGCCTCGGCGTGTCGGGGCCGATCGACCTCGGCGCGCGCTTCCCCGCCGACCTGACGCTGACGCTGAACGGGCTGACCCTTGCCGACCCCTCGCTCTACCGCACCACGCTGAACGGGCAGGTCAGCGTGAGCGGCCCGCTCACGGGCGGCGGCGGCGCCATCGCAGGCCGGATCGAGGTGGGCGAGACCGAGCTGCGCATCCCCTCTGGCGGCGTCGGCTTCGGCGCCAACATCCCGCGCGTGACCCATATCGGCGAGTCGGCGGCCGTGCGGCAGACGCGCGTCTGGGCCGGCCTGGTCAACGAACGGCGCGACGAGCGGATCGCCGAGGGGCGGCCCGGCAACGTCTTTTCGCTCGACCTGACGATCGACGCGCCCAACCGGATCTTCCTGCGCGGCCGCGGCCTCGACGCCGAGCTCGGCGGCGCGTTCACATTGGGCGGCACCACGCGGCGCCCGGCGCCGGTCGGCGGCATCGAGGTGATCCGCGGGCGGCTCGACATCCTCGGCCGACGGCTGGAGCTGGCCGAAGACGGGCGGATGACCCTGGGGGGCGACCTCGTCCCCTTCCTCGATCTCTCGGCGACCTCGGACGACGCGGAGGACTTCACCATCATCATCCGCATCGAGGGGCCGGTGAACGAGCCCACCTTCGCCTTCGAATCGCAGCCGCCCCTGCCGGAAGACGAGGTGCTGGCGCGATTCTTCTTCGGCAAGGGCCTCGCCAACCTCTCGCCGCTGGAGGCCGCCCAGCTCGCGGCGTCCGTGGCGCGGCTGACCGGGCGGGGCGGCAACGGCCTGCTCGGCGGGCTGCGCGAGAGCCTCGGGGTGAGCGACCTCGACCTGGTGACCGACGACGATGGCGACGCGGCGCTGCAGATCGGCGCCTACCTGTCGGAGAACATCTATACCGACGTGACGACGTCGTCGGATGGCCAGACCGAGCTGAACATCAAGATCGACATCACCGACGACGTGACGGTGCAGGGCAGCGCCGACAACGAGGGCGAGACCTCGATCGGCATCTTCTACCAGCGCGATTACTGATCGTCGGCGGCCCCGGCGCGGGTCGGAGGGGGGCCGTCTGCCCCCCGCTCGCCTCCGGCTAGCCCCCCCGAGAGTATTTCGGCCAAGATGATGGACCGGGCGATGACGCGTCGCGCGGCTCAGACCAGCCGGCCGGCCGCCCAGATCGCCCCGATCAGCACCGGCTGGTGCACGAGGTAGACGGCGAGGCTGTGCCGCCCCGGCCACGTCAGGGCGCGCACGAGGGGCCCTTGGGGCTCGGCCCGGGCGAGGCGGGCGAAGAGGCCCGCGCGCTCGGCCGCCCGGGCCACGGCGATCCCGGCGAGGCAGGGGGAGAGCCAGGGAAAGAGCGGGACGAAATCCATCGAGCGCGGCGTCCAGGTCGACAGGCCCAGCCACGCGAGGGGGCGGGCGTCGAACGCCCCCGTCGCCAGCAGCGCCGGTGCGGCCAGGACGAAGGCGGCCGCGGCCAGCGTGACGCCCGCGGGCAGGCGGAGGAAGGCGAGGCCCACCACGCTCGCCGCCGCGATGGAATGCAGGATTCCGAAGAACACGTAGCGGTCGGGCATCGCCGCCCAGGTGGCGAGGCTGATGCCGGCCGCCGCCACCGCCAGCACCGCCAGCCGCCGCAGGAAAGGCCGCCAGCGGATGCCGCGCCCGTGCGCGAGCCACAGGCTCATGCCGGCCACGAAGAGGAAGCCGCCCGCCACGATCCGCGCCAGAACGACCCAGACGCCCGACAGAGACGTGCCCGGCGGAACGTGGCCGAAAAGCTCGAGATCGACGACGAAGTGGAACACGATCATGCCCGCCAGCGCCGCCGTGCGGGCGAGGTCGACCGTGGCGAGGCGCGCGCTACTCGGCCGCGACGCCGTCGGTGAACTGGAGGCGGGCGAGCCGGGCGTAGAGGCCGCCCTGCGCGACGAGCTGGTCATGGGTCCCCTCCGCCACGATGCGCCCCTCCTCGAAGACGAGGATGCGGTCGGCCTGCTTCACCGTGGCGAGGCGATGGGCGACGATGATCGTCGTCCGCTCGGCGGCCATCTCGGCGACGGCGTGCTGCACGGCCTGCTCGCTCTCGGCGTCGAGCGCCGAGGTCGCTTCGTCGAGCAGCAGCACCGGCGCATCGCGCAGAATGGCGCGGGCTATGGCGATGCGCTGCTTCTGCCCGCCCGAGAGCATCACCCCGCGCTCGCCCACAAAGGTATCGTACCCCTTCGGCAGCTTCGCCACGAAGTCGTGCGCGGCCGCGGCGCGGGCGGCGGCCTCGACCTGCGCGTCGGTCGCGCCCGGACGGCCGAAGCGGATGTTCTCGCGCGCCGTGTCGCCGAAGATCACCGGGTCTTGCGGAACGAGGGCGATCGCCTTGCGGAAGTCGGAGCGGGCCATCGTGTCGATCGGAACGCCATCGAGCGTGATGCGCCCCGCCTGCGGATCGTAGAAGCGCAGGAGCAGCTGGAGGATGGTCGACTTGCCGGCACCGGAGGGGCCGACGAGCGCCACCGTCTCGCCGGGCCTGACCGCGAACGAGACGTCGTGCAGCGCCGCCGCCTCGGGCCGGGCGGGGTAGTGGAACGTCACCCCGTCGAGGGCGAGCGCCCCCTGCACGGGCTTCGGCAGGGGTGTCGGCGCGGACGGATCCCGCACGCTGTCGACCGCGCCCAGCAGCTCCACCAGACGCTCGGTTGCGCCCGCGGCACGCTGCAGCTCGCCCCAGATCTCCGACAGGGCGGCGACCGAGCCTGCCATGATGGCCGCGTAGATGACGAACTGCACCAGCTCGCCCGGGCTCATGCCGCCCGCGCGCACGTCGCGCGCCCCCATCCACAGGACGCCGAGAATGCCGGAGAACACCACGAAGATGATGATCGCCGTCATCGCCGCCCGCACCGTGATCCGCTTCTTGGCGGTCTCGAAGCTCTTCTCGGTGACGTCGGAGAAGCGCCCCTTCGAGGCCGCCTCGTGGGTATAGGCCTGCACCGTCTGCACCGACAGCAGCGCCTCCGAGGCGTTGCCCGACGATTGCGCGATCCAGTCCTGGTTCTCGCGCGACAGCCGCCGCAGGCGGCGCCCCAGGGCGAGGATCGGCACGATCACCACGGGGATCAGCGCCAGCACCATGCCCGTCAGCTTGGCCGAGGTGACCAGCATCATCGCCAGCCCGCCCACGAACAGCAGCACGTTGCGCAGGAACCACGACACCGACGACGAGACGACCGACAGGATCAGCGTCGTGTCCGTGGTGATGCGCGAGAGCACCTCGCCGGTCATCAGCCGCTCGTAGTATTCCGGCGACATGCCGATCATCCGGTCGAACACGGCCTTGCGGATGTCGGCCACCACCCGCTCGCCCAGCCGCGTCACCATCCAGTAGCGCGCCGCCGTTCCGAGGGCGAAGATCGCGGCGAGCCCGATGGCGCCGACGAAATAGCGGTCGAGCAGCGCGACCTCGCCGGTGGCGAACCCGTCGACCACCCGGCGCGCGGCGATGGGCAGCGTCAGCGAGACAGCGGCGGTGAGCACCAGCGCGGCAGCGGCGAAGGCGACCCAGCCGCGATAGGGCACGAAGAACGGGAACAGCGCGCGCAGGGCGCCGATGCGCTTCGACCCCGCCCGCTCGGACGGGGAGTGCGGGGGCGCCGGCTGGGGCCCTGCCTGCGCCTCGGCGTCTGCCATGGCTGTCGTCTCCTCCTGTTCCGCATGGGCTTAGCGCCCGGGGCGGGGGCGGGCAACCCGGCCGCCTGCGCCATCTGCCGCAGGCGTGGCGCCGCGCCGCGCGGGGAGCGGGACCGGTCAGGCGTGCGGGGGTCAGGCGTGCGGGGGTCAGGCGTGCGGGGGCTTGAGCTCCTTGAAGACGTAGATCGGCAGCAGGATCTGCGCGAGCAGGCTGCCGAGCCAGACGAGCAGCGTCGCCGCCAGCCAGTTGGCGATGCCGCCGATCTCCATCCCCGGCATGAGCAGCGCCGTGACGAGCAGGCCCAGCGCCACCACGGCGAGCGCGATCCCGCCCGCGAGCTGCGGCACGTAGCGCTGCGAGAGCGTCTCGACGAGCGGGGCGAGCAGCGCGGTGGCGACCGAGAAGATCACGACAGCCAGCAGAAAGGCCACGAAATCGATCCGGAAGCCGTCGAGCAGCAACACGGCAAGCAGCAGCCCCGCCGAGCTCGCCACCAGGTAGGCCAGAATGGAAATGGCACGCTTGCGCATCTGTCGTCTCCTTCGTCGCCGCCTTGCCATGGCGTTGGCTCTCTTTGGCCCTCTCTAGCAGACGCGCGGGGCGATGCCACCACCCGTGCAGGGCAGGGGTCGCCCTGCCGCGATACCGCACCGGCAAGGGCCGGCGCCCGCCGGGCGGCGCGGGTGGGCGGGTGGGGCGACGGACGGGCGCCGCCCCCCGTGCCGCGCGCCCCGTGCCGCCGGCCTCCCCGTGCCACCGGCCTCCCCGTGCCGCCGGCCTCCTCGTGCCGCCGGCCTCCTCGTGCCGCCGGCCTCCTCGTGCCGCCGACCTCCTCGTGCCGCCGGCGCGGCCGTCCCCGTCTCAGCGGCCGATGGCGCGGTCCAGGAAGGCCGTGCCACGCGACAGCGCGTCCGCCGTCGCCTCGGGGAAGTAGCCGAGCGTCGAGAGCGGCGCCTTCTCCCGCTGGTCGAAGCCGTGGGTGACACCGGCATAGACATGGGTCTCGATCGGCAGGCCCCGCCGCGCCTCGCGCGCCGCCACCTCGAGGCACGGCTTCTCCGAGGCGATGCTGTCGCCCTCTGCCAGCAGGAACAGCACCGGGAGCGCCGTCTGCCACCCCCGCCGGCTCGCCCGCGACAACCCCCCGCAATAGGGATAGAGCAGCAGCGCGGCCTGCACCCCGTCGAGCGGCGCGGGGCCGTCGGGCCACCCGGTCAGCGTCAGCGGAGCCTGCCCGTGATCGGCCATCGACAGGTATTCGAGAATCGCCCAGCCCCCGTGCGACGCCCCGATCAGCGCGAGCCGCGTCTCGTCGACCTGCGGCATCGCGCGGGCGTCGGCGAGCGCCACGGCGATGTCGCCGGCCCGCTCGGCCCCGTTGAGCAACTGGCCCGCGCAGACGAGCCGCCACAGTTCGAACTCGGTGAAGCCGCGCGGCGCGTGGCTGTCGACCGCGAGCGAGGCCCAGCCCGCCTCGGCCAGCGCCTGCGCCCAGGTCTCGAGGTTGTCGCGCGGCCCGTCGCAGCCCGACAGCAGCAGCGCGGTGGGAAACGGCCCCTCCCCCTCTTCGGGCACGGTGAGCGTGTAGGATGGAGAGAGCATCGACGACAGCGTCTCGGGCGGCACCCGCGGCACGGTCAGCCCGGTATAGCGGCCCACCGTGTTGGCCGCCACGAGCAGGACGAGCCCCGCCACAACGCCGCCCGCCACCAGCCATCCGATCATGCGTACCCCCATTCGCCTGCCTTTCGCTGCGCGCGCACAGTGTCACGGCCCGCCGCACCACGTCTTGACCTTTCCGGCCGGGCTTGGCCACCTCGCGCAAGGGAAGGCGCGAGGACGGGAGGCGGCTTTCGGATGGCACGGTTCGGCCCCCTCGCCCTGATCGTGGGCGGCGTCGCGGCGGCGCTCGGCAACCCGCGGGTGCGGCTTCTCCTCGCGCTCACCGGCTCGGCCATCCTGATCGCCACGGTCTTCTACCGCTGGATCGAGGGGTGGGGCTGGCTCGACGCGCTGTTCTTTTCGGTCGTCACGATCTCGACCGTGGGCTACGGCGAGATCGTGCCCGAGACAGCCGCGGGCAAGATCTTCACGATGGTGTACATTTTCTGCGGCATCGGGCTGTTCGTGGCGGCGGCGGGCGCGATGGCCGACGAACTGATCCGCCGCGCCCACGACCAAGCCGGAAAGGAAGGGGACGATGAGCCTGACACTTGACGACATCGACGACGAGTCGGGCGCCCTGCCCGAGCCGCGCTGGTGGCGCGTCTCGGGCTTCGCTCTGGCGGTGGGGGCGCTCTTATTCGTGGCCTCGCTCACCCCCTCGCTGATCCCGCGCCCCGCCGCGCTGCAGGGGGCGCTGTCGGGCGCCTCGGCGGCGCTCGGCTACGCGGTCGGCGCGGGCCTGCTCTGGCTCTGGCGGATCATGCGCCTGCCCGAGGCCGACGACGACGACGCACGCCGCTTCCGCGCGGCGTTCATCGTCATCGCGCTGGCGCTGTGCACCTGGGGTCTCTGGCAGGCGGCCGAGTGGCAGAACGCGACGCGCCGGGCGATGGAGCTGCCGCCGGTCGACACCGTCCACCCCCTCGTCGTCGCACCGATCGCGGCCCTGATCTTCGCGCTTCTGTGGCTCGCGGGCAGCGCCTTCACGATGGTCGTGCGGCGGGCGGGGCGCGCGCTGTCGCGCGTGCTGCCGGGGCGGGTCGGGCCGGTCATGGGCTTCGCCGTCGCGGCCCTGCTCTTCTGGTCGCTGATCGAGGGCGTGCTGGTGAAGCGCGTGATGGAGGCCGCCGACGCCTCGTTCGCCACCGCCGAAGAGGTGTTCTCGCCCGGCGCCGCGGCGCCGCCCGCCACCGACATGACCGGCGGCGTCGAGTCGCTGATCACCTGGGGCGATCTGGGCAACCGGGGGCGCGACTTCGTCGCCCGCACGCCGACCGCCCGCGAGATCGGCGCCTTCTGGGGCGAGGGCGCGATGCGGCCCGTGCGCGTCTATGTCGGCCGGGTCTCGGCCGAAAGCCCGCGCGCGCGCGCCGAGCTCGCGCTGGAAGAGCTGATCCGGCAGGGCGGTTTCGACCGCGAGATCCTTATCGTCACAACCCCCGTCGGCACCGGCTGGATGGATCCGGGCGCCCACGACACCGTCGACTTCATGTGGGGCGGAAACACCGCCCATGTCGCCGCGCAGTATTCGTATCTCACCTCGGTGCTCTCGATCCTGACCAACGTGGAGTACGGGCTCGACCAGGCGCGCGCCCTCTTCGACGTGATCCACGACCACTGGTCGGCCCTGCCCGAGGGCGACCGCCCCGCCCTTTACATCCACGGCCTCAGCCAGGGCGCGCTCAACAGCCAGGCGACGCTGCCGCTGTTCGACGTGCTGGCCGACCCGCCGGGGGGCGCGTTCTGGGCGGGCTCCCCCTTCGTGAGCCCGGTCTGGAGCGCGATCCGCGACCGCCGCGAGCACGGCAGCCCGGAATGGCGGCCGCGCTACGGCAACGGCTCGCTCGTGCGCGTGACCAACCAGCAGAACGTGCTCGACGACCCCGCCTTCGCGTCGTGGGGGCCGATCCGCTTCGTGTTCCTGCATTACGGCTCCGACCCCATCGTCAACGCCTCGATCGCCGACATCTGGCGCGCACCCGACTGGCTGACGGGAGAGCGCCCGCCCGACGTCGCACCCGAGATGCGGTGGTATCCGCTCGTGACCGCCTTCCAGCTCACGCTCGACATGACAACGGCGCTCTCGGTCGAGGGCTACGGGCATTTCTACGTCGCCGACGACTACATCGACGCCTGGGCCGCGCTCACCGAGCCGCCCGGCTGGTCAGAGGCGCGGGCGGCCGAGCTCAAGGCGCTCTGGGCCACGCGCCCGCCGCCGTGGTGAGCGCGGCCAGCGCCGTCCACCGCGCCGCCGCCCTGCTCGGCGCGGAGGTCGCCGAGGCCCGGCCCCTCCACGGCGGCGACCTGTCGGAGGTCGTCCGCCTGCGTCTGGCCGACGGGCGGAGCGCCGTGGCCAAGAGCGTGGCCAGGACCGGCCCGACCGCCCGCGCCGAGGCCGAGATGCTCGAGGCCATCGCCGCGGCGGGCGCTCCGGCCCCTGCCGTGCTCGCCGTCGACGACGACGTTCTGGTGATGGAGGATCTCGGCGACGAGACCGGCCTGTCCGACGCCTGGGGCGCCTTGGGCGCCGCGCTCGCGACGCTGCACGCCGACACCGGCGACGCCTATGGCTGGCCGCGCGACCATGCCTTCGGCCCCGTCGCCATCCCCAACGCGCCGGCCGACAGCTGGCCCGACTTCTGGGCCGAGCGTCGGCTGCTGCCCGCGGTGCCGCACCTGCCCGCGCCCCTCTCGCGGCGCGTCGAGATGCTGGCCGCCCGCCTGCCCGATCTGCTGCCCGAGCGCCCGCCCGCCGCGCTGCTGCACGGCGATCTCTGGACGGGCAACGTCATGGCGCGGGGCACGCGGCTGCTGGGGCTGATCGACCCGGCCTGCTACCGCGGCCACGCCGAGGTCGACCTTGCCATGCTGCACCTGTTCGGCCAGCCCGGCCCCGCCTTCCGCGACGCCTACGGCCCGCCCGAGCCGGGCGAGCAGGCGCGGCGGCCCGTCTACACGCTCTGGCCGGCGCTGGTGCATCTGCGCCTGTTCGGGTCCAGCTATCGCGGCCTCGTCGAGGGCTGTCTCGACGCTGCCGGGGCCTGACCGCCGCACTCTCTTCCCCTCTCCCCGAGGGGCGGCTATGCCCGCGCCATGACACCACGCGCCCGCGACGCCGCCGGCTTCGCCGTGGCCTGCGCCGGGGCGGCGGCAGGCGGCGGGGCAGCCCATGCGATCGGCTTTCCCGCACCGTTCCTCACCGGCTCGGCCACCGCCGTCACCCTGCTGGCGCTCGCCGGGGCGCCGCTGCACGTCCCCGGCCTCGTGCGGCAGGCCGCCTTCCTCGTGCTGGGAATCGGCATCGGCACGGGCGTGACGCCCGAAGTCGTCTCGTCGCTCGCCGAGTGGCCGCTCTCGCTCGCGGTGCTGACGGCATCGCTCGCGGCCTCCCTGCTGGCAGGCAGCCTGCTCATGGAGCGGATGGGCTTCGACCGGCTGTCGGCGGTGCTCGCCGCCACGCCGGGGCACCTGAGCTACGTCATCGGCTACGCGACCGAGCGGGGCCTCGACGTGCCTCGCATCGCGGTGGTGCAGGCGATGCGCGTGCTGCTGCTGACGCTTCTCGTGCCGCCGCTGCTGGTGCTATGGGGCGAGCCCGGCGACGCGGCGATGGCGGCGCTGCCGCCCATGTCGCCGCTCTCGCTCGCCGCGCTGGCCGGACTGGGGACGGCGGCGGGCCTCGCGCTGCTGTGGCTGCGGGTTCCGGCGGCGCTGCTGCTGTCGGGCATGTGCGTCTCGGCGGTGGGTCACGCCGCGGGGCTGACACCGGGCGTGCTGCCGCCGTGGCTGGCGCTGTCCGCCTTCGCCCTGCTCGGCACGCTCGTCGGCATCCGGTTTCGCGGGGTGCCCCTGCGGATCGTGCAGCAGGCGCTGGCGGCCGGGCTCGCCGTCACCACGCTGACCTGCGGCATCGCCGTGGCCGCGATGGCGCTCGCCGTGTCTCTCACGGGCCTCGCGCCGACGCTGCTGCTGGTGGCCTACGCCCCCGGCGGTGTCGAGGCGATGGCCGCGATGGCCGTGCAACTCGGCCTCGCGCCCGCCTTCGTCGCGGCTCACCACGTCGCGCGGCTGCTGGTGTTGACCCTGCTGGTGCCCGCGTTTCTCGCCCGCCGGGCGCGCTCCTGACGGCCGCGGCGATGATGCGCGCCGACGATGCGCGTCGCTGCCGTCTGCCCCCCCCCGGCGGATGCGCCCATCGGCCGGGAGCGGCAGGGCTGCCTCAGCCGTGCGACGCCTCCCGCGCGCGTCCCGGCAGGGCGACGCGGCCCGCACGCAGGTCGGCCCGCGTGGCGTAGGTGCGGGCCGACGGGCCTTAGAGGCGGCCGATATCGGCCCGGCCGATCAGCCCCGGTGCCAGCTGCGGGCAGGCGGCGAGCAGGCCCGCGAGCGCGCGCGCGCCGAGCCCGCGCAGAGCCATCGGGCCGGAATAGAGCGTCTCGGTCACCGCGCCCTCGGCCCGGATCAGACTGTGCCGCTCGGCGAGCACGCGGTGATAGGTGACACCCTCCGCCCGGCGGTCGACCCGCGCGATCCTGCCGCCGCAGAACTCTGCGAGGTGGTGGGCACGCACCAGCCTGTCGCCTGCGACAGCGTCCCCGGCTCCCCCCGCCCCGACGCCGCGCACGAGAAAGGCGTGCTGCGGCGAGACGACCATGCGCCGCGCGTTGCCGCCGCCCGAGACGCTGTCGCGCCCGCCACCGCCGACGATCGTGTCGGCCCCGTCGCCGCCGAAGAGTCGGTCGTCTCCCGCGCCGCCGACGATGGGACCGTCGCCGGCCCCGCCAAAGCCCGTGTCGTGGCCGTCGCCCCCGTCGATGCTGTCGGCGCCGCCGTTACCGCAGACCAGGTCGTCGCCGGCGCCGCCCCTCACCGAATCGTCGCCGGACTGGCCGTCGAGGGTGTCGTCGCTGCGCGTGCCCTCGACCCGGTCGGCGTTCCAGTTCGACCCGGTGACCTGCCAGACAGCCATGCGAGGCCCTCCGTTTCCTTTGCCGCAGGGGCGAGACGAAACGGGCGTAGCATGGCGAGGGTTAATCGAAGCCGATCAATGGCGTGGAGCGCGGTCCCTTATCTGGCCCCGACCTGGCCCCGACCGGGTCGCGCCGGGCGGCGGCTTGGCGGGGCGTGGTCGGCGGCCCGCCGTCCCGGCGCCTCGGCCAGGGCCGTCACCGGGTTCGGCCCCCGCCGTCCCGACGCCTCGGCCAGGGCCGTCACTGGGCGAGCAGGCGCAGCCCCTGGGTGACGTCGGCGCGCACCGCGAGCTTGAGCGACGGCTCGTCGCCCGCCTCGAGCGCGGCGATGATCACGCGATGGCCGCGGGGCGCCTCCGTCCGCCCGAGCCGGCCGTAGAGCGCCCGCATCGTGGGCCCGAGTTGCAGCCAGACGGTCTCGGCCAGCGCGAGCATCGCCGGCGCCTGCGCCCGCAGATAGAGCGTGCGGTGGAACTCGAGATTCGTGCGGATGTAGGCCGGCGCATCGCGGCGCGCGATCGCCTCGGCGATGGTCTGGTTGATCGTGCGCAGCCGGTCGATCAGGGCGGGATGCGCGCGCGGCATCGCCCGCGCCGCGAGCTCGGGCTCGAGCAGGGCGCGCACGGCGGCGAGCTCTTCCAGCCGGTCGGCGCCGAGCGTGGGCGTGGCCACCCGCCCCGAGGGCGAGAGCGTCAGCGCCCCCTCGGCCGCCAGCCGCCGCACCGCCTCGCGCGCGGGGGTCATCGACACGCCGAACTCGCGCCCGAGCCCCCGAAGGGTAAGCGCCTCGCCGGGGCCGATCTCGCCGTGCATGATCCGCGTCCGCAGCGCCCGGTAGAGCCGCTCGTGCGCGGCAGGGGCCGCGGCGGGCTGGGCCGCCGGCGCCGTCACGTCCGAGGGGCGGGGAGTGTAGAGCATGGGGGCGATCCTGCGCGCCGGCGCGCCCCCGGTCAATCCGTCCCGCTCACGGCACGGCCGCCGAGAAGCGGGGGCGGTGCAGCTCCGGGCCGTGCTCGCGCAGCCAGCGGCGGTGCGCCTCGTAGTCGGGGCAGAGCCCGCGGACCACTGCCCAGTAGCGCGCCGAATGGTCCATCACCGCGAGATGGGCGACCTCGTGCGCGGCGACGTAGTCGAGCACGTCGGGCGGCGCCATCGCCAGACGCCACGAATACATCAGCGCCCCAGCCTCGGTGCACGAGCCCCAGCGCGAGCGGGTGTCGCGCAGGGTGATCCGGCCATAGGGGCGGCCGAGCCGCGCGGCATGGGCGTCGGAGGCCGCGGTCAACCGCTCGCGCGCCAGCGCCTTGACGAGTCCGGCCACCGTTCCGGGCACCGACGCCGCGCGCGCCGACACCTCGATCGCGCCTGCCTCTGGGCGAAGCGCGCTGCGCGGCCCCGCGATCACCGTGCAGGGCCGCCCCTCGACGGGCAGAACGCTGCCCCAGCCGACGATCTCGGGGGCACCGATCTCGGCGAGGTGGCCGCGGATCCACGTCGCCCGCTCCTCGGCGAAGGCGATTGCGGCGCGCAGCGGCATGCCGCGCGGCAGCGTCAGCGTCACGCGCCCGTCGAGGCGCGAGACGCGCAGGCTCATCCGCCGCGCCCGGGCCGAGTGGCGCAGGTGCACGCGCACGGGCGGCGCGCCCCTCAGGTCGTGGTGCTCCATGCGCCCGTCCCGCGTTTGTCATCCCGCGTTTGCCGTCCCGGCCGGCACGGCGCTCCCCCCGGGCACGCCCCCCGGGACGTCGCCGCGCAAGGCGCGAGAGGGGTTGATCGCCCCGCGCCCCTGTGGCATGCGCTGCGACTGACCTTCCAGAAACCACGAGGATCCCGCGCATGCCCAAGGAAGAATGGGGAGTCAAGCGCGTCTGCCCGACCACCGGCAAGCGATTCTACGACCTCAACAAGAGACCCGTCGTCAGCCCCTACACCGGCGAGGCGGTACCGCTCGAGGACGGGCCGAAGGCACGCGTCGCCATCCCGGAGGAGAAGAAGACGAAGCCCAAGACCGAGGAGGCCGAAGTCATCGACGAGGGCGACGTGCTCGAGGAAGACGACACCGATGTCGACCTCGGCGACGACGTCCTTGAGGAAGACGACGAGGACAGCGTCTCGCTCGACGACATCGCCGACGTGGGCTCCGACGACGACGAGAGCTGAAACGGAGGCTCGGGGCCCCCGCGCCGCTCGACGGGGTGCAGGGGTGCGCGCCCGGCGCGCTTGCCGCGCGGCGCGGGGCAGCCTACTTCGGCAGGGAATCGTGCGAGGCGCCCAATGACCGAAAAGCCAGACCAGCCCCTTTCGCCGCAGGACGCGCTGGTGGCGCTGATGATCGCCACCTCCGTCTCTGACGAGACGGTGCGCACGGCCGAGCTGGTCACCATCGACCGGATCGTGAATCACCTTCCGGTCTTCGCCGATTACGACGTCGACCGGACGCGCCTCGTCGCCAACCTCGTCTTCGAGCTCTTCGAGGAGGAGGACGGGCTGGCCGCCCTCTTCGGCATCGTGCGCATCGCCCTGCCCGAACGGCTGCACGAGACTGCCTACGCCATGGCCTGCGACGTGGCGGCCGCCGACGGCGTGCTCGGCCAGCCCGAGCTGCGGATGCTCGAGGAGATCCGCTACGAGCTCGACATCCCCCGCCTGCACGCCGCCGCGATCGAGCAGGGCGCCCGCGCCCGCCACCTCACGCTCTGACCCGTCCAGGTGGCGCCCCTGCCCCGCGACCCACGCGGCGGGGCCGTGGGAGCCGTGCGTATTTGCGACAGAAAGAAGCAGGGGTCCGCCCCCCTGGCGGCCGCCTGCGGGGCGGCGGGGGCGGGCGATCACGACGGGCCGACGCGCGGTCCGACATGCGGGCCGAGGCGGCGGGGCCGCCTCAGCACCCGCTGCAGGCGAGCGAGGCGGGGCGGGGCCGCGGGCGCAGGCGCAGGCCCTCGGGCGGCACCTCGCCGTAGAGCGTCGTCCAGCGGTCGATCAGGCGGTGCTGGAGGATGCGTGCGCGCCGGGCCCAGCCGGCGGCGCCATCGGGCCGGTCGCGCTGCGCGCGCGGGATGGCCGCGCGGCGCGGCAGGTCGGCGGCGGCGAACACCGCGAAGGCCATGTCGCGCCCGCCGATCGGCCGGACATAGCCCGACAGCCCCGAGACGAAGTTGAGCGTGCCGGTCTTGGCGCGCACCCGCGCCGGGTGGTCGGGGATCGCGCGGTACTCCTCGCCGCGCACGGGGACGTCCTCGAGCAGGTCGGCCAGCCCCGCCCCGGGGCCGAGCGCAACCAGCGCGCGCACCATGTCGTAGGGTGCGAGACGCGAGCGGTCGCCGAGGCCGGAATGGTCGACGAAATCGGGACGGCGCGCGCCGAGCCCGTCGGCGAACCAGTCCGCCATCCGCCCGGCCGAAGCGGCAAGGGTGTCCGCCCCCGGCCCGAGCGCGGCGGAGGCGGCGAGGCCCACCGACTCAGCTGTGACGTTGGTCGAGTAGTCGAGCATGTCGGCAAGGAGCGGGCGCAGGCCCACGCTCTCCACCTCGGCGAGAACCCGCGTGCCCGCGGGCGGCGCGGCGGCGCGCGACAGCCCCCCCGTGGCGATGCCCTGCGCGCGCAGGAAGGTGGCAAAGACCTCGCCCGCGTAGAGCGCGGGCTCGCGCACCGGCAGCCAGCGCGAGCCAGCGCCGCCCAGCGCCCCGGCGGCGACCGTCCACTCGTCGACATCGCCGATATCGGCATAGGTGTACACGGGCGCGGCGCGCGAGACGACCTGCATGCGCGACACCGTCACCGCAGGGCGGTAGCGGTCGGAGCGGGCGTCCATCGACACGTCCCAGCCGCCGCCCGCGCGCCGCCACTCGAAATGCACGCGGTTGAAGTTGAGGTTGAGCCCGGAGACCGCCGGGTTGTAGCCCACGTGGTCGGGCTGGCCGGCGTCGATCCGGTCGATGCGGGGCAACGCGCCGTCCCATACCTTCAGCTCGCCCGTCACCTCGACGACACCCGCCGCCTTGACCCGTCCCGCAAGGTCGGCCAGCGCGTTCGTCTGCAGCGTGGGGTCGCCCGAGCCCGCGAGGATCAGGTCGCCCTCGAGCCGGCCGCCCTCGACCGGGCCGGTGGCCAGCGCGCGGGTGGCGAAGCGGTGGCCGTGGCCCAGCGCATCGAGCGCGTAGAGCGCCGTCACCGCCTTCATCACCGAGGCGGGGGGCAGCGGCAGGAGGGGCGCGCGCGACTCGAGCACCTCGCCCGTGCGGGCATCGGCGACGACGTAGGCGACCTTGGCGCCGGCGCCCAGGCGCGCCTCCTGCACGAGCCGCCCCGCCTCGGCCGCGCGCCTGGCCACCTGTGCGTCGAGCGCGGCGGCGCCCGCGATGACGGTTGCGCCCTCGATCCGGACCTGGTTGAAGCCCCGTCCGAGGCGGATCACCACGCCCGCGATGCCGCCATCGCGCACGATCAGGTTCGATCCGACCCCCATGGGAAAGACCGGTATACCGGGGTCGAGCGCGGCAAGAAAATCGCTCAGATCCTCCGCGTCGGCGGGCTGGAACAGCCAGTCGGCCGGCCCGCCCACGCGCAGCCATGTCAGCTCGGACAGGTCACGGTCGGGCGTCAGGCGACCTCGGGGGGTGGGCATCTCGGTCATGGCCGACGCCTAGCGCAGTTCGCCATGTGGTGCCAGACGCTCGGCGCGGCCACGCCGAAATGCGAACGCGGCGGGCCGTGGACCGCCCGCGATCATTGCCGCGGCAACCGCGCCGACAATCGACCCTCGCCCCGGCGCCGTTTCGACGTGGAACGCGTCATTCCCCCGGCTCCCCGGTATCGCGCTCGACGCGCACCACGATGCGCTTCATCTTCTGCGCCGCACGCAGGAGCGGCCAGCGCAGGACGGAGGCCCCGGCGGCAAGGCAGATCAGGCCCCAGACCGGCCCGGTCTGCAACGTGACATAGCCCAGAAGCGGGATGCCGGTGGCGATCAGGATCCAGGCGGCTGGCCAGTGGAAGCGCTGCGGCGCCATGCCTGCGAGGCCGGCCACGAGGCCCCAGACACAGGCAAGGACAAGGGACAAGGGCATCACGTCTCTCCCGCGATGCGTCGCCCGATATGCCGCAAGAGGACGGGCATCGGACGGCGGCGCGTGTTTGTTACGGCGAAGCGGACGGCGACCTCGGTCGCGCCAATGCGATGGCCGGCGTAGCCGGCGGTCGGCAGCGCGAGGACCGGAAAGGCGCCCAAGCTCTTCATGATTCCCGCTCCGCCCGCATCTTGGCCTCGATCCAGTTCGTGACATGGCCGGCGATGCAGCCGACGACCGACACGAGGGCAATGACCAAGAACAACAGCATGACGGCGATGCTCCCGAAGCCTCTGCTCTGCTCGGAGACCGCTACCCGATCGATATAGATGACGTTCAGCACGCCCAGTCCCACGGCAACGAGCGGCGTGGTCCAGGCCCAGCCGAACCGCCGCGCGCGCACGAGGACGAAGGCTGCGGCAGGAAGGACCAGAAACAGGATGAGGATCAGCCAGTCCATGCGCCACCCTCCGGTTCCTGCCTCACGGCGTCGCGGCCAGACGCCCCCTCGGCACCCCCCGTCCACCGCTCCGACAGTGCGAGCAGGCGCGGCGCCCAGCGCAGGACCGAGATGCCGCCGAACAGCGCAAGAAGGCCGATGACCGGCCCGTTCTCGTAGGTGACGTAGCCTAGTAGCGGGATGCCCGCCACGATCAGCACCCAGACCGCGCCCCAGTGGAAGCGCTGCGGCGCCAGTCCGGCTATGCCGGCGGCAAGACACCAGAGACCGGCGAAGAAGATGGACAGGGGCATCATGTCTCTCCCGCGAAGCGGCCGCGCAGATGGCGGGCCAGCGCCGCAAGCGGACGGCGATACATGGACAGGACGGCGAACAGCACGGCGGCGACCCAGATCCAGCCAAGCTGCAGCCCGACGAAGACCGCGAGCGGTACGGCGAGGATGAGGAGCGTCAGGCCCGGCACGTATTGCAGGCGCATCGGCAGCATCGCCACGATGGCCGCCGCCAGCACCCAGAGGCAGGCGAGGATCAGCGACAGCGGCATGGCAGGCCCTCCCGTGTTCGCATGGACGCTCTCATCCCGACACCACGCGCTTTTCGAGGTCGGCCAGCCGCGCGGGCAGCCCCTGCGCCCAGGTCGAGATCGTGCCCGCGCCGAGGCAGACGACGATATCGCCGGGTCGCGCCTGTTCGCGCACCAGCCGCTCCAGATCCTCCTCGGAGGTGACGGCGCGCGCATGCCGGTGGCCATGGGCGATCAGGCCGGCCACGAGGTCGTCGCGACTGGCGCCCGCGATCGGATCCTCGCCCGCGGCGTAGACCTCGGCGATGCCGACCACGTCGGCGTCGTTGAAACAGGCGCAGAAATCCTCGAAGAGCGTGGCGAGACGCGTGTAGCGATGCGGCTGATGCACCGCTATGACCCGCGCGTCCTTGCGGTCGGCCACGGCCTGCCGCGCGGCCTTCAGGACCGCGGCAATCTCCACCGGGTGGTGGCCGTAATCGTCGATGATGCTCACGCCGCCAACTTCGCCGACCTTGGTAAACCTTCGGTTGACGCCGCCGAAGCCCGCCAGCGCCTCGCGGATCTCGGCGGCCTTGAGCCCGAGATGCCGCGCCACGGCCACGGCGGCCAGCGCGTTCGAGACGTTGTGATCGCCGGGCATGGGCAGGCTGCACCCCTCGATCACCGTGCCCTCGGCCCGCAGCGCGATGTCGAAATGGGCCACCCCGCCCTTGTACCTGAGGTTCACCGCGCGCACGTCGGCCTGCGCGTTGAAGCCGAAGGTCACCACGCGGCGGTCGGTGATGCGCCCCACCAGCGCCTGCACCTCGGGATGGTCGGTGCAGCAGACGGCGAGCCCGTAGAACGGGATGTTCGAGACGAAATCGAGGAAACCCTGCCGGAGCCTTTCGATCGTGCCCCAGTGCTCCATGTGCTCGGGGTCGATATTGGTGACGATGGCGATGGTCGCGGGCAGGCGGTTGAAGGTGCCGTCGGACTCATCCGCCTCCACCACCATCCACTCGCCCTGCCCCACCCGCGCGTTGGACCCGTAGGCGTGGATGATCCCGCCATTGACCACCGTGGGGTCGATCCCGCCCGCATCCAGCAGCGTGGCGACCAGCGTCGTGGTGGTCGTCTTGCCGTGGGTGCCCGCCACCGCGATGTTGGAGCGGAGCCGCATCAGCTCGGCCAGCATCTCGGCCCGGCGCACGACCGGCAGGCCCCGGAGGCGCGCGGCGTCAAGCTCGGGGTTGCCGGGCTTGATCGCGCTCGAGATCACGACCACCTCGGCCGCCTCGAGGTTCTCGGCCCGCTGACCGATGAAGACGCGCGCGCCTAACCGCTCCAGCCGGGCGGTGATCTTGGACGGCTTCAGGTCGGACCCCTGCACGGTGTAGCCATGGTTCAGCAGCACCTCGGCGATGCCGGACATGCCGATCCCGCCGATGCCGACGAAATGGATCGGGCCAAGCTGGGTGGGAAGTTTCGTGGCGGCGGCGTTCATGCGGCGTCCTTCCTGCCGGATGCGGCGAGTTCCTCGACCAGCGCGACGAGGCGCTCGGTGGCGTCGGGCACGGCGACCGACAGCGCGGCCTGCGACATGCGGAGCGCCGCGTCGGGTTGCGTGAGGATGGCGCCGATCGTCTCGGACAACACCTCGGGCGTGAGCTTGCGTT
>LJNT01000142.1 GCA_001314685.1 Rhodobacteraceae bacterium HLUCCA09
GTGCCGGTGCGCGGGGGCACGTTCGGACTGCCGCTCGCGGGGATCATCGACATCGGGGAAGAGCAGGCGCGGCTGGAGAAGACGCTGGCGAAGCTCGAGAAGGAACTCGGCGGCCTGCGCGGGCGGCTCGACAACCCGAAATTCGTCGAGAGCGCCCCCGACGAGGTCGTGGAGGAGACCCGCGACAACCTCGCCGCGCGCGAGGCGGAGGCCGAGAAGATCCGCGCCGCCCTCGCCCGGCTCGCCGAGGTGGCCTGAGCGCCGCCTCCGGCGGGGCGGCTCCCCCCTCAGTGCGGGGCGCCGCCCAGCGCGACCCAGTACTGGCGCGCTTCCGCCTCGGTCGGAACCGCTTCGCCCGAGCCGATCAGGCGCGCGCGGTGGGCCCGCACCGAGGCCAGACTGACCGCGCCGGACCGCCGGTAGACCACGTAGTCGGGCAGCCCGTCGCGCAGGAGTTCCCTGATCAGCTTGCCCTTGGCCGTGGCCGGCTCCGCCGTGAGGGGGCGACGCGGCGCCGGCGCCGCGTCGCCGATCTCCGCGAAGCGCACGGCGCCATCGATCTCAGCCCGCGCCATGCGCTCGCGATACCACGCGATGGTCTCGGTCGAGATGTTGGCGGCCGGGTGCACCGAGAAGACCCGCCGGAGCACATCGCGGTCGCCCAGCCCCTCGCGGATGGCCCGCTCGGCCGTGTCCCTGACGCTCGACATGACCCTGCTCCTTGTTGTGGACGCCGCGCTCAGCCTTGCGCCCGATCACGGCACCCGCCGGGCGAGGATCGCGCAAAATCGCGGCAAGGCAAGAGCTTGTTCGACGGCACCAAGGTGCCACCGGTCGATGAACGGACGGTTGACGGCACAAGGTGCCCATCTGCCGCCCACCACCCGAATCGAGCCGCAGAGCCTTCTCGAGGTGAGGGGCGAGCCCGACTGGAGCGACGACCGCACGCCCGCGCGGGTCGTCTACCGCATTTCGGCCGAGGGCCAGGTCTGCCGGTTGATGACGCAGCATTACGCCCTGCCCCTGGCGCAGGCGAGCGTGACGGAGGGCTGGGCGGGCCGGGCCTCGTCGCTCAAGTCCTGGATCGAGACGGGCGAGCCCCTGCGGATGGGGGCGTGAGGCGATGACGACCGAACTTGCCTGGCTGACCCTGTCGTCGGCGCGCGCCGCCTCGCTCTGGCTACCCTGCGTGATCGGCGCCGCGCGCACGCGCGGGCCGGTGCCGGCCGACTTCGTCCGACCGCCCGACCTGCGCGAGATGGCGGCTTGGATCCGCCGCGCTCAAGGGCCCATCTCAACACGATCGAGACGCTCGCGCACTTCGCCCCCGTGGTGCTGGTGGCCCACGCGGCGGGCGTCTCGACCGTGGTTACGGCAGCTGCCTCGGCCACCTACTTCTGGCTGCGCCTCGCCCACGCCGAGGGCATGCTGGCCGTGGCCGCGTCGCTCCTCCTCACCCGACCGGCGCGCGGCGCCGGTCCGTCCAGCGCCGCCGCAAATTCCTTGAAAGGAATTTGCAAAATCCTTCCCGAAGGATTTTGGCGCGCTTCGGTTGACAGCGGCGCCCCCCTCCAGCACTTGACGTCTCACCCGCAACCGGGCGCACGCGTAGGCGCCGAACCGACGAGGAAAGCCGAGATGGCCGACACCCCCTCCCCCGCGATCACCCTCACCCTGCCCGACGGCGCGACCCGCGAGGTGCCCGCCGGGATCACGGCCGGAGAGGTGGCCGAGCAGATCTCCACCTCGCTTGCCAGAAAAGCGATCAGCGCCACTGTGAACGGCCGCCACTGGGACCTGCAATGGCCCATCGAGGCCGATGCCGAGATCGCCATCCACACCATGAAGGACGACACGCCCGCGCTCGAACTGATCCGCCACGACCTCGCCCACGTCATGGCCCGCGCGGTGCAGGAGATCTGGCCCGAAGTGCGCGTCACCATCGGCCCCGTCATCGAGCACGGATGGTACTACGATTTCGACCGCGCCGAGCCCTTCACCCCCGACGATCTCGGGCAGATCGAGGCGAAGATGCGCGAGATCATCGCCCGGCGCGACCCCGTCACCACCGAGGTCTGGGACCGCGACCGCGCGATCCGCTATTACGAGGCGAACGGCGAGCCCTACAAGGTGGAGCTGGTGCAGGCCATCCCCGGGGGCGAGCCGATCCGCATGTACTGGCACGGCCACTGGCAGGACCTCTGCCGCGGCCCGCACCTGGCCCATACCGGCCAGTTGCCCGCCGACGCCTTCAAGCTGATGAAGGTGGCCGGCGCCTACTGGAGGGGCGATTCCAGCCGCCCCATGCTCCAGCGCATCTACGGCGCGGGCTTCAGGACCAAGCAGGATCTCAAGAACTACCTGCACTTCCTCGAAGAGGCCGAGAAGCGCGACCACCGCCGGCTGGGCCGCGAGATGGAGCTCTTCCACTTCCAGGAAGAGGCGCCGGGAATGGTCTTCTGGCACCCCGACGGCTGGACGATCTACCGCGAACTCGAGGCCTACATGCGCCGCCGCCTCGACCGCGCCGGATATCGCGAGATCCGCACGCCGCAGGTGGTCGACCGCAAGCTGTGGGAAGCCAGCGGCCACTGGGACAAGTACCGCGAGAACATGTACATCACCGAGATCGACGAGGAGCACGCCAACGAGAAGCGGATCAACGCGCTCAAGCCGATGAACTGCCCCTGCCACGTGCAGGTCTACAACACCGGCATCAAGAGCTACCGCGACCTCCCGCTGCGGCTGGCCGAGTTCGGCTCGTGCCACCGTTACGAGGCGCATGGCGCGCTGCACGGGCTTATGCGGGTGCGCGGCTTCACCCAGGACGATGCGCACATCTTCTGCACCGAGGACCAGATCGAGCAGGAATGCGCGGCCTTCATCGACCTGCTCTCGGGCGTCTATTCCGACCTCGGCTTCCCCTCCTTCGACATCAAGTTCTCCACCCGGCCCGAGACGCGCGTCGGCTCCGACGCGGTGTGGGACAAGGCAGAAGCGGCGCTGGAGAAGGCGATCCTGTCGGTGCGCAACGACTACGAGCTCGACCCGGGCGAGGGCGCCTTCTACGGCCCCAAGCTCGACTTCAAGCTCACCGACGCGATCGGCCGCGAATGGCAGTGCGGCACCTTCCAGGCCGATTTCAACCTGCCTGAGCGGCTCGGCGCGACCTATATCGGCCCCGACGGCGAGAAGCACCGCCCCGTCATGCTGCACCGCGCGATCCTTGGCAGCTTCGAGCGGTTTCTCGGCATCCTGATCGAGAACTACTCGGGCCGCCTGCCCTACTGGCTCGCGCCGCGGCAGGTGGTCGTCGCCTCCATCGTGTCGGACGCCGACGACTACGTGCACCAGGCCGTGGCCGATCTGCGCGCCGCGGGCCTGCGCGCCGAGGCCGACACGCGCAACGAGAAGATCAACTACAAGGTGCGCGAGCACTCGGTCGCCAAGGTGCCGGTGATCCTCGCCATCGGCCAGCGCGAAGTGAACGACCGCACCGCCACCGTCCGGCGCCTCGGCGAGAAGCAGACCTATTCGGCACCGCTCGACGAGATCGTGTCCCGCCTCGCCGAGGAGGCGACACCGCCCGACCTGCGCTAGGCCTCGCCCGACGCGCGGGCGACGGACGTGCCGTTCGCACGGGACCAAGCGAGGTCGCAGGCCCCCCGCGCGTCGCCGCTCCGCCATCTGTCCCGGCCGGATGGCGCGCCCGGGTCCGCTCCCGCGCGCCCTCCTGCGGACGCTGCCCGCGGGAACGCCAGGCCTGCTGGTCGGTCCCGCGGCGGTCATCGGCGGCCGGACATCAACGCGCGCCGGGGCGTGCGCCGTGCAAGGCGGCGTCACACGGGCATCTTGGCTGGGCCCGCAGGCTTCCCATATCTTCGTCGAGCCGAGACCCCACTCATCGGAGAACGACATGGCCCTCGTCCGCACCGCGATGCTGCTCGCCGCGCTCACCGTGCTCTTCGGCCTCGCCGGCCTGGCGCTGGGGGGCGAGACCGGCATGATCCTCGCGCTGATCTTCGCCGCGGGGATGAACGTCTACGCCTGGTGGGGGTCGGACACGGCGGCCCTCCGGGCGCACAATGCGCGGCTCGTGACGCGCGCCTCGGCGCCAGACTTCGTGGGCGACATCGAACGGATGGCGCAGCGCGCGGGCATGCCGGTGCCGGCGATCTACCTGATCGACAGCGACCAGCCCAACGCCTTCGCCACCGGCCGCAACCCCGAGAACGCCGCCGTGGCAGCCACCACGGGCCTCCTGCGCAGCCTGAGTCGCGAGGAGGTGGCGGGCGTGATGGCACACGAGCTGGCCCATATCCGCAACCGCGACACGCTGATCATGACGGTGGCCGCCACGCTAGCGGGCGCGATCACGATGCTCGCCAACTTCGCCTTCTTCTTCCGCGGCGGGCGCGACAACGGGATGGGGATCGTCGGGGTGCTGGCGACGATGATCCTCGCGCCGCTGGCGGCGGGGCTGGTGCAGATGGCGATCTCGCGCACGCGGGAATACGAGGCCGACAAGGGTGGGGCCGAGATCTGTGGCCAACCCATGTGGCTCGCCTCGGCGCTGGCCAGGATCTCGGGCCTCGCGGCGCGGATCGACATGAACTCGGCCGAGCGCAACCCAGGCTCGGCGCACATGTTCATCGTCAATCCGCTGCACGCCCACGCGCACGACAAGCTGTTCTCGACCCACCCCGCCACCGAGAACCGGGTAAGAGAGCTGCACAGGCTGGCCGAAGAGATGGGCCGCACCCCGCCGCCGGGGCCCGGCGCGGCGCAGAGCAGGCGCAGCCCCGTGCCGAACACCCGACGCCCGCGCGGCACCGGGGCCTGAGCGGCAGGCAGCGCGCCGGGGCCATTGCGGACGGGCCATTGCGGACGGGCCACGGCGGACGGGCCACGGGGGGCAGGCGGGGGCGCACGGCACACACCATGCGGGGCCCTTCTGCCGGGGGCCCCGCGATGACCGACGCTCAGAGCGCGCTGCGCAGGGCCACGACCGCTCCCCACAGCAGAACCGCCGGCAGCACGACGAGTTGCAGCACGTAGACGCCCGCGAGCGTGACGGACGCGCGCAGCACATCGTCGGCCCGCTCCCAGAAAAAGGCGGCGGCGTCGCCGAGCGCGCGGCGATACTCGTTCAGCTCGCGCATGTCGGGGATGCGGATCAGCGCATGCGCGCGGTCGGCCACCTCGGCCAGCACCGCTCCGGCCGACACCGCCTGCGGCCCCGTCAGCATCGCCCCCACCCATGCCGACGCCACGAACACCGCCGGCAGCACGACCGCCAGGCCCACCCCGAGGAGCACGCAGGCCGACGCACCGCGCCCTGCCCGATCGCGGACTCCTCCGGGCGGGACGAGCGCGCACGCCGCGCCGGCCAGCAGCCCGAGCCCGACAAGCCCCAGCCCGACCGATGCCACGGGCCCGAACCCGATCGCCAGCACGCCCGACAGCACGGCTACGCCGAAGACCAGCGCCGAGACCCGTTCCACCGTGTCGTCGACCGGCTCGAGCCAGCCCAGAGGGTTGACCGAGGCCCCGACGCCGAGACTGGCGCCCAGTTCCACCTCGCCGGCCATCGACAGGGCTGCGTCTATCGCCCGCAGCGAGACATAGGTGGCGGCGGCGGCCGCCACGACCCCGGAGGCCCGCGCCTCGGCCGCGCGCGTCAGGGGGGTGTGCGCGAGAAAGACCGCGAGCCAAAGCAGAAACAGACCAAGAATCGGGGCGAGCGCGCCACGCATCCCCGCCTCAGAGCATCGACGGCACGACGAGATCGGGCGGGCGGTGCCCGTCGGCGAAGGTCTTGACGTTGATCAGCACCTTCTCGCCCATCTCGACCCGCGCCTCGCGCGTGGCCGAGCCCATGTGGGGCAGCAGCACGACGTTGAGCAACTCGCGCAGGCGCGGGTTGATGTCGGTGCCGTGCTCGTAGACGTCGAGGCCCGCGCCCGCGATGTCGCCCGTGCGCAGCGCACGGGTCAGCGCGTTCTCGTCGACCACCTGCCCGCGCGAGGTGTTCACGATCACCGCCTCGGGCTTCATCAGCTTCAGCCTTCGCGCATTGATCAGGTGGAAGGTGGCTGGCGTGTGCGGGCAGTTGATCGACAGCACGTCCATCCGCGCGAGCATCTGGTCGAGGCTCTCCCAATACGTCGCCTCGTGCTCGGCCTCCGTCTCGGGGTGGAGGCGGTGGCGGTTGTGGTAGTGCACCTGCATGCCGAAGGCGCGGGCGCGGCGGGCCACCGCCTGCCCGATCCGGCCCATGCCGAGGATGCCGGATGCCGAGCCGCCGGCCCGAGATGCGCCCGCCGAGGAAGGCGGTCGGCGCCCAGCCTTCCCACGTGCCGGCCTGCATCGCGGCGAGGCCCTCTGGGATGCGGCGGGTGACGGCGAGGATCAGCGCCATCGCCATGTCGGCGGTGTCGTCGGTGGTCGAGCCGGGAGTGTTCGAGACGAGCACTCCCCGCTGCCGGGCGGTGTGCACGTCGATGTTGTCGACGCCGGCGCCGTAATTCGCGATCAGCTTGAGCCGGTCGCCGGCCTGCGCGAGCAGCGGCGCGTCGATCGTGTCGGTGATCGTGGGCACCAGCACGTCGGCCCGGCGCATTGCCTCGGCCAGCTCGTCGCGGCTCATCGGCCGGTCGTCGGCGCTCAGTTCCACGCGGAAGAGCTCCGACATGCGGGTCTCGACCGCCTCGGGCAACCGTCGCGTGACGACAACACTCAGCCGTTCGGATGGCATGCAGCCCCTCCCTCGTTCTTCCCAGGCCCGCGCGTCGGTGGCACCTTGGACCTCAAGGGCGCGCGGGACAAGCGCCCGCGACCGAACACGGATCGGGCAGGCAGCGAAACATGCGGATTTGGGGCCTTGGCTGGCGCCTTGCGGCCATCCTGGCGGTACTGGCGTGGACGAGCGAGGCGGCGGCAGAGGGTGCCGGCGCGGCGCAGAGGCCCGAGCCACGCCCCGAGGCGGCGTCGGCCGCCAACCTGGCCACGCCGGCGACGGTGCGCGCGGCGTCCGAGCGCGGCCCCGTCACCAACCTGCCGCTGCCCCGCTACGTGTCGCTCAAGGCGTCGGCGGGCAACGTGCGGCGCGGGCCATCGCTCCAGCACCGGATCGACTGGGTCTTCACCCGCCGCGCCATGCCGCTCGAGATCACCGCCGAGTTCGGCCATTGGCGACGGGTACGCGACCGCGACGGCGCAGGCGGCTGGATTCACTACTCGCTGCTCTCGGGCGTGCGCACCGTGCTGATCGAGCGCGACATGGTGGCCCTGCGCCACCGCCCGCAGTCCGACGGGCGCGTGATCGCGCGCGCCGAGGCCGGGGTGGTCGCGCGGCTCGGGCGCTGCCTGCCCGCGTGGTGCCGGATCAGCGTCGAGGGCGAGACCGGCTGGGTGCGCAAGGCCGCGCTCTGGGGCGTGGGCGCCGACGAGCTGCGCGACTGAGGCGCGGGCCGCGCCCTCACCCCCGCGCGAGGCGGGGAAACCGGTAGCGCACGTCGATCACCACGCGGCCGCCGGCGAAGTCGATATGGTGGCAGCCGATCACGCCGGGGCGAAAGCCGGGGCGGACGTGGCGCACGCGCCGCTCGGCATAACCGGCCATGTCGAGCCGCGTGATCTCCATGACGTTCAGGCCCCAGCCGTAGAGGTCGTGGGTGTTGTCCTGGCTCGCGCGGTAGAGGCGCCCGCCCTCCTGCCACACCCGCCCGCCGCCCCGGGCGGTGGCCGCGTCGATCACCACCGGGTTCAGCGGGTGCGGCTCGATCTCGCGCAGAAGCGGGCCGTCGACGCGGAAGATATGCAGCTCCGAGCCGTAATCGCCGAAGCCGTCTTCGCAGAAATTGGCGAAGAGCCACCAGTCGCCGGCGACCTGCGCCAGCACCGCGTCGGCCGGCGGACGGCCCTCGAAGGCGGTGGCGGCAAGCTCCCAGCCGAGGGGGAAATCGGTCGCGCGCCACACCTCGAGCCGCCCGGCGCCGATCGTCTCAGGCATCAGCCAGATGTCGCCCCCGGCGGCGAAGACGAAGGGGTAGGAGAGGTGGTGCTCTGCCTCGAGCGGCGCCCCGAGCGGCGTCAGCCGGTCGCCCTCCAGGCGGCCGGCCTGCAGGGTGCCGCGGCCGAGCGCGTGGACGTAATCCTCCCAGAAGAGGAATGTCTCGCCGCGGTGCTCGAAGAGGAAGGGATCGGCCCAGTAATGCCCCTTGGGCGGCATGAGCGTCGCGCCGCGCGCCGGGTCGAAGTCGAGCGGCCCGCCCGGGCAGAGCCGCAGCGCGAAGTCGCCGGGCGCGAGGCCCAGCCGCCGCCCCGCCTTCGTGGCGACCCGACGCCCGAGTGCCAGCGCGAGCCGGGGCGCGTAGCCGGGGAGCGAGGCGGCGGGGGGCGGCTCCGCGTCGGCAAGCGGGGCTGCACCTTGGCTGGCGCCCGCGTGCAGAGCGGCGAGGCGGCGCGCGGCAAGCTGCACCGATTTCTCGGCGGCGAAGGCGGCGTTGCGAGTGGCGAGGAACTTGGTGTTGTAGCGGGCGCGGTCGATCTCTTGCGCGCCCTCTGCCGTCTCCCGCAGCAGCGCCACCACGGTCGCGGGGCGCCCCCGCATCGCTTCGGCGAGCCCCGCGCCGGAGGCGTGGGACGTCAGGCGCCACACGCCATGGGGCGGGATCTCTCCCTGCCAGGCCGCGGCGCCGCACCCGGTGAGGTCGACGGCCACCTCGGCGGCGCCAACGTCGGACCGGGGCGCAGGCAGCGGCGCGGCGGGCGCGAGGCGCAACGCCCGCGCCTCCAGCCGCGCGACCGCGCCCGGCCCCCCGCCGGGGGCGGGCGCGGGCGGCGCGCGGCGAATCTCGACGAGGGCCATGCGCGGATCGGCGTCGAGCCACCGGGCAAGCCGTGCCGCCGCGGCGTCGACACCCGGCGCCGCCCGCCCCTCCGGCAGGATCAGCGCGACGCGTAACGGCGCAAAGCCGGTCCGATCGGGGGCAGCGGCACCAGTCGCGCGCGACGCCGCCAGGCCATCCGTCGCGTCCTCGTCTGCCAGGCTTGCCGACCTGCCCTCCATCGCCTCCTCCGTGCCGCGCGCGCTCGATCGCGCGCCACCCCACCGGCTAGCCGGGAATCGTGGCGACACTGTGGAGAGGGCACCAGCCGCGCAGCCCGCGCGGCGGCGAAGGGTGGAGCGGGTAGACGGAATCGAACCGACATAACCTGCTTGGAAGGCAGGGGCTTTACCATTAAGCTATACCCGCGGATCGACAACTGGGTACGCCAGCACGGCGCTCCGGTCAACTCACATCCGACGCCTCGCCCCCGTCAAGGACCCACCATGCGGGACCTGCCCCCTCCCCGGCTCGACCAGGCCGGCCCGTCGCTCGCCATCGCCGCGCGGGGGCTCGCCAAGAGCTTCGGCACGCTCCGGGCCGTCGACGGGATCGACCTCGAGGTGCCGCGGGGCGAGATCTTTGCCGTTCTCGGCCCCAACGGCGCCGGCAAGACCACGCTGATGCGGATGCTCGCCACGCTCCTGCCGCCCGACGGGGGCACGGCCACCGTGATGGGCCACGACCTGATGTGCGCGCCGCAGGCGGTGCGCGGCGCGATCGCCATGACCGGGCAGTTCGCCTCGCTCGACGAGGACCTGACGGGCCGCGAGAACCTGATCCTGCTCGCCCGCCTCTGGGGCTTCTCCCGCCGCGGCGCGCGCGCCCGGGCCGAGGCGCTGCTCGCCGATTTCGGCCTCTCGGGCGCCGCCCGCAGGCAGGTGAAGGACTATTCGGGCGGCATGCGGCGACGGCTCGACATCGCCGCCTCGCTGATCGTCACGCCGGGCGTGCTGTTCCTTGACGAGCCGACGACCGGCCTCGACCCGACCGCCCGCCAGCGTGTCTGGCGGCTGATCCGCCGTCTCGCGGGCTCGGGCGTGACGGTGCTGCTGACGACGCAATACCTCGAGGAGGCCGACCAGCTCGCCCGCCGCATCGCCGTGATCGATCACGGCCGCAAGATCGCCGAGGGCACGAGCCGCGAGCTGAAGGCCGCGACCGGCTCGGGCTTCCTGCATGTCGCCCTGCACGACCCGGGCGGCCTCGACGCGGCCGCCGCCCTGCTGTCGGAGCGGCTCGGCCACCCCGTCAGCCGCAACGCCGAGGATACGCGCCTCGCAGTCATGGCCGGCAGCGCGGCCGAGGCGAACGCCGCGCTCGCCGCCCTGATCGAGGCGGGCCACGACGTGGCCGACTTCTCTATGGGCACGCCCAGCCTCGAGGAAGTGTTCTTCGCCCTCACGGGCCGCATGGAGGAGGCCACACCATGACGGACGCTCCGACCGGCGAGACCGGCTTCGCCCGCGTCGAGCGCCCCGCGCCCCCCTCGGCCGCGGCGAACGCGCTGACCTTCGGCTGGCGCGCGGTGCTCAAGTTCAAGCACGTGCCCGAGCAGCTCTTTGACCTCGTGATGACGCCGATCATGTTCACGCTGCTCTTCACCTTCGTTTTCGGCGGCGCGATCGCGGGCTCGACGGGCGACTACCTGCAGTTCCTGCTGCCCGGCATCCTCGTGCAGACGGTGATGTTCAACTCGGTCTATTCGGGCATGGGCCTGTCGACCGACTTCCAGAAGGGGTTGTTCGACCGGTTCCGCTCGCTGCCGATCTGGCCGCTCGCGCCCTTCGCCGGGCTGATGGCGGGCGACGTTCTGCGCCACCTCATCGCGGGCGGGATCATCCTCGGCATCGGGCTCGCGCTCGGCTTCCGCCCCGAGGCGGGGGTCGCGGGCACGCTCGCGGCCGTCGCGCTGCTGGTGGCGATCGGCTTCGGCGTGGGCTGGGTGTTCATCGTGATCGGGCTTCTCGTGCGCACGCCGACCACGGTGATGACGCTCGGCTTCACCGTGCTCTTTCCGCTGGTCTTCGCCTCCAACGTCATGGTCGACCCGGCGACCATGCCGCCCTGGCTCGAGTCGGTGGTGGCGCTCAACCCCGTCACCCACATGACGACGGCCATGCGCGGCCTCTTCGCCGGCAACGCCGGCGTCGGCGCGGTGGCGCTCGCCCTCGCCCTGCCGGTCATGGCGACCCTCGTGCTCGCCCCTCTGGTGCTGGCGCTCTACCGCCGTCGCTGAGGCCGCCCTCAGCGCGCCGAGAGCGCCGCCTGCACCGCGCGGGCAATCACCCGCTCCTCGTCGGTCGGGATCACCAGCACCGGCACCTCGCCCGCCCCGATCTCGCCCGCGCCCGCGTCGTTCGCCTCGGCGTCGACGGCGAGGCCCATCCACCCCAGCCGAGCGAGCGCCTGCGCCCGGATCGGCGCTGCGTTCTCGCCGACGCCTCCGGTGAACACGAGCGCGTCGAGCCCGCCAAGTTCCGCCGCCATCGCCCCGATCTCGCGGCCGATGCGATGGGCGTAATAGGCGATCGCCTCCGCCGCGCGCGGATCGCTTGACGCAAGCAGCGTGCGCATGTCGTGCGACACGCCCGACAGGCCCAGCAGCCCGCTCTCGCGGTAGAGCAGGCGGGTGAGATCCTCCGCGCCCATGCCGCGATCCATCAGGTAGAGCAGCACGCCCGGGTCGATCTGCCCGCAGCGCGTGCCCATCGGCAGGCCGTCGAGCGCCGAGAACCCCATGCTCGAGGCGACCGACCGTCCGCCCCTCAGCGCGCACATCGAGGCGCCGTTGCCGAGATGCGCCACCACCACCCGCCCCGCATGGAGCGCCGGATGCGCCTGCGCCAGCCGCCCCGCGATGTAGTCGTAGGACAGCCCGTGGAAGCCGTAGCGCCGCACGCCCTCGTCGTAGAAGCGCCGCGGCAGGGCAAAGGCGTCGGCGACGAAGGGATGGCCGCGATGGAACGCCGTGTCGAAGCAGCCCACCTGCAGCGCGCCCGGGAAGGCCGCGACCGCCGCCTCAACCGCGGCGAGGTTGTGCGGCTGGTGCAGCGGCGCGAGCGGCACCAGCGCCGCGAGGCGGTCCCGCACCTCGGCCGTCAGCTCGGCCGGCGCGTCGAACCCGGTGCCGCCATGCACGACCCGGTGGCCGACGCCCGCCACCTCTCGGCCCGCCGTCGCCGGCCGGATCGCCTCGAGGATCGCCGCCACCCCCGCCCGGTGATCGGCCGCCTCGACGGCCCGCTCCTCGCGCCCGCCCCCCGCCTCGACGATAAGCCGAGCCTCCGGGCCCAGCCGGTCTATCTGGCCGGAGGCCAGCGAGTCCGGTTCTTCCCCGGTCGCATACACGCCGAACTTGATCGAGCTCGAGCCCGCGTTGAGCGTCAGGATCGCCGCCATGCCCCCCCTCTCGCGCGCCACGGGCTGCCCCGCCCGAACGGATGCGCGCCCCTGCTTCTTCTTGCCTCAAATATCCTCGCCGAAGGCATCCCGCGCGGCCACGCGCGCCAACGTCGCGGCGCCGCCGCACCGCCGGCCAGACTCAGGCCGCCTGCGCCGCCCTCTGGCCGAAGGCGAGCTGGGCGTCGCCCCAGGCGCGGATGTCCTCGCTGCGCACGCTCTCGCGCATCGCCGCCATCCGGTCGCGCCGTTCCGCCTCCTGCATCGCCAGCGCCTGGTCGAGGGCGGTGTCCATCGAGCGATGAGAGAACGGGTTGGTCATCACCGCCGCCGTCAGCTGCACCGCCGCGCCCGCGAATTCCGACAGCACCAGCACCCCGTCGCCGTCGACCCGGCTGGCGACGTATTCCTTGCAGACGAGGTTCATCCCGTCGGCGAGCGGCGTGATCCAGGCGATGTCGGCGGCGCGATAGTAGGCCACCAGCTCGGCGAAGGGGATCGGCTGGCTGATGAAGGCGAGCGGCTGCCATTCGAGGGTGCCGTAGGTGCCGTTGATCCGGCCCGCGATCTGCTCGAGGTTCGCCTGCACCTCGGCATAGGCGGTCATGCTGCGGTTGGCAACGACCGAGACATGCATCAGCCGGATCTTCCCGTGCAGGTCCTTGCGCCGTTTCAGGAGCCGCTCGTAGGCCAGAAGCTGCTCCGGCCCGCCCTTGGTGTAGTCGGTCCGCCCGACCGACAGCAGGAGCGTGCCGTCGCCCTTGTCGGCCTCGATGCCCGTCAGCGCGCGCACCGTCTCCTCGCTGCGGGCGTTCCTCTCGATGAAGTCGACGTCGATGCCCACGGGGCTGGCGGCCAGCGCCACCTTGCGCCCGTCGTCGAGCACGATCTCGGTGGGCTGCGAGCGCTCGTCGAGCGCCGAGCCGAGCGGCACGTCGGAGGTCTTGACCGGCTTGCGCTCGGTCACCCGCACGTCGAACATCGAGCGGGCGACCTGCACGAAATTGGCGACGTATCGGGGGATGTGGAAGCCCACCACGTCGCATTCGAGCAGCGAGCGCACGATCTCCTCGCGCCACGGCAGCACGTTGAACATGTCGGCCGCCGGAAACGGCGTGTGGTGGAAGAAGCTGATCTTCACGTCGGGCCGGAGCTGGCGCAGGTAGCCCGGCACGAGCCAGAGGTTGTAATCGTGAATCCACACCAGCGCGCCCTTGTCGGCCTCGCGCGCGGCCGCCTCGGCGAAGGCCCAGTTCACCTCGCGGAAGGTCGGCCAGTCGACGGGGTCGTAGTTGTAGCGCTCCTTGAAGGCGTGCAGGATCGGCCAGAACGCCTCCTTCGAGGTGACGTGGTAGAAGCTCGAGACCTGCTCCCTCGTCAGCGGCAGGCGCGAAACGGTATACTTGCCGAAGCTGTCCTCGATCTCGATCACCCGCTCGAAATCGGGGGTGGCGGGATCCTCGGCCTCCTTCCAGGCGACCCAGGCGCCGTGCTCGACCCTGCCGAACAGCGCCTTGAGCGTCGGCACGATCCCGTTGGGCGACTTGTTCTCCTTGTAGAGGATCTCGCCGCCCTCGCCCTCGACCTCCTCGTAGGGCTGGCGGTGGTAGACGATCACCAGATCAGACGGCATGGCGCACCTCCTCTATCTCGGGATGGAGCTGGAACTCGGCGATAGCCTCGACGATCCCCGCCGCGCCCGCGCCCCCGGCCCGGTGGATGTGGGGCGCCTCGGGCAGCGCCTCGAGCAGCGGCGCCTCGGAATTGCCGACGGCGACGGCAGGCAGCCCGCAGGCGAGCATCGACAGGTCGTTGAGCGTGTCGCCGGCGCAGAGCACGCGGGGCTCGTCGATGTCCAGATGCGCCACCAGCCGGCGCAGCGACGGCCCCTTGGAGACGCCCCTCGGCAACACGTCGAAATAGCGGTCGGCCGAGATCAGCACGTCGTAGCCCATCGCCTCGATCCGCGGCTTCGCTTCCGGGTCGAGCGCGGCGGGGTCCATGTCGTAGCTCACGCGGTAGCGGAACTCGGTGGGCTGCAGCGTCAGCCCCGCCATGTCGGCGAGGGCGGCCCGCACCATGGCGCTGCCGTCGTCCCAGAGCCCGGCGATCTCGTGCTCGAGGTGCGGAATCGGCTCGCAATGCCCCGCCCCGGTGACATGGGCGATCGTGGTGCCCACGTCGCCCACCACGTAGTCGGGCGTCGGGATCGGCGTGCCCCGGGTCAGAGACACGATGAACTCCGGGTCGCGCCCTGTGACGAAGATCAGCCCGACGCTGTCGCGCCGCGCCTCGATCCAGCGGTACAGCGCGTCGCGCGCCCCCTCCGAGCCGCCGAGGAACGTGCCGTCGAGATCGGTGGCGAGGACGAAGGTCTTGTCGGAGATCGGGGTCATTCGGCGGCCCTCGGCGTGTCCGGCCCGGCGGTCGGGTGCGCCATCTCGATGTCCAGCGCCCGCGGCTCGCCCACGATGGGCCGCGCCCAGAGATCGGCGAAGGTGCGGCGCAGGTCGGCGCCTCCATGCAGGATCGCGTGGACGGCGCGGCAGACCGGCATCTCGATCCCGATCATGTCGGCCAGATCGACGACCGACACGGCGTTGACCTCACCCTCGACGACCACGTCGCGCCCCTCGAAGCACTCGTGCCGCGGCAGCCCCTGCCCCAGCTGCAGGCCCAGCGACATGTTGCGCGAGGTGGGTGACGAGCAGGTCAGCGTCAGGTCGCCCGTCCCCGCGAGGCCGGTGACGGTCTCGCGCCGCCCGCCCAGCGCCTCGGCCATCGTCTTCATCTCGTCGACCCCCCAGGTGATGAGCGCGGCGCGCGTGTTCTCGGCATAGCCCGCCCCCGTCATCATCCCGCAGGCGATGGCGATGACGTTCTTCACCGCGCCCGCCACCTCGACGCCCACCATGTCGTCGGAGACGTAGGGCCGGAACATCGGGCTGCCGAGCGACAGCGCGAGGCGCGAGGCCGGCGCCGATTGCGGCGACCGCCGGTCGGCGGCGGCGAAGGGGAAGGCCAGCGTGACGGCCGTCGGGAACCCCAGCGCCGTCTCGCGGGCGAAGGTGGGCCCCGAGAGCACGCCGATCCGGTGGCCCGGCAGTTCCTCCTCCACCACCTCTCCGAGCAGCTTGCCCGAGCCCTGCTCGATCCCCTTGGCGCAGAGCACGACCGGAACCCGCCGCTCGACATGCGGCGCGATGCGGCGCGCCATCTCGCGCAGGGTGCGCGAGGGGGTGACCATCAGCACGCAGTCGGCGCCGTCGATGGCGCGGGCGATGTCGGGCTCGCAGATCAGGCCCTCGGGCAGATCGATGCCCTCGAGATAGGCCTCGTTCCGCCCGGTCGCCGCGATCCGGGCCAACGCCTCGGCGTCGCGCCCCCACAGGCGCACCTCGCGCCCCGCCCTGCGCGCGACCACGGCGAGCGCCGTGCCCCACGCCCCCGCGCCGAGCACGGCGATCGCAGGATAGACCCCCTCTCCGCGATTGTCGCTCATGCGCGCAGGCCCCGCGGGCGAGGGCAGATCGCGACACGGCGCGGCGCCGCAGAGGCGGGCGCAGCGATCGGTCGGGTGGGGGCGTTCACTGTGGCCATCTGCATGCTAGTGTAAGGCGCCGAGAGCCGGGACGAAAGGGCGCGCGACGCGGGGGCGACGCAGGGGCCGGGCGGGCGCATCCGGTCGGCGGGCCGCAGCCGGCTCAGGCCAGACACGGAACGGAGAGGGTTTGCTCGATGAATTTCAAGCGGTTCCTGCCGCCGTCGCTCGCCCGGGCAGCAGGCGTCGTCCTGGCGATGTCCGACCGGATGAGCGAGATCAATATCGGCCTCGTCTCGGCCGGCGTCGCCTTCTACGGCCTGCTCGCGGTCTTTCCCACCATGACCGCAATCGTGGCGCTCTGGGGCCTCTTCGCGGACCCTGCCGTGGTCGTCTCCGAAGTGCAGACGCTCGAGCCGATGATGCCGGAGGAAGGCTACGCCATCCTCGAAAGGCAGGTCGAATCGCTCGCCAGCGGCGCCAGCGCCACCCTCGGATGGGCCTCGGCGGCCTCGCTTCTGGCGGCGCTCTGGGCATCGCGCTCGGGGGTCGCCGCGATCATCGGCGGGCTCAACAAGGTGCATGACTCCCGCTCGCGGGGCGGGATCATGCACGTCATCGTCGCGATGTCGCTCTCGGCCACGATGATCCTCGCCGCGCTCGTGGCGCTCGCCTCGGTCGTGGTGGCGCCGGTCGCGCTCGCGCTCCTGCCGCTGGGGCCCTACACGGGCTTCGCCCTCGACCTCATGCGCTGGGTCGCGGGCATCGGCATCGTGCTGCTCGCGATAGGCTTGCTCTACCGCTTCGGCCCGAGCGAGAAGGCGGTGCGCCCGGTCTGGCGGCGCGCGGGCGTCATCACGCCCGGCGCGATCGTCGCCGTGGCGCTCTGGGCCTTCGTCTCGTGGGGCTTTTCCACATATCTCGAGAATTTCGGCAACTACGACCGGGTCTACGGCTCGCTCGGCGCGGTCATCGCGCTGCTGATGTGGCTTTATCTCAGCGGCTTCGTCGTGCTGCTCGGTGCGATCGTCGACGTCGAGGTGGCCCGCGCCGTCGCCCGCGGAGCGCCGGGCGGCACCCTCTCCGAAGACGCCGTTTCCGACAGCCTCGCAGGCGACCCCGAGGACGACGAGCCCTCCCCCGCCGCACCCGCCCCGGCCGAATCCCCGGGGCGCGCCTGACGCCCTCCGGACTGCCCAGCTGCGGGCCGGGCACGGCGTCCGCACTGCTCCCGGCTTCTTCTTGCTCCAAGTATCCCGGGGGAGTCGGCCCGCACGGGCCGACGGGGGCAGCGCCCCCGGCGACGTCGCCACACCGCACCGTGGCCCGACCGGCTCACCGCCGCCGCTTCGCCCGCAGCGTCGGGTCGGCCCGGCCGGGGTCGTCGGGCCAGGGGTGGCGCGGGTAGCGCGCCCGCATGTCGCGCGCCACGTCGGCGTAGGAGCCTGCCCAGAAGCCCGGCAGGTCCGTCGTCACCTGCACAGGCCGCCCGGCGGGCGACAGCAGCACCAGGCGCAGCGGCAGGCGGCGCGGGCCGACGCAGGGGTGCTCCGTCGTGCCGAAGAACTCCTGCACCCGGGCCGCGATCTCGGGCGCCTCGGCACCGTAGTCGATGGGCAGGCGGCGCCCCGCAGGCGAGGTGAAGGCGGGCGGCATCTCGGCGTCGAGCCGGCGCAGCCTGTCGTGCCCGATCCGCGCCTCGAGCGCCGGCACGAGATCGAGCTTGCGAATGTCGTCGGCCGTCCGCACCCCCGCGAGGAAGGGCAGCAGCCAGTCCTCTGCCTCGGTCTCGAGCGCATCTTCTGAGAGGTCGGGCACATCGGCGCCCTCCGCCCGCCAGAGAAGCGCCCGCGCCTGCAGCCGCCGCGCCGCCTCCGACCAAGGCAGGCCGAGGTCGCGCACGCCGTCGAGGGCGGCACGGGCGAGCGCGTCCGGCGGCGCATCGCGCCACACCCGGTCGTCGAGCACGAGCGCGCCGAAGCGCTCCTGCCGCCGCGCCACCACCCGCCGCGCGCGGCGCGACCACTCGGCCATGTCGACCCAGCCGATCCGGTCGGCGAAGAGGCCGCGCAGCTCGGCCTCGGTCAGCGGCAGCGCCATGCGGATGCGCGCCTCGCGCGCGTCGCCGTCGAGGTCGGTCGCCACGATCAGCCGCTGCCCGGCGAGCGCGTCGCCCGGCTCCATCGCCGCGCCCTTGCCGCCCGAGAGCAGCCACCGCGGCGCATCGCCCGGCCGGCGCAGCCCGACGCGGTCGGGATAGGCCAGCGCAGCGGCCTCGGCGGGCGCGCATGAAGGCCCCTCGGGCCGGGCGCAAGCCGCGCCAGCCGCGTCGCCTCGGCGCGGATGCGCTCCAGCGCGCCCCGGTTGATTTCGCCCGGCACGTCGCGGTCGCCCCGCAGCGCCTTCAGCCGATGGCGCGCGTCGACCGGTGCCCCGCGCAGCGGATCGCGCTCCGACAGGAGAGCGGCGAGCGGCGCGGCACCCCGGCCCGCGCGCAGCAGCATGTGGCCGAGGCGCGGATGCACCGGCAGCCTCGCCAGCGCCGCGCCGTGGTCGGTCACCCGCCCCGCGGCGTCGACCGCGCCGAGCCTTTCGAGCAGCGCCCGCGCCTCGGCCAGCGCCCCCTCGGGCGGCGGCGTCAGGAACGGCAGCGCGCTACCGTCGGGGTCGCCCCAGAGCGCGAGTTCGAGCGCGAGCGGCGCAAGATCGGCGATCTCGATTCCGGCGGGGGGGAAGGCCGGCAACGCGCCCTCCTCGCCCCGTGTCCACAGCCGGTAGCAGCGCCCCGGCCCGAGCCGCCCGGCCCGCCCGGCGCGCTGGGTCGCCTCGGCCCGGCTGACCCGCTCGGTCACCAGCCGCGACATGCCCGAGCGCGGATCGAACCGCGCCCGTCGCGCCCGCCCCGCATCGACCACCGCTCCGACCCCCTCGATCGTCAGCGATGTCTCGGCGATGGCAGTGGCCAGCACCACCTTGCGCGAGCCGCTTGGCGCCGGTGCGATGGCGGCACGCTGCGCGCCGAACGGCATCGCGCCGAACAGCGGGTGGACGGTGACGCGCGGACCCGGCTCGCCCAGCGCCGCCGCCGTCCGCCGGATCTCGGCCTCGCCGGGCAGGAAGGCGAGCACGCCGCCGTCGGTCTCGCCAAGCGCGCGCCGGATCAGGTCGGCCACGGCCTCCTCCAGCCGCCGGCCCGTCGCCGGCGGAGCGTGGAGATGGACGATGTCGACCGGCCAGGCGCGCCCCTGCGCCGTCACCACCGGCGCGCCCCCCATCAGCACGGCCACCGGCGCGGCGTCGAGCGTGGCCGACATGGGCAGGAGCATCAGGTCGTCGCGCAGCGCCCCCCGCACCTCGAGCGCGAGCGCGAGGCCGAGATCGGCGTTGAGCGAACGCTCGTGAAACTCGTCGAACAGGATCGCGCCCACGCCGTCGAGGCCGGGATCGTCCTGCAGCATCCGGGTCAGGATGCCCTCGGTCACCACCTCGATCCGGGTTGCGCGCCCCACCCGCGCCTCGCCCCTGATGCGGTAGCCGACGGTGCCGCCCACCTCCGCGCCCAGCGTCGCCGCCATCCGTTCGGCGGCGGCACGGGCGGCGAGCCGGCGCGGCTCGAGCATCAGGATGCGGCCTTCGGTCAGCCCCGCGTCGAGCAGCGCGAGCGGCACCCGCGTCGTCTTGCCCGCGCCGGGCGGCGCCTGCAGCACGGCCTGCCGGTCCGCCTGCAGCGCGGCGACGAGTTCGGGCAGGACGGCATCTATCGGCAAGGGATCGGCCACGAGCGGGGGGTATGCCGGCGCCGCGCGCCCCGTCAACGCCGCACGGCCGGAGAAAGCGGGGTTGCCCCCCGGAGCCGCCAGCCACCCCACGCGCCCTGCTTAGCGGCCGGGCAGGCGCCCCCTCCTCGGGCGGGCCGACGACCCACCAGCGCGCGCCTGCCGCCTCGCCCCCTACACCGGACGCGCGCCATCCGCTTCGGAGCCGTCTTGGCCCGCCTCGCCCACCTCGCACGGCCGCGCGACCGCGCGGCCCGCAGCCGGGAACGGGACGCACCGAGGGCAGACGGCTCTTGCCGTAGGCGGCAAGGACCATCCGGCAGACGGGACGGATCCGAAGCGGATCGCGCGCATCCGCCCTGGCCAGCCCGAGGATGCACCGCCGGCCGACCCGCTCCGGCCGTGGAGCGGAGCGCCGCCGCGCCGCGCGCCCCGCGCGGCGCCGGGCCCAACGGTGCGAGGGGCCGCACGGCCCCGAGCGGAGGCGGGAGCGCCCCGGTTCATTCGGTGCAATACGTCCCTCCCGGGCCTACCCCGCCCAGGGCCCGTGGTGGCGGCCTTCCGCATCGACCCGCTCGAAGCCGTGGCGGCCGAAATAGTCGCGCTGCGCCTGGATCAGGTCGGCCGTCGTGCGCGTCCGTCGCATCGTCTCGGCGAAGGCGAGCGCGGCGGAGAAGCCCGGAACCGGCAGCCCCGCCAGGGCCGCCTCGGCCACGAGGCGCCGCAGCGCGGGCAGCCCCTCGGCCATCGCCTCCGCGAAGGCGGGGGCGAGGTGCAGTTGGCCCTCGGGCAGCCCCTCCCGCAGCGCCCGCGCGATGTCGTCGAGCAGCGCCGAACGGATGATGCAGCCCGCCCGCCAGATCTCGGCCACGCGGGCAAGGTCGGTGCCCCAGCCATGCTCTGCGGAGGCCCCGTCGAGGATCGAGAACCCCTGCCCGCAGGCGAGGATGCGCGCCGCGAGCAGCGCCTGCGCAAGCGTGGCATCGTCGAGCGCGGGTGCGGGCGCGTCCGCTCCCGGCAGCGCCACCGCACCCGCCGCCCGCGCCGCCCGCAGCGACGACCAGGCCCGCGCGCCCACCGCGGCCTCGATGGTCGAGGCGGGCCGGCCGAGCCGCAGCGCCTCGATCGCCGTCCACCGCCCCGTCCCCTTCTGCCCCGCCGAGTCCACGATCACGTCGACGGCGGGCGCCCCCGTGGCCGGGTCGGTTGCCCGCAGCACCTCTGCCGTGATCTCCAAGAGATAGCTCTGCAACCGGCCGCCGTTCCACCGGGCGAAGACCCCGGCGATCTCCGACGGCGCCCGCCCCTGCCAGTGGCGCATCAGGCCGTAGACCTCGGCGATGAGCTCCATGTCGGCGTATTCGATGCCGTTGTGCACCGTCTTGACGAAGTGGCCCGCCCCGTCGGGCCCCAGCCAGGCGGCGCAGGGATCGCCCGCGTGCCGCGCCGCGATCGCCTCGAGGACGTCGCGCACCTGCTCCCACGCGGCGCGGTCGCCGCCCGCCATCAGCGAGGGGCCGTGGCGCGCGCCCTCCTCCCCGCCCGAGACGCCGAGGCCGAGATAGGCGATGCCGCTGCCCCCGAGCGAGGCGGCGGCTGCCTGCGTGTCGCGGAAATCGGCATTGCCGGCGTCGATCAGGATGTCGCCGGCCGCCAGAAGCGGTCGCAGCGCGGCGACGGTGGCGCGCACCGCCTCGCCCGCCGGCACCATCATCACGACGACGCGCGGCGTGCCGAGCGCAGCCACGAAGGCCTCGAGCGTGTCGGCCGGGTAGAGCCGCGCCGCCAGCGCGCCGGCCCCTTCCACGACCTCGCGCGCGCGGGCGGCGGTGCGGTTGTGCAGCGCCACCTCCACCCCTTTCTCGGCGATGTTGAGCGAGAGCGCCGCGCCCATCGTTCCCATCCCCGTCACCCCGACCCGCGCCAGTGGTGCCATGCGCGCCTCCCCCCTCGATCCGTCGGCCGCCCCGAGCGGCGCCCTCCCCCGCAAGAGCTAGCGGGCCGGAGCAGGCGCGGCCAGACGCGGCCGCCCGTTCACCGAAAGTTAGGCTCGATGTGGGACGCCCTCCGCCGGGGCCAGAACGGGCCGGGCTCAGAGGAAAAAGGGGCGCGCAGGATGAACGCGCTTAGCGACACGAAGATCGACCGGCAGGGCCGGGCGTGGGCTGCGCGCAAGGCCCGGGCTGCCAGGCGGCGCGGGGGCGACACGGTGCAGGAAGAGCAGAGCGCCGACACCGCCAGCAGCTCTGTGCCCGAGGTCGGCGGCACTGGCGGCAGCGCTGAGAGCGACGGTCGCCCGCTGGCAGCAGAGGGCGCCACGCCAGACCGTCCGGCCCCGCAAGCCTGCGTCGCCGCGCCGGGCGACGCCGCCTCGCCGAAGGACGGCGCCCCCCACCACGCCGGTGCCCAGACGCAGGCCGGCGCCGTGGGCGATGCCGGCGACCGGCCCCCTGCGCTCGCCGCCGAGGCCGGCGCGACGGCGGTCAGCGCGGTCGCCGGGTGCCGCGGCACGCTCCATCGCCTCGATGCCCTGGAGACCGAGCTGACCGAGGCCGCAGACCGTGCCGCCCTCTTCGCCGACCGGGGCTTCGCCGCGCGCCTCGCCGACCGGCTGGACACGCTCTGCCAGGGGCGCGCCGTCCTCTCGCTCGACGTGTTCGACACGCTGCTGCTGCGCGACGGCACGTCGGAACTCACGCGCTTCCACGAGATCGCGGATCGCATGGCGCACATCGCCGCCGACCGGCTGGGGCGCGAGGTGCGCAGCGTCGACGCCCTCGTCGCCCGCCATCTCGGCACGAGGGCGACCTATCGCGCCGCGCCCACTGCGCAGGGCTGCCGCGAGGGCTCGCTGACGGAGTTGCACCGCACGGCCAGCCGCCTGCTCGCCGGCGACGATCGGCTGACCGAGGCGTTCGTCGCCGCCGAACTCGACGTGGAAGAGGGCCGGCTTGCGCCCAACCCCGCGCTTCTCGCGCAGATCGACCGGATGCGCGAGGCCGGCGGGCAGATCGTGCTGATCACCGACATGTACATGCATGCCGAGCACGTCGCAGACTTGCTCGCGCGACACGGGATCGGCCCCGACCGCTACGACCGGCTGTTCTCGAGCGCCGATACGCGCGTCTCCAAGGCCTCCGGCCTGATCTTCCCGCTGGTCGAGGCGGCGCTGGGCCTGCCGCCCACCGCCTTCGTCCATGCCGGCGACAGCCTGCAGGGCGATTTCGCCCAACCCGCGCGCCGGGGATGGGCGGCGCTCCACCTGCCACTCTCGCGCGCAGACGTCACCGCCCGCCGCAACTGCCACATCGCCAGCGCCCGCGCCCTCGACGAGGCGCACGGGATTACCCTCGACATCGCCCTGCCCCGATGACCGACCGCCCCCCTCGCCGGACCGAGCCCCCGATGCAGACGACGGACAGACCCGACAGCGCCCACGCCTCTCCCTGCCCGAGCCCGGCCGGACACAGCGTGGCGGAGCCAGACGATGAAGTGGCCGAAGGCGCCCCTGCGCTGGTGCAAAGCCTCGTCGAGACGGCGCTCGGGCCCATCCTGCACCGCTGGCTGCTCACGCTGGAGCAGCATGTCGCCTATTTCGACGATGGCGACACCGCCTTTCTCTACTGCGCACGGGCGGGTGTGCGCATCCGCCGCCTGTTCGACCGGTATCTGGCCGGGCGCGGCCGCGCCCTGGGCGACCGCCACGCCATGCTGTGGTGCTCGCGGGTCGCGCTGTGCAAGGCGCTGCATGCCCGAGTGCCCGAGACCGCCGCCGCCCTGATCGCGCGCGAGTTCCGCCATCGGTCGCTGCGCGAGGCCGTGGCCGGTCTGCTGCGGAACGCGCCCGACAGGCTTGCCGCGCTCGACCTTTCGGCGCCGGAACTCGACGCGCCCGGGCAGACCTTCGCAGCGTGGCTCGAGGCCGCCGGCCCGGCGGCGCGCGTCCTGACCGCGTATTTCGCCGAAACGGGCGACGCCTTCGACGCGGGGCTGGCCAGCGCGAAGCGGGGCGCGCGGCGCGCCGTTCTGATCGACAGCGGCTGGCAAGGCAGCGCGCAGAGCCTGCTCGCCCGCGCCTTCCCCGAGACGGAGTTCCACGGCCTCTATGTCGGGCGCATCCTGACCGAGGCGCACGACCCGGCCGTCGCCGACCGCGTGATCGGCCTGATGTTCGAGGCCGAGACCTACGACCCGGATCGGCCGGAGACGGCTCTGGCGCTGCACCGCCACCTGATCGAATCGCTGCTCGAACCGAACGGCCCCTCCATCGAGGAGGTGCCGGGCGGCCCCTGCGACGCGACCGCCCGCGCCCAGATCGAGGCCTGCGCGCACGAGACCGTCTCGCCCCTGCACGACGCTCTCTTCCTCGCGGCCGAGGCGTGGATCGAGGCCCGCGCGGGCGATCCGCCCGCCGCGGTCATGGCCGCCGCCCGCGACGCGCTGCCCCGCCTCGCCCGGCTGATCGTCCATCCGAGCCGGGAGGAGGCGCTGGCGCTCGCCGGCAAGCCACGCTCGGCGGATTTCGGCAAGAGCCTCGTCGTTCCCGTGCTGGTCGAGCCCGGCGCGACCCGGACTGCGTCGGGGCCCGTGCCGAGGTGCGCCCCCCTGGCGGCTGACGGGCCCCTGCAGGCTGACGGGCCCCTGCCGGCTGACACGCCTGCACCGACTGATGAGCGCGCGCCGACCGATGGGCTCTGCGCGGCAGCCGGGGCGGATCACCCGCACGCCCGCATCGCCCGGTCGCTCTGGCCGCAGGGCCAGATCGCGCTGGAATACGAGGGCGGCTTCGCCCGCGAATTGCAACTGCAGGCCAGCGGGATGGCCAACGGCGCCGCATATTTCGACCCCGAAGCGGCCGCCGCGCCCGCGCTTGCCCTCGGCGAGGGCGCCCTCGTCTCGATCGTCACCCGCACCAAGAACCGGCCCCTCCTGCTGGCCCGCGCGGCCCGGAGCGTGGCGGCCCAGACCCATGCCGCGGTCGAATGGATCGTGGTCAACGACGGCGGCGACGAGGCTCTGGTGCGCGAGGTGCTGGCCGCCTGCCCGGTAGACCGGCGCAGCATCCGTCTCGTCTCGAATGCGCGCAGCCTCGGGATGGAGGCCGCCTCGAACGAAGGGATCGCCCACGCCACGGGCCGCTACCTGCTGATTCACGACGACGACGACACGCTCCACCCCGACTTCCTCTCCCGCACCGTGGGCTTCCTCGAGGGGCCGGGCGGGCGGCGCTACGGCGGCGTCGTCACCGGTTCCGACTACGTCAGCGAAGAGATCCGCGGCGACGCGGTCATCGAGCACGACCGCCGCCCGTACATGGAGTGGGTCCGCAACATCCAGCTCGCCGAGCTCCTGGCGCAGAACCTCTTCCCGCCGATCGCCTTCCTCTACCGGCGCTCGGTCTACGACGAGGTCGGCGGCTACAACGAGGAGCTGCCGGTGCTGGGCGACTGGTACTTCAACCTCGAGGTCGCGCTGACCTCGGACATCGCCGTGCTGCCCGAACGGCTCGCCCGCTACCACCACCGCGACCAGGGCGATTCGTCGAAGCTCGCGCTGTACGCCAATTCCGTGACGGGCGGACACGCCAAGCACCTCGAGTTCGCCTCGGTCATGCGCAACATGTTCATGCGGCAGCGCGGCCGTGCCGACCCGGTCGCCGCGAGCGCCATCGCGGGCTATTACGCCACCGACATGCGCGCCCGGCTCGAGCGGATCGAGGCGCGGCTGGCCGAGGCCGCCGCCCCGCCGCCGCCCGACCCCGAGCAGACGCGCCGGGCCACCGACGAGATCGACCGTCTCTGGGCGCTTAACGGCCTTCTGTCGCGCGCGGCCGAGCGCGGCGCGGCCGGCGCGCAGGTGGCCCGTGCCCTCGGCACCGGCGCGACGCTCGACGATCTGCGCGCGATCCTGCGCGACGTGCGCGTGCCGATCGCGCCGCATCCCTTCTTCGACGAGCGCGCCTACCTCGCCACCTACCCCGACGTGGCCGCGGCCGTCGCCGGCGGGCAGTTCGCCTCGGGCTACGAGCACTTTCTGCTGCACGGCCACGAAGAGGGGCGCACGCGGCCCGATACCGTGCCGGCCGCAGACGCGTCGGGGCCCCGCGCCGCCTGACCGGGGCGGCCCTGACCGGGGCGCCGCCTGTCCACACCGCGGCTGTCTTGCCCGGGGCGGCGTGCGCAGGACGTGTCGATCGCACCGGCAGCAGCACCGCCGCGCGGCTCGTGGCGCTCCTCCCCCGGGCTGGCCCGCGCCTCGCCTTCGCGACGATCGCAGGCCAGCCACTGCCCCGGAAGCAGGCGCCCGGCGCCGCGATTCGGCGGAGTGCCGCGCGGGTGACGTCATGTGACCCCCGTGCGCGTCTTGCATCCTCAGGTAGAGCGTCCCTAGGCTTTTCCAATCTCTAACAGGGAGACCGCCCATGACCCGCGACCTGCTGACCGCCACGGCACTGGCCCTTGTCCTTGGAGCCACATCCACCGCCGCGCAGACCTACATGCGCGGCAACGACGCCAACCCCGAGACGCTCGACCAGCACAAGACCTCGACCGTCGCCGAGGCCAACATCCTGCGCGACCTCTACGAGGGTCTCGTCGTCTACGACCGCAACGCCGAGGTGATCCCCGGCGTCGCCGAAAGCTGGGAGGTGTCGGAAGACGGCACAACCTACACCTTCACCCTGCGCGAGACCGCGCGCTGGTCGAACGGCGACCCGGTGACGGCGGACGACTTCGTCTTTTCGTTCCGGCGCATCATGATGCCAGAGACGGGCGCGAAATACGCCAACATCCTCTATCCGATCGCCAATGCCGAGGCGATCAACAAGGGCGAGATGGACCCGGAGGAGATGGGCGTGCGCGCGATCGACGAAAAGACGCTCGAGATCACGCTCTCCCAGCCCACGCCCTACTTCCTGGAGCTCTTGACGCACCAGACCGGCCTGCCGGTGCACCCCGCCTCGGTCGAGGAGCACGGCGCCGAGTTCGTGCGCCCCGGCAACATGGTGTCGAACGGCGCCTTCACGCTTGAGGAGAACATCCTCAACGACCGCATCGTGCTGGCGAAGAACGAGAACTTCCACGACGCCGAGAACGTCTCGCTCGCCCGGGTCAACTACCTGCCCTTCGAGGATCTGTCCACCTGCGTGCGCGCCTGGGAGGCGGGCGAGGTGCATTCCTGCTCGGACCTGCCGGCCGAGGACATAGAGCGGCTGCAGGCCGAACATGGCGAGGCGGTGCGCGTGGCGCCCTATCTGGGCACCTACTACTACGCGCTGAACCACAATGACGAGGTGCTGGGCGACCCCCGCGTGCGGCAGGCGCTGTCGATGGTGATCGACCGCGAGTTCCTCGCCTCCGAGATCTTCGAGGGCACGATGGTGCCGGCGCAGAGCTTCGTGCCGCCAGGGATCGGCAATTACGGCGGCTCGCCCGATGTCGACTATTTCGACGCCTCGATGCTCGACCGCGAGGATCAGGCCATCGCGCTGATGGAGGAGGCCGGTTACGGCCCCGACAACCCCGTCACGCTGGAGCTGGCCTACAACACCTCGGAGAACAACAAGAACGTGGCGACGGCCATCGCCGACATGTGGTCGATCCTCGGCGTGGACCTGGAATACACCGTGCGCGACGCCTCGGCCCACTATTCGCACCTGCGCGACAAGGGCGATTTCGACGTCGCGCGCGCGGGGTGGATCGGCGACTATTCCGACCCGCAGAACTTCCTGTTCATGGTCGAGTCGGACAACGACGGCTTCAACTACGCCAACTACGACAATGCGGAGTACGACGCGCTGATGGACGAGGCGGCGGCGGCGGCCGACCTCGAGGCGCGGGCCGAGATCCTGCAGCAGGCCGAAGCCATGTTCATGGAGGATCTGCCGTTCATCCCGCTGCTCTACTATTCCTCGCGCAGCCTCGTGTCGTCCGACCTGCAGGGCTGGGAGGACAACATCCAGAACGTGCACCCCTCGCGCTTCCTCAGCCTCGCCGGCTCGTGAGGAACGCAGCGTAACGACTGCATGACGTTGCGGCGCGGGCTTGATCCGCGCCGCAACTTGCCGTTCACGGACGCGCCACCGGGGGCCCTCGTGCCCCGCCGCCCCGGAGACCCGCCATGCTCTCCTACGCCCTGCGCCGCCTGTTCGGCGCGATCCCGACGATCTTCATCATCATCACGGCCGCGTTCTTCATGATGCGGATCGCGCCCGGCGGCCCGTTCGACCAGGAGCGGACGCTGGAGGCCACGGTGATGGAAAACCTCAACGCCACCTTCGGCCTCGACCTGCCCCTGTGGCAGCAATACGGGATGTATCTGGGCAACCTGTTCCGCGGCGACATGGGGCCGTCGTTCATCTACCGCGACATGCGGGTGCAGGAGATCCTGGGCGAGGGGCTGCCCGTCTCGGTCCAGCTCGGCCTGACGGCGCTGATACTGGCGCTTGTGGTGGGCGCGGCTCTCGGCACGCTGGCGGCGCTGCGGCAGAACTCGTCGACCGACTACACGGTGATCGCGGTGGCGACCTTCGGCATCACGGTGCCGAACTTCGTGGTGGCGCCGGTGCTGTCGCTGGTTTTTGCCGTCATGCTCAACTGGCTGCCCGCGCAAGGGTGGGGCGAGGCGCGGCAGATGGTGTTGCCGGTGATCGCGCTCGCGCTGCCGCAGGTGGCGATCATCGCCCGCCTCGTGCGGGGCGCGATGATCGAGGCGCTGCGGTCTGACCACGTGCGCACGGCGCGCGCCTACGGCCTGCCGGCGCGGATGGTGGTGCTCAAGCACGCGCTGCGAGCGGCGATCCTGCCCGCAGTCTCGTATCTCGGGCCGGCGGCTGCGGCGCTGCTGACCGGCTCGATCGTGGTGGAGCAGGTGTTCAACCTGCCGGGGATCGGGCGCTACTTCGTGCAGGGCGCGCTCAACCGCGACTACACGCTGGTGATGGGCACCGTGGTGATCGTCGCCGTCTTCGTGGTGGTGTTCAACCTGATCGTCGACCTTCTGTATGCCCTGCTCGACCCGAGGGTGCGCTATGACTGATATCGCCAACCCCGCCCCCGAGATCGCCGCCGGAGAGTGGGCGGCGGGCCGCTCGCTCTGGGCCGTGGCGCTGATGCGGCTGAGGCGCAACCGGGCCGCCATGGCCTCGCTCGTGGTGCTGATCTTCATGGCGCTGGCGGGCATCTTCGGGCCATCGGTGGCGCCGCACGACTATTCCGAGGTGTATCCGGAATTCGTCAAGGTGCCGCCGAGCTTCGCCCCCTACCCGCAGGAAGACCAGATTGTGCCCGCGGCCGAGGCGGCCCTCGCGCGCGCCCGCGTCGACATTGCCGGCATCGAGGTCGGCGACGGGCAGGTGGAGATCGACGTCACCTCCGAACGGCGCGAGATCGACCCCCGCATCGCCCGCTATCTCGACCGTTCCGACGTGTTCTCGGGCACCGAGATGGTGACGGTGGCGGACGACGGGCTGTCGGCCACGATGCGGGCCGACGTGGCCCAGCTCTACTTCATCGCGGGGACCGACGCGAACGGGCGCGACCTGCTTTCGCGCATCCTGATTTCCCTGCGCATCTCTCTGATGATCGGGGCGCTGGCCACGGGTGTCGCCCTGATGATCGGGGTGCTCTACGGCGCGACCGCGGGGTTCGCCGGCGGGCGCCTCGACAACGTGATGATGCGGGTGGTCGACATCCTCTACTCGCTGCCCTTCGTGTTCTTCGTGATCCTGCTCGTGGTGTTCTTCGGGCGGAACGTCGTGCTGATGTTCATCGCCGTGGGCGCGGTGGAATGGCTCGACATGGCGCGGATCGTGCGGGGGCAGACGCTGTCGCTGCGGCGGCGCGAGTTCGTGCAGGCGGCCGAGTCGCTCGGGGTGCGCTCGCGCGACATCGTGCGGCGCCACATCATTCCCAACACGCTGGGCACGGTGATCATCTACATGACGCTGATGATCCCGAAGGTGATCCTGCTGGAGTCGTTCCTGTCCTTCCTCGGCCTCGGCGTGCAGGAGCCGCTGACCTCGCTCGGCGTGCTCATCGCCGAAGGGGCCAAGAACATGCGCAATGCGCCGTTCATGCTGTTCTGGCCGGCGGCCACGATGACGATCCTGCTCTTCGCGCTCAACTTCCTCGGCGACGGCCTGCGCGACGCCCTCGACCCGAAGGACCGCTGACATGGCCGAGCACTCGGATCAGGGCGGGCGCATCTTCGAGGTGGACGACATCCGCGTGACCTTCGAGACGCCGGACGGTCAGGTGGAGGCGGTGCGCGGCGTGTCGATGCATGTGGGCCGGGGCGAGACGGTGGCCGTGGTGGGCGAAAGCGGCTCGGGCAAGAGCCAGATCATGATGGCCGCGATGGGCCTTCTGGCCAGCAACGGCCGGGCCGAGGGGGCGGTACGCTATCGCGGGCGGGACATCCTGAACGTGTCCGTGGACGACCTGAACAAGCTGCGCGGGCGGAAGATCACCATGATCTTCCAGGAGCCGATGACCTCGCTCGACCCGCTCTACACCATCGAGGACCAGCTGTCGGAGCCCCTGCGCGTGCATGGCGCGATGAGCCGGCAGGCGGCGCGGGCGCGCATCCTCGAGCTCTTGACCCTCGTGCAGATCCCGAACGCGGCCGAGCGGATGCGGGCGTATCCGCACGAATTGTCGGGGGGTCAGCGGCAGCGGGTGATGATCGCCATGGCGCTGGCCAACGACCCCGAACTGCTGATCGCCGACGAGCCGACCACCGCGCTCGACGTGACGATCCAGGCCGAGATCCTGCAGTTGCTGGCGGAGTTGCAGAGCCGGATCGGCATGTCGATCCTGTTCATCACCCACGACCTCGGCATCGTCGAGGCGTTCGCAGACCGGGTCTACGTCATGAACAAGGGTCTGGTCGAAGAGGACGGGCCGACCGCCCGGCTCTTTGCCGCGCCGCGGACCGACTACACCAGGATGCTGCTCGCCGCCGAGCCCGAGGGCACCAAGGCACCCCCGCCCGAGGGCGCGCCCGCGCTGATGGAGGCGCGCGACGTGCGGGTGACCTTCGGGCGCGGACCCGGCCTCTTTCGCCGCGATACGCGGCTGGAGGCGGTGCGCGGCATCGACGTGACGCTCCGGCAGGGCCAGACGCTGGGCATCGTGGGCGAGTCGGGCTCGGGCAAGTCGACGCTGGGGCGGGCGCTGCTCCGGATGATCCCGTCGGAGGGGCAGGTCGCCTGGCTTGGCGACCGGATCGACGGCCTCGGCACCGAGGGGATGCGGCCGTATCGCAAGGGCCTTCAGATGGTGTTCCAGGATCCTTACGGCTCGCTCTCGCCCCGGCTCACCTGCGGCGAGATCGTGGCCGAGGGATTGCTGGTGCACGAGCCGGGGCTCGACGGGAAGGTCCGCACCGCGCGAGTGTCGGAGGCGCTGAGGGACGTCGGCCTCGACCCGGCCATGCGCAACCGCTTTCCGCACGAGTTCTCGGGCGGGCAGCGCCAGCGCATCGCCATCGCCCGCGCCCTGATCCTGCGGCCGAAGCTGATCGTGCTCGACGAGCCCACCTCTGCCCTCGACCGGTCGGTGCAGAAGCAGGTGATAGAGCTGCTCCGGCGCCTGCAGCGCGAGAACGACCTGACCTACATCTTCATCTCGCACGATCTCGCCGTAGTGCGGGCGCTGTCGGACTACGTCATGGTGATGAAGGACGGCGCGGTGGTCGAGGAAGGGCCGACCGGAGAACTCTTCGACCGGCCGGCAACCGACTACACGCGCGCATTGATGCGGGCGGCCTTCGACCTGCGGGGCCTTCTGGCCGACAAGGCGGCGTAAACGGGGTTGCCCGAGCGGGGCGGGCGGGACGCTTGCCATAGAGGGGCGTCGCGGCGCATACCCGACAGATCCCAAGGAGACCGCCCATGCATCTCGCCCGTTTCCCCCGCATCCGCGCCGCGCACCTGCCGACGCCGCTCGAACCGCTGCCGCGCCTGTCGAAGGCGCTGCGCCGCGAGATCTGGATCAAGCGCGACGACTGCACGGGCCTGTCGACCGGGGGCAACAAGACCCGCAAGCTCGAGTTCCTGATGGCCGAGGCCGAGGCGATGGGCGCCGACCTCGTGATGACGCAGGGCGCGACCCAGTCGAACCACGCCCGCCAGACCGCGGCGTTCGCCGCCAAGCTGGGAATGCGCTGCCACATCCTGCTCGAGGATCGCACGGGCTATAGCGACCCCAACTACACGACCAACGGCAACGTGCTGCTCGATCACCTGCACGGCGCCACGACCGAGGTGCACCCCGGCGGCACCGACATGGCCGCCGCCATGGAGCGGGTGGCCGAGGCGAAGCGCGACGAGGGCCTGCGCGTCTACACCATCCCCGGCGGCGGCTCGAACCCCACCGGCGCGCTCGGCTACGTCAACTGCGCGATGGAGCTGGTGGCGCAGGCCAACGATTCGGGGCTGGCGATCGACCGTATCGTGCACGCCACCGGCTCGTCGGGCACGCAGGCGGGGCTGGTCACGGGGCTTGCCGCGATCAACGCCGGGATCCCGGTGCTGGGCATCGGCACGCGCGCCCCGCGCGACAAGCAGGAGCAGATGGTGTTCGATCTTGCGATGCGCACGGCCGAGCGGCTGGGCTGCCCCGGCGCCGTGGCCCGCGACATGGTGGTGGCCAACACCGACTACGTGGGCGAGGGCTATGGCCTGCCCACGCCCGAGGGCCTCGCCGCGATCCGCATGTTCGCCGAGCTCGAGGGCCTTCTGCTCGACCCGGTCTATTCGGCCAAGGGCGCAGCCGGGATGGTCGACCTGATCCGGAAGGGCGAGATCGGGCGCGACGAGCGGATCGTGTTCCTGCATACCGGCGGCGCGGCGGGTCTGTTCGGCTACGACTTCGCCTTCTCGGGCGGGCAGAGCGCAGCACCGGCCGCGGCGGGGTAATGCGGCCCGTCGGCATCCTCGGGGGGATGGGGCCCGAGGCAACGATCCTGCTGCAGCGCAAGCTCGTCGACGCGGTGCCGGCGCGCGACGACGCAGGCCACATACCCCTGATGATCGACATGAACCCGCAGGTGCCCTCCCGCATCGCCCACCTGATCGAGGGCACGGGCGAGAGCCCTGCGCCGGTGCTTGCCGCCATGGCGGCCAGGCTCGAGGCCATGGGCGCGACGGCGATGGCGATGCCCTGCAACACCGCCCACCATTACGCGGGCGCGATCAGGGGCGCGGCGCGCATTCCCTTCCTCGACATGGTGGCGCTGTCGGCCGCCGCCTGCGCGGGCGCCGACGGCGGGCGGGTCGGCATGCTCGCCTCGCCCGCCGTGCGCAGGACCGCGCTGTTCGAGCGGGCCTTCGCCGCGCACGGGCTGGAGGCGGTCTGGCCCGACGACGACGCGGGCGTGCTCGCCTCGATCCGCGCGATCAAGGCCGGGGGAGCGAGCGAGGCCGCGGCCGCGGGCCTGCGGGAGGCCTCGGCGCACTTGGCCGAGGCGGGCATGCGGGTGCAACTCGTCGCATGCACCGAGTTCTCGCTGGCCGTCGAGTTGTTGCCCGACGGGGTCGATGCACGCGACACGCTCGACGCGCTGGTGGCCGCCATCGTGGCCCACGCCACCGCGCCTGTCGAGGGTCGGCTGCCGCTAGGGTAGCGCAAAGCGCATGCGGCGGTATGCAAAAGCCATCACATTTCAAAGACATGCCGGCTTGATCTGGCTCAAAGCCGGGCGCCCTCCACCCGTGCCATTCTGGTACCTGCCCCGCAGGTGAGCAGTCTGCCCGCGCCGGGGCCAACCCATTCAGGCGCGAAGGGAGGCGGACGTGCACGAGGCTCTGACCGGACTCGACCCGCGGATTTCTCTGGCGATTCATTCGGTTGCCGCAATCCTGACGGTCGCGGCCGTGCTCGCGGTGGCCGCCCTTCTGCGTGCGAAAGGCGAGTCGAGCCGCGCGTGGGGCGTCTACGAGAGCGGCGCGCCGGTGCGCGGGCCGGCGGTGGCGCCGGTGCCCACCCAGTATTTCCAGATCGCCGCCTTCTTCGTGATCTTCGATTTCGAGGCGGCGGTGCTGTTCACCTGGGCGATGTCGGCGCCGGCGGCGGGCGTGGCGGGCCTCGTCTCGGCCGCGATCTTCATCGTCGTGCTGCTCGTCGCGCTGTTCTACCTCTGGGCCGACGGCGCCCTCGACGTGGGTGCCGACAGCCGCGGCAGCGCAGTGAGGCCGGCATGAGCGACCATCCCCGGAGCAGCCCGCCCGCTGGCGTCAGCATGGCCGCCGGCCAGCTTTTCGCCCGGCTCGACGACCTCGTGGCGTGGTCGCGCAAGAACAGCCTCTGGCCCTTCAACTTCGGCCTGTCGTGCTGCTACGTCGAGATGGCGACGGCACTGACCCCGGTCTTCGACCAGGCGCGCTTCGGCGCCGAGGTGATCCGCTCCACCCCCCGGCAGGCCGACCTGCTGGTGGTGTCGGGCACCGTCTTTACCAAGATGGCGGTGCCGCTCAAGCGCCTCTACGAGCAGATGCAGCCGCCGCGCTGGGTGATCTCGATGGGCGCCTGCGCCAATTCGGGCGGTATGTACGACATCTACTCGGTCGTGCAGGGGGTGGATTCGTTCCTGCCGGTCGATGTCTACATTCCAGGCTGCCCGCCGCGCCCCGAGCAATTGCTCGACGCGATGATCCTGCTCCAGCAGAAGATCGGGACCGAGAGCCGCCCGCTCGGCATCACGCTCGGCGCCCCGCAGCAGACCTTCGCGGCCGAGCCGCGCAAGGACAAACTGCACGACGCGCGCATGTCCGTCACCCGCTACGACGACCCTGAAGCGCCATGAGCCTCGACGCGCCCCGCATCGACGACCCCGCGGACGAGCTGCGCGCCCGACTCGGCACAGGGGTCGTGGCCGAGCAGGCGACGGGCGAGCCCTTCCCCGTGCTCTGGATCGCGCGCGAGGCATGGGTCGAGGCGCACCGCGCCCTGCGCGAGATCGAGCGACCGTTCACGCTGATGGCCGACCTCTGGGGCACCGACGAGACCGCGCGGCACCATCGCGCGGGCCTGCCGCCCTCGGGCGTCACGGTAACGAGTCACCTCGTCTCGCCGGCGCGCAACGCCGACATACGGCTCAAGCTCGCCTGCGACGGCACGGCGCCGCGCGCTCCTTCGGTGACGCGCGTCTATCCCGGCGCCGACTGGTACGAGCGCGAGACGTTCGACATGCTCGGCGTGCAGTTCGACGGTCACCCCCTGCTGCGCCGCATCTACATGCCGAACGACTGGCAGGGCCACCCGCTGCGCAAGAGCCACCACGCCCGCGCGACGGAAAAGCCCCCCTACCGGATGACGCCGGAGAGCTTCGCCGCGACGGAGGAGGCGAACACGCTCGACCCCGCGCGCCTCGGCCTGCCGACCGAGCGCGACGGGGTGGAGCTGATGGTGCTGAACATGGGGCCGCACCACCCCTCGACCCACGGCGTCTTCCGCATCCTGCTCGGGCTCGACGGGGAAGAGATCGTCTGGGCCTATCCCGACATCGGCTACCATCACCGCGGCGCCGAGAAGATGGCCGAGCGGCAGACGTGGCACGGCTTCATCCCCTATTGCGACCGCATCGACTATCTCGGCGGGGTCACCCACGAGCTGCCCTACCTGATGGCGGTCGAGAGCCTGAGCGGCATCGATGTGCCCGAGCGGGCGCAGTGCATCCGCGTGATGCTGGCCGAGATCTTCCGCGTCACGTCGCACCTGCTGTTCTACGGCACGATCGCGCAGGACGCCGGCGTGATGTCGCCGATCTTCTACATGTTCGTCGACCGCGAGCGCGCCTACGACGTGATCCAGGCGATCACCGGCGGGCGGATGCACCCCGCCTTCCTGCGGATCGGCGGCGTGGCGATGGACCTGCCGACCGGTTGGGACGGCCTCGTGCGCGACTTCCTCGACTGGATGCCCGCGCGGCTCGACGACTACGAGGGCATGGTGATGCGCTCGGAGATGTTCCGGGCGCGCACGAAGGGCATCGCCCTGGCCGACGCCGAGACCTGCCTGAAATGGTCGATGACCGGCCCCTCTCTGCGCGCCGCCGGCCTGCCCTGGGACATCCGCAAGGAGCGGCCCTACTCGGGCTACGAGAGCTACGACTTCGACGTGGTCACCGCCGAGGGGGGCGACATCTACGCCCGCACCCGCGTGCGCGTGGGCGAGATGCGCGAGTCGCTCAGGATCATCCGCCAGTGCGTCGATCGGATGCCCGGCGGCCCGGTCAAGGCCGACCACCCGCGCGCCTTTCCGCCGCCGCGGGCGCAGACTCTCGAGGATATCGAGACGCTGATCCACCATTTCGTCGGCACCGCATGGGGGCCGCGGGTGCCGGTCGGCGAGGCGACGGGGCAGATCGAGTCGGCCCGCGGACTGGCGCAGTATTCCATCGTCTCCGACGACGGCGGCCACAGCTATCGCACGCGCATCCGCACGCCGTCGTTCGCCAACCTGCAGGCGATCCCCGAGGTCGCGCCCGGGCTGACCGTGGCCGACTTCGTCATGCATATCGCCTCGCTCGATTTCGTCATGTCGGACGTCGACAAATGAGCCTCGCCCCCGATCTCTGCGCCGCCATCGAGGAGGCGAAGCACCACCATGGCGGCCCGCGCCCGGCGATGCTGGAATCCCTGCGGATGATCCAGCAGCGACACGGCTGGGTGTCGGACGCCCATCTCGAAGAGGCCGCGGCGCTGCTCGGCGTGACGACCGCCGAGATGGAGGACGTGGCGACGTTCTACTCGCTCATCTTCCGCCGCCCCGTGGGCGAGAAGGTGATCCTGCTCTGCGACGGGGCGTCGTGCTGGCTGAACGGCGGCGACGCGGTGCGCGACGCGGTGATGGAGAAGCTCGGCATCGGCTTCGGCGAGACGACGGCGGACGGGCGATACACCCTCGTCAACATCTGCTGCGTGGGCGGCTGCGACCATGCGCCGGCCGCCGTGATCGGCCGCGACCGCAGACTCGTCGGACCCCTGTCGCCCGACGACCTCGACCGCCTGCTGGGGGAGGACGCACGATGACCGACAGGCCGCTCACCGGCCGCGCCCGGCCCGATCGGACGCCGCACACGCTGGAGGAATGGCGCGCGCTCGGCGGCTACGAGGCGGTCGAGCGGGGCCTGCGCGAGCTGACCCCGGAGCGCGTCCTCGACATGGTCGACGAGGCGCGGCTGAACGGGCGCGGCGGCGCGGGCTTTCCGGCGGCGAAGAAGTGGCGCTTCATGCCGAAGCCCGGCGAGGCGCCGGGAGACGGGCCGAATTATTTCATCGTCAACGGCGACGAGATGGAGCCGGGCGCCTTCAAGGACCGCATCCTGCTCGAGGCAACGCCCCACCAGCTGGTCGAGGGCGCCATCCTCGCCGCCTACGCCACCCATTCGACCGAGATCATCGTGCTGATCCGCGACGCCTACCGCGACGCGATCCGCAACGTGAGCCGCGCGATCGAGGAGGCCGAGGCGGCGGGCTACCTGGGCCGCAACGTGCTCGGCTCGGGCTTCGACATCAGGATGTGGGTGCACCCCTCGGCCGGCCGCTACATCGTCGGCGAGGAGACGGCGCTGATCGAGGCGCTCGAAGGCAAGCGCGCCGTGCCGCGCAAGCGCCCGCCCTTTCCCGCGCAATCGGGCCTCTGGGGGCGGCCGACGACGGTGAACAACGTCGAGACGGTCTCGTGCGTCTCGCACATCGTGGCGAACGGGTCGAACTGGTTCCAGTCGCTCTCGCGCACGCAGGAGGGCGGCACCAAGGTCTTCGCCGTGTCGGGCCGGGTGAACAAGCCGCAGGTGATCGAGGCGCCGATGGGCGCCACGGCGGCAGAGCTGATCGAGATGGCGGGGGGCGTGTCGGGCAACGGCGTCTTGCGGTGTTTCCAGCCGGGGGGCGGCGCCTCGGGGTTCCTCGAGGCGGATGCGCTCGAGGTGCCGCTCGATTTCGGCCATGTGCGCGCGGCGGGCAGCATGTTCGGCACCGGCACGCTGATCGTGCTCGATCAGACGGCCTGCCCGGTTGGCGTGATCGCGCGGCACATGGCGTTCTACGCGCGCGAAAGCTGCGGCTGGTGCACGCCCTGTCGCGACGGCCTGCCTTGGGCGGCCAGGATCATGGCCGACATCGAGGCGGGGTCGGGGCACTTGTCCGATCTCGACATCCTGCGCATGACGGTGGAAGTCGGAGGCCCGCGCGGCCGCGCCTTCTGCGACCTGATGGGCGGGGCCATGAGCCCTCTGGGGACCGGCCTCGCCCGCTTCGGCGACCTCTTCGAGCAGCACATTTCCGACAAGTGCTGCCCCGTCGCCCGCGATCACCGGAGGGCTGCGGCATGACGAGGGTGCGCCTGACCATCGACGGGATCGAGCGCGAGGTGGCGGCGGGGCAGGATCTGCTGTCGGCCTCGCTCGGCCTCGGCGTCGAGGTGCCGCATTTCTGCTGGCACGCCGCGCTCGGCTCGGTCGGGGCCTGCCGGCTCTGCGCCGTGCGCGTCCATTCCGGGCCCGACGACGACGAGGGCCGGATCGAGATGGCCTGCATGACGCCCGTCGCCGAGGGCCAGCGGGTGGACCTGGCCGACCCCGAGGCCCACGAGATGCGCGCCCGCGTGATCGAGTGGCTGATGGTCAACCACCCGCACGATTGCGCCGTCTGCGAGGAGGGGGGCGCCTGCCACCTCCAGGACATGACGGTGGCCACCGGCCACCACAAGCGGCGCTACCGCTTCGAGAAGCGCACCCACCGCAATCAGGATCTCGGGCCGCTCCTGACCCACGAGATGAACCGCTGCATCGCCTGCTACCGGTGCACGCGCTTCTACCGGGGCTATGCGGGGGGCCGCGATCTCGACGTGTTTGGCGCCCATGACCGGGCCTATTTCGGCCGCTACGAGGATGGCCCGCTCGACAGCCCCTTCGCCGGGAACCTCGCCGAGGTCTGCCCCACCGGCGTGTTCAACGACAAGGGCTGGTCGGAGCAGTATGCCCGCAAGTGGGACATGGTCGCGAGCCCGGCGATCTGCACCCAGTGCTCGGTCGGCTGCAACGTGTTCGCCGCCCAGCGCGACGGGCGGGTGCGCCGGGTGCAGAACCGCTACCACGGCGCGATCAACGGGCACTTCCTGTGCGACCGGGGGCGATTCGGCGCCCTCCACGTCGCCGAGGCGCGGCTTGACCACACCCGGGTAGGCGGGTCGCTGGCCGATGCCGAGACCGCCCGCGCCGCCGCGCAGGAGGCGCTGGGGACGGGCGCGGTGGGTATCGGCTCGCCGCGCGCAAGCCTCGAGACCAACGCCGCGCTGCGGCAACTTGTGGGGCCCGGGCGCTTCTTCGCCGGGATGGGCGAGGCCGAGGCGCGGGCCGTCGGCCGGATGGCCGGTTGGCTCGCGAGCGGGCGCGGTGTCTCGCTCAAGGAGATGGAAGGCGCCGATGCGGTGCTGGTGCTGGGCGAGGACCTGACCGGCACTGCTCCCCGCGCGGCGCTCGCGCTGCGGCAGACGGCACGCGGCGCGGCCAACGCGCTCGCCGCCGAAAAGGGTGTGCCCGCCTGGCTCGACAACGCCGCCCGCGTGGCGGGCGAGGGGCGCAGGACGCCCATCGCACTGGTCACGCCGATGGCCGACGCGCTCGACGACGTGGCGACATGGGCGCTGCGCCGACCACCGGAAGAAATCGCCGCCTTCGGCCGCTCGGTCGCCGCCGCCTTGCGGAGCGAGGCGGCGGATGAGGATGCGCGCGCGGTGGCCGAGGCCCTGTCGACCGCCGGGCGGCCGCTGGTCGTCGCGGGTTTCGGCACCGGCCGGGGCGACGCGGTCGAGGCGGCGGGCGCGGTGGCCGAGGCGCTGGGCGACACGGCGCGGCTCGCCCTGTTTCCACCCGAGGCGAACAGCCTCGGTCTGGCGCTGACCGGTGCCGAGGGCCTCGAGGGGGCCGTCGCCGCGCTCGAGCACGGATTGGCGCAAACGGCCGTCATTGCCGAGGTAGACCTGTTCGAGCGGGCCGATCCGCGGCTGGTCGAGCGGCTTTTCGCGGCAGCCGAGACGGTGATCGCACTCGACAGCGCCGAGACGCGCACGACCGCGCGCGCCGACATCGTGCTGCCGGTGGCCGACTGGTCGGAGGCGGCGGGCACCTTCGTCAACCACGAGGGACGCGCGCAGCGCAGCTTCGCCGCCGTGGCGGGTGGCCGCCCCGCCGGCTGGCGCGTGCTTGCGGGGCTGATGGCCGTGCCGCCGGGCTGGGACACGCTCGACGCGATGCTCGCCGCCCTCGCGCGCGACCTGCCTCAGCTCGCCCCTGCAAGGGAGGCCGCGCCCGGCGCCGCCTTCCGTCTTCCGCTGGGGCAGGTGGCGCGCGCGCCCTGGCGGATGTCGGGGCGCACCGCACACGACCTCGCGGGGCGGGTGCCCGAGGGCACGCCGCTGGCCGACGCCGACGCGGCGCTCGCCTTCTCGATGGAGGGGGCGCAGGGGGCCGACGCGCCTCCCGCCCTGCGCACCTCCTACGGAGTGCCCGGATGGCACTCCGCCTCGGCCGCGCCCTTCCTGACCGACGGCCCCAACGGCCCGCTGAAGGAGGGCGACCCCGGCGTCTCGGTGCTGTCGGGCTTCACCGCGGCCGAGCCGCTGGCGGAGCACGCGCCGCGCGGCGCGGGCCTCGCCCCCCTGCCCCTGCACGAGCCGTTCTCGGGCGACGAGCTGGGCCGCCGGGCACAGCGGCTGGCACAGCGCTGCCCGGCGCCCGTGATCGCGCTGCACCCCGACGACGCCACCGAGCTCGGGCTGGTCGACGGGCAGGCGGTGGCCATAGACGGCGGCGAGGCGGTGCCGCTCACCCTCGACCCGGCCGTGCCGAAGGGCCACGTCGCTGCCACGGCGGGGCGGCTCCTGCCGCGCGGCGGCGGCCACCGGGCCATCGTGGAGGCGGCTGAATGAGCGCCGCGATCACCCTCATCCTCTCGGTCTGGCTGATCGCGGCGCTGCTGGTGGCGGCCGGCGTGTTCACGTGGGTGGAGCGGCGCGGCCTCGGCTTCCTGCAGGAGCGGCTGGGGCCGAACCGCGTCGGACCGTTCGGCTTCTTCCAGTGGATTGCCGACACCGTGAAGCTCTTGTTCAAGGCCGACGAGGTGCCGCCCGGGGGCGATGCGCTCACCTTCCGCCTGGCGCCCGCGCTGGCAGCGACGCCTGTTCTCGTGGGCTTCGCCGTCGTCGCCTTCGCGCCGGGATGGACGATCTCGGCCCTCGACATCGGGGTGATCTTCATTCTCGCGATGCTGGCGCTGACGGTCTATGCGATGGTGCTCGGCGCATGGGCCTCGCGCAATCGCTACGCGATGCTGGGGGGCCTTCGGGCGGCGGCGCAGATGCTCTCCTACGAGGCGTTCTTCGGCCTGTCGCTGATGGGCGTGGTGATGCTGGCGGGCTCGATGAACCTCGGACAGATCGTCGCCGCGCAGGAGGGGCTGTGGTTCGTCGTCCAGCAGCCGCTGGGCGCGGCGCTGTTCACCATCGCCGGGATTGCCGCGGCGCACCGCCTGCCCTTCGACCTGCAGGAATCCGAGCAGGATCTCGTGGCGGGCTTCATGACCGAGTATTCGGGGATGGGCTTCGCCCTGTTCTTCCTGGGCGAATACCTCGCGATCCTGCTTGTCTCGGCGCTGGCGGTGACGCTGTTCTTCGGCGGCTGGCTGGGGCCGTTTCTGCCCGCGCCCGTCTGGTTCGGCCTCAAGGTCGGGGCGCTCGCGCTCGCCTTCGTGTGGATCCGGGCAGTGCTGCCGCGGCCGCGCTACGACCAGCTCGTCGCCTTCGCGTGGAAATGGGCGCTGCCGCTGGCGCTCGTCAACCTGCTGGCGACGGGCGCCGTCGTGGTACTGGGAGGTGCCGCATGAGGGGGATCATCGAGAGCCTCGCGCGTGTCGGGCGCAAGCTCGTCACCAGGAAATACACCGCCGGCTACCCCGAGGTGAAGCCCGAGCTTCCCGCCCGCTACCGCGCCCGGATCGTGCTGACGCGCGACCCCGACGGGCAGGAGCGGTGCGTGGCGTGCAACCTGTGCGCCGTGGCCTGCCCGGTCGACTGCATCGACGTGGTCAAGGCCGAGGCGGAAGACGGCCGCTGGGTGCCCGAGACGTTCCGCATCAACTTTGCCCGCTGCATCTTCTGCGGCTACTGCGAAGAGGCGTGCCCGACCCAGGCGATCCAGCTCACGCCCGATTTCGAGACGGCCGACTACGAGCGCGCGAGCCTGATCTACGACAAGGACGACCTGCTGATCGCGGGCCAGGGCAAGCAGGCCGGCTACACCTACTGGGCCGTCGCGGGCAAGGCGATCGCCGGCAAGGACAAGGGCGAGGCGCAGGGAGAAGCGCCGCCCACCGACCTGCGGGATCTCTGCCCGTGAGCTGGGGACTGGCGATCTGGGCAAGCGCGCTGGCGCTCGCGGCCGCAGCGCTCGCGGTGACGCGCGACTCGGTGGTGCACGCGCTGCTGCTGCTGCTCGCGGCGCTGGTGGCGCTGGGGGTGGCGTTCTTCGCGCTGGCCTCGCCCTTTGCCGGCGCGATCCAGCTGCTGATCTACGCGGGAGCCGTGGTGGCGGTCTTCGTTTTCGTCATCATGACGGTCGAGGCGGGGCCTGAGGCGCGGGCGCGCGAGCGGGCGCTGCTGGCGGGCGCGTGGCGCTGGCCCGCCGTCGTGGCCGTGGCTGCCCTTGTGCCGATGCTCATCGGCCTGGGCGGCGCGGAGGAAGGCACGCCCGGCGGCGTCGGCGCGGCGGAACTCGGGCTGCTGATGTTCGGCGAGTGGGCGGTGGCGACCGAGCTCGTCTCGCTGCTGCTGATCGCCGGCCTGATCGGGGTGCGCGCGCTGTCGCGGAAGGGGAGAGACGGGGAATGACAGGGCTCAACGCGCTTCTGGCGCTCTCGGGCGGGCTGTTCGTGACCGGGCTGTTCGGCGTGCTCGCCCGGCGGACGATCGTGCTCCAGCTCGTTTCGCTCGAGATCATGCTGGCGGGGCCGGCGCTGGCGTTCGTGGCGGCCGGCGCCCATCACGGCTCTGTCGAGGGAACGGCGATGTTCCTGCTGGTTCTGGCGCTGGCCGCCGCCGAAGTGGCGGTCGGCCTCGCGATCTACCTGCACCTGCGGCGGCACGCGGGCGGCGGCGACGCCGACGCGGCGACCCGGCTGAGGAGATGAGCGGGATGCTGGCGTACCTCCTGTTGCTCGTGCCGATGCCGCCGCTCGGGGGCTTCCTTCTGCTGGCGCTCGATCCCTACCGGCTCGACCGGCGCGCGGTGCAGGCGGCGGCGCTGGCGGCCGGCTGCGCGCCGCTGCTGATCGTGGCGCCGCTCGCGATCGCGAACCTCAGCGGGGCATGGGGCGATCAGGTCGCGCCGATCTTCACGCTCGGCGTGGGCAACTTCGAGGTTGCCCTGGCCATGGGCATCGACGCGATGAGCGCGGTGGCGGCGCTCACCGTCGCCTTCGTCTCTGCCTGCGTGATGATCTACGCCCTCGACTACATGTCCTATGCCGGCACGCCCGACCTGCGGCGCTTCTTCGCGCTGATGAACCTGTTCGTGGCGGGGATGCTGGCGATGGTGCTGGCGGCCGACTCCATCACCTTCTTCCTGGGGTGGGAGTTGATGGGCCTCTGCTCGTTCTTCCTGATCTCCTACAACATGACCTCGCCACGCGCCTTCGCTGCCGGGCAGAAGGCGTTCCTGATCACGCGGATCGCAGACGCCGCCCTGCTTGCCGGTCTCTTGCTGCTGTTTCTCGAGGCGGGTTCGGTGAGGCTGGCCGAGCTGATCCCGGCCGGCGCGGTGGCCGAGCCCGTTCGCGGCAGCATCATCGCGGCGCTGCTGCTGATCGGCGCGCTCGGCAAGTCGGCGCAGGTCCCCTTCCACACCTGGCTGCCCACCGCGATGGCCGGGCCGACGCCGGTCTCGGCGCTCTTGCACTCGGCCACCATGGTGGCCGCGGGGGCGGTGCTGCTCGCCCGCTTCGCGCCGGTGATCGAGGCCCACCCGGTGGTCGCGGGCGCGACAGCTCTGGCGGGCGTGACCACCGCGCTCTTCGGTGCCGCATGCGCCGTGGCCCAGACCGACGTCAAGCGGCTGCTGGCCTATTCGTCGATCAGCCAGATCGGCTACATGGTGGCCGCCGTCGGCGTTGGCGCGCCCGCGGTGGCGATGGCGCATTTCGTCGTGCATGCCGCGTTCAAGTCGCTTTTGTTCATGGCGGCCGGCGTGATGAGCCACGCGGGCGGCGGCAGCACGGCGATCGACTCGCTGCGGGGCGCGGCAAGGGCGACGCCCATCGCCTTTCTCTGCTACGCGGCCGGGGCGGCCTCTCTCGCCGGCCTGCCGTTCGTCACCGCGGGCTGGTGGTCGAAGGAGGCGATCCTCGCCTCGGCGCTCGCCGCGGGGCCGTTGGGCGTGGCGATCTGGGCCGCGGCGCTCGCGGCGGCGGTGCTGACCGGAATCTACGCCTTCCGGCCCGTTCTGGTGGCGGCCGCCACGCCCGCCCAGCCGCGGCGGCGCTGCCGTGAACACCCGCTGGCGATCGCGCCGCTGGTCGTGCTCGCTTTCCTCTCGCTGGCCGGCGGCGTCGCCGTCGCGCCGATGACCGAGCTGATGGGCGGCCACCCGCCGCATCCCGCGCACTGGGTCGAGATCGTTGGCGCCGCCGCCGCCCTGGGGGGCCTCGCCGGATCGGTCGCCGTCGTCTTCACGCCCGCGCTCGCGGCCCGGGTGCGCCGCGCCCGCAAGCTGCGCGCGGGCCTGCAGTTCGACGCGCGCTACTACGCGCTTCTCGTGCGGCCATACCGGCGTCTCGTGCGCCACCTTTCGGGGCGCGAGGGCGCCTGGGTAGACCGGCTCGGCCGCCCGCCCGACGGCGCGACGGCCGACCCGGTTGGCCAAGCCACCGTGGCGCTCGGCCTCTGGCTGCGGCGGGTCGTGCTGACCCCGTTCACGCCGGACCGGATCGACATCGCATGGATGCGAAGCGCCGCCGGCATCGGGCGTGTGGCCGAGCGGGGCCGCCACCTTCAGACGGGCCGTGTGCGCGATTACGCGCTCGCTCTCGCGGTCGGCCTCGCCGCACTTCTGATCCTTGGATGGGGAATGACATGGCGCTGACGCTGCAGATCCTGCTGCCGTTCTTCGGGGGGTTCGCCGCCCTGCTCGCGC
>LJNT01000180.1 GCA_001314685.1 Rhodobacteraceae bacterium HLUCCA09
CGGGGGCTGCTCTCGGACCTTGTGTAGGAGCTTGATTCTACAGAGCTTTCGCGGGCACGCCAGCCGCCCTCCCCGATTTCGATGAATAATACGGGGTAATGGATCTGATCGTGGGCCATCCGGTACAATTCCTTCTGGTAGGAGGTCGGCTTGCCCGGCCCCACATGGAAGGTGCGCGAGAAATCGCAGTAATAGCCGTGGCAGCCGATCGTGTCGGTGTCCATCGCCACCAGCTCGCCGGGGCGCAGGGGGCGTTCGCTGGCCTCGTTGAACCACGGATTCGTGCGCGGGCCGGAGCTGAGAAGCCGCGTCTCGATGAACTCGCCGCCCTGCTTGATGACATTGCCGTAGAGGACGGCGAAAAGCTCGTTCTCGGTGATGCCGGGCTTGATGGCCTGCTCGACCTCGTAGACCGCGGCCTCGGTCCCGGCGACGGACTGGGCGAGGCAGGCGATTTCTTCGGGGGTCTTGATGCGGCGGCAATGCAGCGTGTCCAGCATGCAGTCGACCGCGTTCAGGCCCTGCGCCTCGAGCGAGCGGACGAGGTTCACGCCGGCACGATCCAGCCCGACCTTGGTGTTGCCGTTGCCATGTTCGCGGACAAGCTCCGCGATTTCCCGGCCGAACGGATCGGACGAGACATCGTCGCGCTGGTTCACCGCCGACCAGACCACGTTCGACACCCGGTTCTCGTCGACGGTCTCGAGCCAGGTCGAGACATGCGCGCTGCCCGGGTATTCGAACAGGATGATCGGCCCCTGCACCGGCACGTAGATGTAGCGTGTGGAGTTGCGCAGGAAGTAGCCGAACATGTTGCGCGAGCCGGTGGCATAGCGCTGGTTGTTGGGGTCGAACAGCACCAGCGCGGTGTAGTCCTCGTCCACCATCATCTGGCGCAGGCGCTGCAGGCGCCCGGCGCGCAGCCGCTTGGGATCGAACGCCTGCGGGATCGGGTCGGTGTTGCCGGTCGGCGCCGACGGCACGATGGGGATGTCGTCGGGTTCACGGTCGGTCAGGGCTTCGGATTCGACGATGCTCATGGGGTCCTCACGGGGTGCCGGTCACCGGGTGACCCGGCCGGAACTGCTGGCGGGCCATCGTGTCGGCCGCGGTGGTGCGGTTGCGCCCGCCCCCGTCGGAGCAGGCGTTCGGGCAGCGAGCGCAGGGGCAGGGCGTGTCGGGGCGCAGCCGCCTCGGCGGCGTCAGTCTTCGAGGCTGTCGGCACGGACCACCTCCGTGCGCAGCATCTGTTCGTGCACCGGCGCGATGCGGCCAAAGATGGCGCGGGCCCGTTCCGGCCGGCCGACGAAGCCGGGCTCGCGGGCATAGGCGAAGATCACCGTGTGGCGCTCGCGCGGCCCTTCCACCGGGGTGACGCGGTGCAGCGAATTCCGCCCGAAGAAGATCTGCAGATCGCCCGGTGTCAGCTCCAGCGCCTTCAGCGCCGCGCGGTCGCCGTCGAGCACGCGCTGGACGCCCTCGAAATTCTCGCCCCGGGCGCCGCGGATGTTGGGCTGGTACTGGAAGATGCCGCCACCCAGCGGCTTGCGGGTCTGCAGGGTGACGATGAAATCGTTGCTGTCGAAGTGCCAGGGATGCTGGCGCCCCTCCTTGAGCACGTTGACCACCAGGTCGGCGAGCGGGTCGGCGAATTCGTGCACCTCCTCTGCGCCGACGACGGCGGCGATGAACGCCTTGAACGCGGCGTCGTGATAGATCGTGCGCAGGATCGTGCCCTGTTCGATCCGGTCGCCGGCGACGAAGCCGTTGGTGCGGTCGTCGAACCGGTTCTTCGGGTGCTCGGGGGGCAGCGCCGGGTCTGCCGCGGAGTTGTAGGGGTTGGTCTCGGTCGCGTTGATATGCGCGTCGCGCGCAAGCCGCTCCGTCTCGGCTTCGAGTCGCGTCAGCATCGAGGGGCGCACGAAGTCCTTCAGCACCACGCAGCCGTCATCGGCCAGTTGCCGGCGGCAGCGGTCGATCAGGTCGCGTCCGGCATCGGTGCCAAGCGCGCGGATCGGGTACGTGTCCAGATCGATGCAGGCCGCAAGGTCGAAGGCGGCCGTGTCTGTGTCGGTCATGGGACCATCTTTCCTGTCAGCAAGGTCTCGGTGCCTCAGGGGTAGATGGCCGCGATCGATATGATAAACGAGTTCCTCCTATTTCTTCGATGACGAACGGAAATGGATAAGTGGACAGAGAGCTTCTCAGGGCCTTCGTCGCCGTCGCCGAGACCGAGGGATTCAGCGCGGCAGCCAACATGCTCAACCGGACGCAGTCGGCTGTCAGCCTGCAGATCAAGCGGCTGGAGGAGCGCGTCGGCGCGACGCTGTTTTTCAGGACGAGCCGGGCCGTCGCCCTTACCGAAAAAGGCGCCCGTTTGCTGCCCTTCGCGCGCCAGCTTCTGCACCTTGAGGAGCAGGCGCGTGCCTCGATCGCGCCCGAACCGTTGCGAGAAGTCATCCGCTTCGGACTGACGGAGGAACACGCCACCGCCTACCTGCCGCACATTCTCAACGTGATGGCGCGCGCGCATCCGGGGGTCCAGATCCGGATCGTGTGCGGGATTTCGTCAGGGCTCGTGCAGGCGTTCCAGGACGGCAAGCTCGACCTCGTGCTCGCCGTCCGGCACCAGCCGATCCAGACCGGGCGGATCCTGGGCGTCGAGCCGATGCTCTGGGTCGCGAAAGAGGACTTCGAGGCCCCGCCGCATGCGCCATTGCCGCTCGTCCTGAATCCCGAAGGGTGCATCTTTCGAGCCCACGCGCTCGCCGCGATCGGCGGCGCGGGACGGACCTGGCGGGAGCCCTATGTCAGCGGCTCACCGACCGGGGTGAACGTGGCCGTCCAGTCGGGCCTTGCCCTGACGATCAAGACACCGCGCAGCGTGCCCGATGGATGCGTGGATATCGGCGACCGGCTCGGCTTGCCGCAGCTCGGTCTGGCAGAAATCGAAATGCACGTGTCGCCGGCTCACATCGGGGACGCCTTCCAGACGCTGGTTCAGGAAGTCGATCAGGTCTGCCGCTAGGGAACCGAGCCGTTTCCTGACATCCACGGCGCGTCTTGAGATGACCGATGACGTGCAGAGCTTCGTTTTTCATGCGGTCCGGCGGCTGTTCCGTCCCGGGAGATCACCAGCACCGCCTGAGGCGCGTTCGGGGCTCGAACGCGCCACTGGCGCGTTTGCTGCACGCCCGCCCCGGATCGAGAGCGCCTTCCCCACCGTCGGGCACAGCGCGACCCGGACCGCCATCCTGCGGCCCGTTCCGCACCTCGCTTCGCCGGGGGGGCTCGTGCGTTCGACGCGCTGGCCGGCGCTTTTCTCGCCACGCCGCTTGCGGCGCAGACCGGGATCAAGATCGGCTACGCCCTGGCCGCGGCCCCTGACTCGCATTACGGCATCGGTGACGCGCGCTGGCAGGAGGTCGTGGAGCAGGGCACCGACGGCCGCTATGTGTTCCGCCATTTCCCGTCCTCCGGTTTTCGGGGGAGAGCGCGAGATGGTCGAGGGCGAGCAGGTCGGCACGGTCGAGGCGGTGATCGTCTCGTCCACGGTCGCCAACTTCGTCGAGGATGCCGGCGTTTTCGATATTCCGTCCCTGTTCCGCGATCTCGGCCATGCGCGCACTGTGCTCGACGGGCCCATCGGGCAGGACATTCTCGCGCAGTTCGACGATGTCGGGCTGAAGGCGCTGGCCTGAGGCGAACAGGGATTTCGCAACATCACCAAAAATCGCAACCAGATCGGCCGTTGCTGCGCCTGTGTCACCGGCCCGAGATCGTGATGAGTGCGCCGATGCCCGCGGAGGCCGCGACCATCGCGCTCGCGCCCGTTGCAGGACACCGGGCCGGATACATGTCTCGCCTCCATCTCGCCGCCACCGGACGGGCGCATGCCTGCATCCTCCTGGCGGCCCGCCGCGGCCGCCCGGACCGCGCGCGGTCCCGGCGATGGACGGGGCCGCCGCGCGGGCCGACTTGCCGGGGGCGGCGTGCGATGCGAGAAGGTGCCCTCGCCGAACGGGGCGTCAGGACGGAGACGAGAGCCATGACCCATCGTGTTGCGATATCCGCCGCCGCGGCCCTGCTCCTCGCCGCGTGCGAAGCCCCTGTCGATGCCGATCGCGAGAGCGGCGGGGCCACGCGCGCCGTCCCGGACGCCGTGCGGGAGCTCGCCGCCCCCCACCAGGACGTTTCGACCGCGCGCGTGCTGGGGGAGGACGGCTGCTACTGGTACCGCCATGTCGGCCCGGTCGAGACGACCCTTCTGCCCTTGCGGACCGCAGACGGAAGGTCGATCTGCGCCCGTCCGCCCGAAGAGGGCGCGCCCCCGGCCCAACCCGTGGCCCGCGCAGACCTCAGCTTCGCGCGGTGACGTATTCCTCGGGCGGATAGAGAACCGCCGTCGCCCCGGTTTGCACACGCTCGTACAGGCCGATGATATGCGCCATCACCATGCGGACGCATCCGGCACTCGTCCGGCCCCCGACCGAGCGCGGAGAGGGCGTGCCGTGGATCCGCAGGTAGGTGTCGCGCCCGCCCTCGTAGAGATAGAGCGCTCGCGATCCCAAAGGGTTGTCCGGCCCGCCATCGACACCATCGGCGAAGCGCGCGTAGCTTTCCGGGTCGCGCTCGATCATGCTGTCGGTCGGCCGCCAGCCCGGCCACCTGGCCTTGCGCCGGATCGTGTAGGTGCCGGGCTCGTAGAGATCGCCGCGGGCGATGCCCACGCCGTAGCGCATCGCCGTCCCGTCCTCCTCGATGAAGTAGAGGTAGCGCGCCACGGCATCGACATGGATGTCGCCCGGTGTCAGGCCCGGATTGGCCGCGACCCGTTGCGGCAGCAGGCGGGGATGCAGCCCCCACGGGTTCGACGTCGCCGGATCGTAGTTCGGCGGTGTCACCTGCGCGTCCCAGGCCGCCCATTGCGCGGTGCGCGACTGGGCGAAGGCCGGCGCGGCGAGCGGGGCGGAGAACAGCGCGGTGCTTCCCGCGATGAAGTGGCGTCGTGTCAGCATCGGCTTCCTTTCCCGCAGTCGCCCCCGAGGAAGAAGGCGGCCCGCGAATCGCGCGTGGTCAAGCCCGCCTGATACGCGATCCCCTGCGGCGATGCGACCGGTGCGCGCGAAAACCCGCCCCGGGCTGCGTCGGTTCAGCCGTCCTGCGGCCGCGAGACGGCCGGTGCAGCCTTCCGAGACCGGGGGCGTCCGCGGTGGGCCATGGTTGGTCGAGCCCGTCGTGCCGCGCGTCGCCGGTTGCCGGGTTCCGTCCGTGATCGAGGCGCGGCCTCCCCATCATGCCAGGCTGCCGGGTCCGAGCGCCTGTCTGAAGGCCGTGCTCCGCATCCCCGGGCGTGTAACGAATAACCTGTCGGCGCCATCGGTCCCCGCGTCCTGGCGAAGCGACCTACGGCCTCTGCAAGACCGAAGTCGTTCGACGACGCGGGCCGTGGCGCAGTTCCTCGGGTGTCGCGTTCGCCACGCTCGACCGGGTGGACAACGCGTCCGCGCCCCTCGGCGCGCTTCGGACTGCGTCCTGCAGACCTGCTTCCGGTGTCGTCCGGCCCACTTCGAGAGGTGGAGAGGTGTCCGCGACCGGGCTGGCGATGCGCGCCGCTCGGGGTCATGCTGCAGCCGCGCCGGGCGAGAGATCGGGCGCGCGTGCCATGAGCTCGGCCGGGCCGGGCCGGGCCGGGCCGGTCGCGGCGCAGGCCGCGGAAAGGGTCGGCGGCGGCTCACGCGTAGCGGTCCTCGAGGACACGCTCGACCTCGGCGGCGAACTTCGCCGCGGCGACCGGCAGGGTCCGGCCGCGCAACTGGCAGAGGTAGAGAGACCCCTCGGGGATGTCGCGGGTGTCGACCGGGCGCGAGACGATGCCTTCCTGTCCGTCCCGCATCGGCAGCCCGACCGGGATCTGGAACGAGATCAGGTGCTCGTGCCCGGGATAGCGGCGCAGGAACTCGAACGTGTCGGCCTCGAGCGCTGTCTGCAGCTCGACCGACGACCGCAGGAGCGCCATGTCGAGCAGGTGCCGCACGCCGTATTGGGGCGCCGGCAGGCCGACGGGAAATGCCGCGCAATCTCGCAGCCGGATGGTGGACTGCGCCGCCAGCGGGTGATCCGCCGCCATCACCGCGTGGATCTTTTGCCGGACCGCGATCAGCACCTGGATTTCCCGCACCCTGACCGGCTCGAAGATGACCGCGATGTCCGAGGACAGGTCGACCAGCGCCTGCTCTGCCGCCTGACGGTCGCGCACGGCCACGCCGAAGGTGACGGCCGGATGCGCCCGCCGATAGGCCGAGATGCGCTCGGGCAGGAAGTAGGGCAGCAGCGCCTGCGAGCAGGCGATGGCGACGTGCCCCCGCCGCTCTCCCGCGAGGTCGGCGAGCTGGCTCTTGAGCTTCTCGAAGTCCGACATCTGCCCGCGGACATGGGCGATCAACAGCTCGCCGGCCGTGTTGAGCCGCACGCCCCGTGGCAGCCGCTCGAAGATCGGCACGCCCAGCTCCTCCTCCAGCGCGAGCACACGCCGGTTGAGCGCGGTGGAGGTGATGGAGAGCGTGTCCGCCGCCTTCCGGATCGAGCCCGCCCGCGCGATCGCGTCGAGATAGGCCAGCGGCATCAGGTGGCGATGGGGCATGGTCCGGTCCCTCCTCGATGAGCGCTGCAATTCCTGCACTGCTCTGCTGCGAACTCAGCAGACGACAGCAGCGCGCGATTCGCGAGAGTGTCTGCGGGCAAACGGATGCGAGGCGCCCGCCCGGGCCGCCCCGCCAGACAGGGAGACACGGACCCATGACCCATTCGCCGCTTTCCCGCCGTGCCGTCCTGAAGGGCGGCGCGGCCGTCGCGGGCGCCGCCGCGCTCGCCCCTCTGCCGCAGCGCGCCGCCGCCTCGGGCGGCCTGACGGTCGGCTTCATCTATGTCGGCCCGAAGGACGATTTCGGCTACAACCAGGCCCATGCCGAGGGCGCCGCCGCCGTGAAGGCGATGGAGGGCGTCACCGTCGTCGAGGAAGAGAACGTGGCCGAGACGATCGACGTGCAGAAGTCGATGGAATCGATGATCAACTTCGACGGGGCGACGCTGCTCTTCCCCACCTCGTTCGGCTATTTCGATCCGCACATCCTCGAGGTCGCGCCAAAGTATCCCGAGCTGCGCTTCCAGCATTGCGGCGGGCTGTGGCAGAAGGACGTGCACCCCGAGAACGTCGGCTCCTATTTCGGGTATATCGGGATGGGCCAGTACCTGAACGGCATCACCGCCGGCCACGCGACGCAGACGAAGAAGATCGGCTTCGTCGCGGCCAAGCCCATTCCGCAGGTGCTGCTCAACATCAATTCCTACCTGCTCGGGGCCCGCGCGGTGGACCCGTCGATCACCTGCCAGGTGATCTTCACCGGCGAGTGGTCGCTCGCCGTGAAGGAGGCCGAGGCGACCAACGCGCTGGCCGATGCCGGCTGCGACGTGGTCACCTGCCATGTCGACGGGCCGAAGGTCGTGATGGAGACGGCGGCCTCGCGGGGCATGTTCCTCAACGGCTACCACGCCGACCAGTCCGCTCTGGGCGCCGACACCTACCTCACCGGGGCCGAGTGGAACTGGGCGCAGGTCTATACCGACATGGTCGAGGCCACGATGGCGGGCGAGGCGATCCCCAATTTCGTGCGCGGCGGGCTGGCCGAGAACTTCGTCAAGATGTCGCCGCTCGGGCCGGCCGTGACGGACGCCGCGCGCAATCAGTTCGATGCGACAAAGGCCGAGATCCTGAAGGGCGGCTTCGCCGTTATCAGGGGCCCGCTGAAGGACAACAGGGGGAACGTGATCGCGACCGAGGGGCAGGGCTTCGAGGAGACGGACGTGGCGCTCGAGAGCATGGATTACCTCGTCGAGGGCGTCGTCGGCTCGACCTCCTGAGCCGGGCCGAGGGGCGTCTGTCATGGCGATCACCGACCGGGACATGGGGGCGGGCCTGCGCCCGTCGCTCTCGCCCGACGGCTGGCTGGCCGCGCTGGCCCGCCGGGCGGAGGCCGTGGTGATCCCCCTCGGCGCGCTGCTCGCCGGCCTGGCAATGTTCGGCCTGTTCCTGCTGACGCAGGGCAAGTCACCTGCGGAGTTCTATGCGCTGGTCTACAAGGCGGGCTTCGGCACGTGGTTCTCGTGGCAGAACACGCTGTCGCGGGCTGCGCCGCTGCTGCTCGCCGCGCTCTGCGTGGCGCTGCCCGCGCGCCTCGGCCTCGTCGTGATCGGCGGCGAGGGCGCGGTCGTGCTGGGCGGCGTCGCCGCCGGGGGGCTCGCAGGCGCCTTCGCGGGCCTCCCCGGCGGCGTGGGTCTTCCCCTTCTCGCGCTGGCCGGCGGGCTCGCGGGGGCGGTCTGGATCGGCGCGGTGGGCGCGCTGCGCCACTACCGCGGCGTGAACGAGACCATCGCGAGCCTCTTGATGGCCTATATTGCCATCGCGTTGATGAACCACCTCGTGGAGGGGCCACTGCGCGACCCGGCTTCGCTCAACAAGCCCTCGACCGCGCCGCTCGCCGAGCAGTTGCGGATCGGCGACATGCCGGGGATGGACGTGCACTGGGGCTTTGCCGTCGGCGTGCTGGCCTGCATCGCCGCCTGGGTGCTGATCGACCGCACGACCTGGGGCTTCGCCGCGCGCATCGCCGGCGGCAACGTGCGGGCGGCGCAGGTGCAGGGGCTGCCGGTGGGCCGGCTCATCGTAGGGTTCACCGCGCTTGGCGGTGCTTGCGCCGGGCTCGCAGGCATGATCGAGGTGGCGGCTGTGCACGGCTCGGCCAACGCCTCGCTGGCCGGGGGGTTCGGCTATACGGGCATCCTCGTGGCCTTCCTCGCGCGCCACAACCCGCTCGCCATCATCCCGGTGGCGATCCTGCTGGCCGGCTTCGAGGCGTCCTCGGGCCTCGTGCAGCGCCGGATGGACCTGCCCGACGCCACCGTGCCGGTGCTGCAAGGCTTCGTCTTCGTTGCCATTCTCGCTTCGGAGACGCTCTACGGCCGCTTCCGGGTGTTCGCGCCCGAGCGATGGAGGGCCGCATGATGGAGGGCGATCTCGGCCTCTGGGCGATCCCGCTCGCCATCCTCGGCGGCGCGATCCGCGTCTCGACGCCGTTCCTCTTCGTCTCGCTGGGCGAGCTGCTGACGGAGCGGTCGGGGCGGATCAACCTCGGCCTGGAGGGCACGCTCGTCTTCGGCGCGATGTCGGGCTACGCGGTGGCCTACCTGACGGGCTCGGCCTGGACGGGTGTTCTGGCGGCCGCCGCTGCGGGCTCGGTCTTCGGCCTCGTACACGGGGTGCTGTGCTCGCTGCCGCGGGTCAACGACATCGCCATCGGGATCGCGCTGATGCTGCTCGGAATGGGGCTGGCGTTCTATTTCGGCAAGCCGTTCATCCAGCCCGTCGCGCCCGACCTTCCGGCGATCCCTCTGGGCTGGTGGGCCGAAAGCCCGCAGGTGCAGGCGTCGCTCCGCGTCAACGTGCTGTTTCTCATCGGCATCGTCGCGGCCGTGGCGCTGTGGTGGATGTTCCGCGCCACGCGCGTCGGCCTCCTGATCCGGGTCGTCGGCGACTCCACTGACGCCGCCCGCGCCATGGGCCTGCGCCCGGCGGTGATCCGCACGCTGGCCACGGCGGCCGGCGGCGCCTTTGCCGGCGTCGGCGGCGCCTATCTGTCGCTGTTCTACCCCGGCAGCTGGAACGAGGGCATCTCCTCGGGCCAGGGCCTGATGGCGGTGGCGCTGGTGATCTTCGCCCGCTGGAACCCGATCGCCTGCTTCTGGGCGGCGATCCTCTTCGGCGGCGCGGGCGCGCTCGGCCCGGCGCTGCAATCGGTGGGCGTGAGCGAGGGCTACTACCTCTTCTATGCCGCGCCGTACGTCCTCACCCTCGCCCTGCTGATCGCCACCTCCTCGCCTACCCGTGCGATGACGGGCGCGCCGGGCGAGCTGTCCATCACGAAATAGGGAGAAAGCCATGAACGGATTGGGGGGGCTGAACAAGAGCCCGAACGGCGTGGTCATCGGGCTGGTGCAGCTTCAGCTGCCGGTGGTGGAGACGAAGGACGATCTGGCCGCGCAGACAGACAGGATCGTGCAGATGGTCGGCAAGGCGCGGCGCAACATGCCCACGATGGATCTGGTCGTGTTCCCTGAATACGCGCTCCACGGGCTGTCGATGGACACGAACCCGGAGATCATGTGCGCGATGGACGGCCCCGAGGTGGCCGCCTTCAGGCGGGCCTGCATCGACAACGACATCTGGGGCTGCTTCTCGATCATGGAGGCGAACCCGGGCGGCTACCCTTACAATACCGGCATCGTCATCGACCCGCAGGGCGAGGTGCAGCTTTACTACCGCAAGCTCCACCCCTGGGTGCCGGTCGAGCCGTGGGAGCCGGGCGACCTCGGCATACCCGTGATCGACGGGCCCAAGGGGGCGAAGCTCGCACTCATCATCTGCCATGACGGGATGTTCCCCGAGATGGCGCGCGAGTGCGCCTACAAGGGTGCCGAGATCATGCTGCGCACCGCGGGCTACACCGCGCCGATCCGCGACTCGTGGCGCTTCACCAACCAGAGCAACGCGTTCTGCAACCTGATGGTCACCGCCAATGTCTGCATGTGCGGCTCGGACGGGACGTTCGATTCCATGGGCGAGGGCATGATCGTGAACTTCGACGGCACGGTGCTGGCCCACGGCACGTCGGGGCGAGCCGACGAGATCATCACCGCCGAAGTACGCCCCGACCTCGTGCGCGAGGCGCGCGCGACATGGGGGGTGGAGAACAACATCTACCAGCTCGGCCATCGCGGCTTCGTCGCGGTGAAGGGCGGGGCGCAGGACTGCCCCTACACCTACATGCACGACCTCGCCGCGGGCCGCTATCGCCTGCCCTGGGAGGACGAGGTGCAGGTGACCGACGGGACGACCTGCGGTTTCCCGGAGCCCACGCGCCCCTATGGCGGGGGCACGCAGGAGGCGGCGGAATGAAGGACGCGGTGCAGCACACGGTCGACGCAAATCCCTATGCCTGGCCCTGGAACGGCGACCTGCGGCCCGAGAACACGGCGCTCATCGTCATCGACATGCAGACGGATTTCTGCGGCAAGGGCGGCTATGTCGACGCGATGGGCTATGACCTGTCGCTCACCCGTGCGCCGATCGCGCCGATCGGGGCGGTGCTCGAAGCGATGCGCGGGAAGGGCTACCACATCTTCCATACGCGCGAAGGGCACCGCACCGACCTGTCGGACCTGCCGGCGAACAAGCGCTGGCGCTCGCAGCGGATCGGCGCGGGCATCGGCGACCCCGGCCCCTGCGGCAAGATCCTCGTGCGGGGTGAGCCGGGGTGGGAGATCATCCCCGAACTCGCCCCGCAGCCGGGCGAGGCCGTGATCGACAAGCCGGGCAAGGGGAGCTTCTGCGCGACCGATCTGGAGCTGATCCTGCGGACGCGCGGCATCGACAACCTCGTGCTCTGCGGGATCACCACGGATGTCTGCGTCTCCACCACCATGCGCGAGGCGAACGACCGGGGCTTCGAATGCCTCGTGCTGGCCGATTGCTGCGGCGCGACCGACGCGGGCAACCACGCGGCCGCCCTGAAGATGGTGACGATGCAGGGTGGCGTGTTCGGCGCGGTGGCCACGAGCGGCGCCCTGATCGCGGCCCTGCCATGAGCTCGCCCACCCATACCGAAGGGGGCGCGCTCGGCGTCGAGACGCTGGGCATGACGATGCGCTTCGGCGCCTTCACGGCGCTCGACGCGGTCTCGATCCGCTTCGCCCCCGGCCGGGTCCATGCGCTGCTGGGCGAGAACGGGGCCGGCAAGTCGACGCTGGTGAAGTGCATGATGGGCTTCTACCACGCCACCTCGGGCCAGATGCTGGTGGACCGCCGCGAGGCCCGCATCGCCGACCCGCGCGACGCCCATGCGCTCGGCCTCGGAATGGTCTACCAGCATTTCACGCTCGTCCCCTCGCTGACCGCCGCCGAGAACCTCGTGATCGCGCGCAAGGACGCGCCGCGGGTGATCGACTGGCGCGCCGAGAACGCCCGGCTCGAGGCGTTCATGGCGCGCATGCCCTTCGCCGTGCCGCTCGACCAGCCGGTGCGGGCGCTCTCGGCGGGCGAGAAGCAGAAACTGGAAATCCTCAAGCAGCTCTATCTGGGCCGCCGCTTCCTGATCCTCGACGAGCCGACCTCGGTGCTGACGCCCGACGAGGCCGACGAGGTGCTGGGCCATGTGCGCGCGCTGTGCGAGGCGGGCACGATCACCGTCCTGATGATCACCCACAAGTTCCGCGAGGTGACGGCCTATGCCGACGACGTCTCCGTGCTGCGCCGCGGGCGTCTCGTGGGCGGGGGGCGCGTCGCCGACCTCTCCCATGGCGAAATGGCGCGTTTGATGATGGGCGATGCCAGGTTGGCCGAGCCCGCGCCTCGCGCCGGCGAGACCGGCGCGCCGGTGCTGGAGGTCGAGAGCGTGCGCGCCCGCGATCGGTCCGGGTTGAAGGAGATCGCGATCGACGCGCTTACCGTGCGGGCCGGCGAGATCGTGGGCGTCGCCGGCATCTCGGGCAACGGCCAGATGGAGCTGATGGAGGTGCTGACCGGCCAGCGCCCGCAGCTTGCGGGCGAGATCCGCGTGAAGGGCGCCCCCTACGGCGCCACGCGGGAAGAGGCGCGCGTGAAATGCGTCCGCTACCTGCCCGAAGAGCCGCTGCACAACGCCTGCGCGCCGCGCATGTCGGTGACGGAGAACATCGGCTTTCGCAGCTTCGACCTGAACGGCAGCGGCACGCGCTTCTGGCTGTCGGGGGCCGAGATGCGCCGCCGCGCGGCCGATCTGGTGGCCGAGTTCAAGGTCAAGGCCGCCTCGCTCGACGCGCCCATCGCCGCGCTCTCGGGCGGCAACGTCCAGCGCGCGGTGCTGGCGCGCGAACTGACCGGCGAGGTCGACCTGCTGGTCATCTCGAACCCGTGCTTCGGGCTCGACTTCACCGCCGTCGCCGAGATCCGCGCGCGGATCATGGCGGCGCGCAACGCAGGTGCCGCGGTGCTGCTGATGTCGGAAGACCTCGACGAGATCATCGAACTGGCTGACCGCGTGCTGGTTATGTCGGAGGGCCGGATCGCCTACGACCGTCCGGCGGCCGAGACCGACCGCGCCGAGATCGGCCGCCACATGGGAGGCCACGCATGAGAGCGATCGCGGACGCGCAGCCCTTTGCCTTCCGGTTCGATCCCGCCGACACGGCGCTGATCGTCATCGACATGCAGCGCGACTTCATCGAGGAGGGCGGTTTCGGCGCCGCGCTCGGCAATGACGTTCGCCCCCTGCAGGCCATCGTCCCGACCGTCGCCCGGCTGCTCGCGACCGCCCGCGCCGCCGGGCTGCCGGTCATCCACACGCGCGAATGCCACCGCCGCGACCTGTCTGATTGCCCACCTGCCAAGCGCGAGCGTGGCACGCCCGCGCTTCGCATCGGCGATCGCGGCCCGATGGGCCGCATCCTGATCGCCGGCGAGCCGGGCGCGGAAATCGTGCCGGAGCTCGCCCCCGCCCCGGGCGAGATCGTGCTCGACAAGCCCGGCAAGGGCGCCTTTTACGCCACCGACCTGCCCGATCACCTCGCCCGGCTGGGCACGCGCAGCCTGATCCTCGCCGGGGTGACCACCGAGGTCTGCGTGCAGACCACCATGCGCGAGGCCAATGACCGCGGATTCGAGTGCCTGCTCGCAGAGGACGCGACCGAAAGCTACTTCCCCGCCTTCAGGGCCGCCACGCTGGAGATGATCCGCGCCCAGGGCGCCATCGTCGGCTGGACCGCGACGGTCGACCAGATCGCCGCCGCGCTCGCCCGCGCCGAGGCTGCGCATGGATAAGGCCGTCGAGGGGCCCAGCCACCTCGACGGGCTCGCCGACGGCGGCTGGCGGCGGATGCGCTTCGTCCCGTTCCGGCATGGCGTCGACATCTGTCAGCTGCGCGCGCCCGATCCTGCCGTCGCGCTCCTGCGCTATGCGCCCGGCGCCTCGGTGCCGCGGCACGTGCATACCGGGCTCGAGACGATCCTCGTGCTGGAGGGCGTGCAGAGCGACGAGCGCGGGCACTACCCGGCCGGCACGCTCGTGCTGAACCCCGCGGGCACCGTGCACTCGGTCTGGTCGCGGGAGGGATGCGTGGTACTGATCCAGTGGGAGCGCCCGGTGCGGTTTCTCGACGAGGAGGACGATTCGTGACCACTCTATCCGACCTGCCGTTCGACATCGCCTCGCTACAGGCGGCCTACGCCGCGGGCCTCTCGCCTGTCGCGGCGATCGAGGAGGCGCTGGCCCGCGTGGCAGCGGCCGACGACCCCGGCATCTTCCTGCACCTGCGGCCCGCTGCCGACCTCGCCGCCGACGCCGCAGCGCTGCCCCCGTTCGACCTGGTGACCTTCCCGCTCTGGGGCCTGCCCTTTGCGGTGAAGGACAATATCGACGTGGCCGGCTGCCCCACCAGCGCCGGCTGCCCGGCTTTCGCCTACGACGCGGCGCAGGATGCCACGGTGGTCGCCCGCCTGCGCGCGGCCGGCGCCATCCCCCTCGGCAAGACCAACCTCGACCAGTTCGCCACCGGACTCGTGGGCACCCGCACGCCCTATCCCGTGCCCTGCAACGCGATCGACTCCGCGCTGGTGCCCGGCGGCTCGTCGTCGGGCTCGGCGGTGTCGGTGGCGCGCGGCATCGTGCCCTTCGCGCTGGGCACCGACACGGCCGGCTCCGGCCGCGTGCCGGCCGCGCTCAACAATATCGTCGGGCTGAAGCCCACTCTGGGCGCGCTGTCGGCCACGGGGGTCGTGCCGGCCTGCCGGACGCTCGACACCGTCTCGATCTTCGCGCTGACGGTCGAGGATGCGTGGGCGGCCTTCCGAGCCGCCGCCGGCTACGATCCGGCCGACGCGTATTCCCGCGCGGTCCCCGTGCCGCCCCTTGCCGCCCCGCCGCCCGCGCTGCGCATCGGCGTGCCCGACGCGGCGACGCGGGAGTTCTTCGGCGACACGTCGCGCGAGGCGGACTTCGCGGCGGCGCTGGACCGGCTGGCAGGCTTCGGTGCGCGGATCGTCGAGCACGACTTCACGCCGTTCTTCGAGATCGCCGCGATGCTCTACGAGGGCGCGTGGGTTGCCGAGCGGATGACCGTGATCGAGGACCTGCTGCGCCGCGAGCCCGAAGCCCTGCACGCGGTCACCCGCCGGATCATCGGCGCGGCCGACAGTCTTTCCGCCGCCGACGCGTTCCGCGGCATCTACCGGCTGGAAGACCTCAAGCGCCAGGCCGCCCCCCTGCTCGACAGCGTCGACCTGCTGGCGGTGCCGAGCATTCCGACGGTCTGCTCGCTTGCCGACATCGAGGCGGACCCCGTCACTCCCAACGCGCGCCTCGGCACCTACACCAACTTCGTCAACCTGATGGACCTCTGCGGCATCGCCGTGCCGACGGGGATGCAGGACGACGGCCGTCCGGGCAGCGTGACGCTGCTCGCGCGCGCCGGGCAGGACAGCCTCGCCGCAGCGGTCGGGGCACGTCTGCATCGCGCCTCGGCCGACCGGGCTGGGGCGACGGGGCATGCCCTTCCGACGGTCCCGGAGGCCGGGCCCGCGGCGATGCCGGGCGAGGTGGAGATTGCGGTGGTCGGCGCGCACCTGTCGGGCATGCCGCTCAACCACGAACTGACCGCACGGGGCGGGCGCCTGCTCCGCGCGGGCCGCACGGCGCCCGCCTACCGCCTGTTCGCCCTTCGCGGGGGGCCGCCTGCGCGGCCGGGCCTCCTGCGCGGAAAGGGCAGGGGCCGGATACGGCTCGAGGTCTGGGCGCTTCCGGAGACCGCGTTCGGCAGCTTCGTCGCAGGCGTTCCTGCGCCGCTCAGCATCGGCACGATCGACCTGGACGACGGGACGGCCGTCAAGGGCTTCCTCGTCGAGGCGGACGCGACTGAGGGCGCCGAGGACATCACCCCGTTCGGCGGCTGGCGCGACTATACCGCGGCCCTGGCGAATGCCGATTGAGCGCTCGTCAGGACTTTCGCCGCCTCCATCTCCCGGTGACAGCCGCCGACCCGACGCCGGAACGCGAAGCTCCGGCCGGACGACGGCATGCCCGCCCCGCTCCAGACGACGATGGCGACGGTTCGAGCCCACCGGAGAATGATACGGACATGGGCGCTGTCGCGTTAGCCGGGGAACGCCCAGTCGATGAGCGCCTCGAGCCGGACAAGTTCGTGGCGCATGTCGATCATGTCGGTCAGGCGCGGGCGCAGAAGATCGTCCTGTTCGGGAGCGCGGGACTTCGGCTTCATCGGGTATCCGGAATTGCAGGGTTCTGGCCGTAATCGTAGCAAACCCTGCAGTTCCGAAACAGCTCAAACGCCCCCTCACCTCGGAAAATCATCGGCGTGGGAAGGACGATCGCACTGACGAGGCCGGACGCGGTGAGCCCCCACCAGATCCCGAGAATGACGAACAGGACAAAGGCCATCGCGACGGGACGCGGGACCCGGTCGATGAAGGGATCTCTCTCGACCCAGACCGGCGCCGGGCCTGCGTCGCCAGACCTGCACGGGCCGGCCTGCACGGACCGGCGTGCCCGGGTCGTCGTGCAGCGGGTCGGTGCGCCGCGGGTCGGTGGGCCGCGGGTCGGTGGGCCGCGGGGGCTGCCCGCGTCCGGCAGGTCTGCTTGAAGACTTCGCCTGCGCCGGTCAGCCGGCTCTCCGAGGGTCGATCCACGAGGGCCGAGAGCCCGCATGCGAGTCCGTGGCTGCGGCCCGGACGAGCCGCAGACGCCGATCTCCGGGCCCGCGGCGGGCTCCGGCAGAGTTCCGATCACGGGGTGCGACGTCGCGCGGGTGTCGCGGTCTCATCCACCCTTTGCATAGGTATCCAGCGCCGCCGGGGTTCCGTTTCGCCAGATCAACGACAGCCAGTGCTCGAACGCCTCCGCAAACGGCGCAGCCTCTTCGAGCGCTCCGTATACAGCGGCACCTTCGAGCCATGCGCGGGGATGCACCCGCGCCGCCTGCGCTGCCGCACGCAGGTTGTCCCAGTTCGGATCGTTGGGCTCGATACGCGAGCCGTCTTCCCTGTGGCCCTCGCACATGCGGGCCCACAGGGCTTCGACCAGCGCCAGCCCGCTGACGGGGCTGCCGGCGGCGAGGGCCTCTCGCAGGATCGGCAGCAGAAAGCCCGCATGACGCGAGGAGCCGTCGAAGGCCACGCGCCGGGTCGTGTCGCGAATCGCCGGGTTGGAGAACCGGCGCTCGATCAGCGCGAGATAGTCCGCCGGCGTGGTGCCGGGAACCGGCTCGACATACGGCAGGATCTCTTCGGTCTGGACCTTGCGGAACATCGCGGCGATGGCGGGGTGCGCCATGCAGTCCGCGATGGTGGGCACGGAGAGGAGCTCGCCCGCATTCGCCAGAACCTGGTGGCCCGCATTGAGGATGCGGATCTTCATCATCTCGTAGGCGTGGACATCGGAGGTGAAGGTCGCGCCGACGCGGTCCCAGTCGGGCCGTCCGGCGCAGAAGACGTCCTCGATCACCCACTGGCGGAAGTTCTCGTGCGTCACGGGTGCGGCATCGTCGATGCCCATCTCGCGCACGAGGGCCAGTTCGGCCGGGCCCGTGGCCGGCACGATGCTGTCGACCATCGAGTTGGGAAAGGCGGCCTCGGCCTCGATCCAGTCGGCGAGCGCCGGGTCGCTCATCCGGGCGAGCCCCACCACGGTCTGGCGCAGGATGGCACCGTTGCCCTGCAGGTTGTCGCAGGACAGGCCGGAGAAGGGCCCGTGCCCGGCCGTGCGCCGCAGCCCGAGCGCCGCGACCATCGCGCCGAAGGCGGTGCGGGGCCGGTCGGGCTGCGCCGCGTCATGGGCGATGTCGGGGTGGAGCGTGTCGAGCGCGCCCGTCGCCGGGTCTATGTAATAGCCGCCCTCGGTCACGGTCAGGCCGACGATGCGGATGCGCGGATCGGCCATCGCCCGGATCAGCGAGCCATTCCGCTCGTCGATGGGCAGGTAGTCGATCATCGCGCCCGTCACCTCGACCGAGCGGCTGTCGGGCGCGAGTGCGATCAGCGTGGTCAGGCAGTCCTGCCCGAGAAGTTTCGCGCGCATCTCCGCGTCGTAGGGGCGGACCCCGGCGCCGAGGATCGCCCAGTCGCGCGCGCGCCCCTCCTGCATCAGCCGGTGGAGATACCAGGCCTGGTGGGCGCGGTGGAAATTGCCGAGCCCGACATGCACGATCCCGGGCGTCAGGCGACCGCGGTCGTACCGCGGGCGGTCGATCCCCTCGGGCAGGTCGGCCAGTGTCGCGTTCGACAGCTTGATCGGATGGCGTGCCGGCATCAGCTCATCCACTGGCCGCCGTCGACGTTGTAGCATTGCGCCACGACGTAGTCGGCCTCGTCCGAGGCGAGGAAGACGGCCATGCCGGTCAGGTCTTCGGCTCGGCCCATCCGGCCGTAGGGCACGGCCTCGCCCACCTCGCGCTTCTTCTGGCCCGGCGCCTTGCCCTCGTACCTTGCGAAGAAGGCGTCGACGCCGTCCCAGTGCTCGCCATCCACGACGCCGGGCGCGATGGCGTTCACGTTGATCCCGTGGCGGATCAGATTCAGCCCGGCCGACTGCGTCAGGCTGATGACGGCGGCCTTGCTGGCGCAGTAGACGGCGACGAGAGGCTCGCCCCTTCGCCCCGCCTGGCTCGCCATGTTGATGATGCGCCCGCGGATGCCCCGCTCGATCATGTGGCGCGCGACAGCCTGCAGGGTAAACAGCGTTCCGGCCACGTTGATCTCGAACACGCGGGCGAAATCGGCACGCTCGACTTCGACGATCGGCGCGGCGGTGAAGATGGCGGCGTTGTTGATCAGGATGTCGATCTGCCCGAAGGCGCGGGACGTCGCGGCCACCGCGCCGTCGATGCTCTCCTGCCGGGTCACGTCCATCTCGACGGCGACGGCGGCCTCGCCGATCTCGGCCGCCGAGGCGTGGGCGCGGGCGATGTCGATGTCGGCCAGGGCCACGCGGGCGCCCTCGCGCACATAGGCCTCGGCAAACGCCCGGCCGATGCCGCGCGCTGCGCCGGTAATCAGCGCCGTCTTCCCTTCGAGCCGTTTCATGCGACGCGAAGCCCCTGACCGTCGAACCGGTGAAGGTGACTGGTATCCGGGCTGAGCCAGATGTCATCGCCGTAATGCAGGTCGACCTCGCCGCCGACGCGCACGGTCACCGGGTCGGGGATGCCGTCGCAGGTGACGTGAAAGAAGGTGTCCGACCCCAGATGCTCCGAGACGCCGACCGTGCCGTGCCAGTCTCCGCTCTCGGCGGAGACCGAGATGTGCTCGGGCCGGATTCCGATGGTCTCGGCCCCGTGCCGTGCCGCGATGGCCCCGCCGATCAGGTTCATCTTCGGGCTGCCGATGAAGCCCGCGACGAACAGGTTGCGCGGGCTGCGGTAGAGTTGCAGCGGCGTGCCGACCTGCTCGATGTTGCCCGCGCGCAGGACCACGATCTTGTCGGCCATGGTCATGGCCTCGACCTGGTCGTGGGTGACGTAGATCATCGTTGTCCTGAGCCGGGCGTGCAGCTCGGAGATTTCCAGCCGCATGCCGACGCGCAGGGCGGCGTCGAGGTTCGACAGCGGCTCGTCGAAGAGGAAGGCGGCAGGCTCGCGCACGATGGCCCGGCCGATGGCGACACGCTGGCGCTGCCCGCCCGAGAGCTGTCCGGGCCGCCGGTCGAGATAGTCGGTGAGGTTCAGCACCGCCGCGGCCGCCGTCACGCGCCGCTCCTGCTCGGCCGCGTCCATGCCGGCCATGCGCAGCGGGAACGCGATGTTCTTGCGCACCGACATGTGCGGGTAGAGCGCGTAGGACTGGAATACCATGGCGAGGCCGCGCTTCGCGGGCGGCACGCCCGTCGCGTCCGTCCCGTCGATGCGGATCTCGCCCGAGGTGACGTCCTCCAGCCCCGCGATCAGGCGCAGCAGCGTGGACTTGCCGCAGCCCGAGGGGCCGACGAAGACCACGAACTCCCCGTCCTCGATGGTCAGGTCGAGCGGCGGGATGACGTCCACCTGGCCGAAACTCTTGCTGACCTTCTCGAGCGTTATGCGTCCCATCTGGTCTCTCCCCGCGTGCACCGGCCGATCGAGCCCGCCCGGGCGCCTGTCTTCATTGTGCCCAAAATATCCCGGGGGGCCGCGGGGGGCTGGCCCCCCGCTCCGGCGTCCCCGGCCCGCGCCGCCGCCGGCCTCATTTCACCGCCCCGAAGGTCAGGCCGCGCACCAGTTGCTTCTGGCTGAACCAGCCGAGGATCAGGATCGGCGCGATCGCCATCGTCGAGGCCGCGCTCAGCTTGGCGTAGAACAGGCCCTCGGGGCTCGAGTAACTGGCGATGAAGGCCGTCAGCGGAGCGGCATTGGCGGCTGTCAGGGTGAGCGTCCAGAACGCTTCGTTCCACGCCAGGATGATGTTGAGCAGCACCGTCGAGGCGATGCCGGGAATGGCCATCGGCGTCAGCACATAGAGGATTTCCTGCCGGAGCCCGGCGCCGTCCATCCGTGCGGCCTCGAGGATGTCGACCGGGATCTCGCGGAAATAGGTGTAGAGCATCCAGACGATGATCGGCAGGTTGATGAGCATCAGCACGAGCGTCAGGCCGATCCGCGTGTCGAGCAGGTTGAACTGCACGAAGATCAGCGAGATCGGGTAAAGCACGCCGACCGCCGGGAGCATCTTTGTCGACAGCATCCACAGCAGGATGTCCTTGGTGCGGCGCGACGGCACGAAGGCCATCGACCACGCCGCCGGCACCGCGACGAGGATGCCGATGAGCGTCGAGCCCCCCGCGATGACCACCGAGTTCCACAGGAACCGCATGTAGTCCGACCTCTCCTGCACGACTGCGTAGTTCTCGAGAGTGAAGTCGAACCCCCAGAACAGCGGCGGGTTGTTGATTGCCTGCGCCTCGGTCTTGAAGCTCGTCAGGATCGTCCAGTAGATCGGGAAGAAGATCAGCAGGCCGATCGCCCATGCGACGGCGGTGGTGACGATCTTGCGGCGTGTGGATACTGCGCGTGCCATCTTCGCCCCCTACCGGTCGAGATTCTTGCCGACGATGCGCATCAGGAACAGCGCGACGATGTTGGCGAGGATGATCGCGTAGACGCCGCCGGCCGAGCCCAGCCCGATGTTCTGGCTGTCCACCACGCGCTGGAAGATCAGGTAGGTCAGCGTTCGCGTGCCGAACGACCCTCCGGTGGTCACGAAGATCTCGGCGAAGATCGACAGCAGGAAGATCGTCTGGATCAGGATCACGATGGTGATCGCCCGGCCGAGATGCGGAAGGATGATGTAGAAGAAGCGGGCCAGCACCGGCGCGCCGTCCATCTCGGCGGCCTCCAGTTGCTCGCTGTCGAGCGACTGGATTGCGGTCAGCAGGATCAGCGTGGCGAAGGGCAGCCATTGCCACGAGACGATCAGGATGATCGACTGAACCGAGGCGTCCGACATCCACGACACCGGTTCGGCCCCGAAGAAGCGCCACAGATGGGCGAACATGCCGTTCACCGGGTCCATCATCATGTTCTTCCACACGAGCGCGGACACGGTCGGCATTACGAAGAAGGGCGCGATCACGAGGATCCGCACGATCCCCTGCCCCCAGAACGGCTGATCGAGGAGGATGGCGAGCAGGATGCCGAGGATGACGGTTATCACCAGCACGCCGCCCACGATCAGAAGCGTGGCCTGCACGCTCGGCCAGAACGAGCTCGAGCCGATGAAACGGGCGTAGTTCTCGAAGCCCACCCAGTCCAGCCCGCGCTCCAGCGAGTCGCCCCGCATCGGCAGATACCGCTTGAACGAGAAGTAGAGCGTCATCGTCAGCGGCACGAGCATCCAGCCCAGGAGCAGGATCACGGCCGGCGCCATCATCAGTCTGGCAGCGGAGCGGGAATGCCGGGTCGCCATGGATGCACCTCACCTGCGGGCAGACACGCCCTGCGCGGACAAGCCGGATGTGCGAAGGTCGGATGATCCGGGGGCGGCGCGGAGCCGCCCCGCCCCCGGGGCGCCGAGGATGTCAGCGGTAGCCCGCCGCCTCCATCGCGTCGTTGGTGAGCGCCTGCGCGTTCTCGAGCGCTTGCTCGACGCTCTGCTGGCCGGCGTAGACCTCGGCGAACTCCTGGCTTACCTCGGTGGCGATGCCCGCGAATTCGGGGATCGCGACGAACTGGATGCCGACGTAGGGAACCGGCTCGACCGTGGGATCGGTCGGATCGGCCGCATCGATCGATTGCAGCGTCATCTCCGCGAAGGGCACCTCGGCGTATTCGGGCGTCTCGTAGAGCGAGGTGCGCGCGCCCGGCGGCACGTTGGCCCAGCCTTCGTTCTCGGCGACGAGTTCGATGTATTCCTTCGATGTCGCCCACTCGATGAACTGCTGGGCCGCATCCTCCTTCTGGGTTCCGGCCGGGATGGCGAGCGCCCAGGCCCAGAGCCAGTTGGACCGCTTCTCGACGCCTTCCGAGTTCGGCGCCAGCGCGAAGCCGACCGAGTCGGCCACGGTGGAGTCGTCGGGGTTGGTGACGAACGAGGCGGCCACGGTCGCGTCGATCCACATGCCGCAGCGGCCCTGCTGGAACAGCGACAGGTTCTCGTTGAAGCCGTTGGTGGCGTAGCCCGGCGGGCCGTAGCTATTCATCAGGTCGACGAAGAAGGTGAGCGCCTCGTTCCATTCGGGCGTGTCGAACTGGGCGTTCCAGTCCTCGTCGAACCAGCGGGCGCCAAAGGAGTTGGCCGTCACCGTGATGAAGGCGCCGCCCTCGCCCCAGCCAGGCTTGCCACGCAGGCAGATTCCGTTGATGTCGTTCTCGGGGTCGTCCATCGCCGCCGCCGCCTCGCGGATGAACTGCCAGGTGGGCGCCTCGGGCATCTCCAGCCCCGCCTCTTCCATCAGGTCGGTGCGGTACATGACCATAGAGCTTTCGCCGTAGAACGGCGCGGCGTAGAGCGTGCCGTCATGGCTGAGGCCGCCGCGCATGGCGGGCAGGATATCGTCGACCTCGTATTCATCGCTTAGGTCGTCGAGCGGGACGAGCCAGCCGTTGGCGCCCCAGATCGGCGTCTCGTACATGCCGATGGTCATGATGTCGAACTGGCCGCCATTCGTTGTGATGTCGGTCGTCACGCGCTGGCGGAGCACGTTTTCTTCCAGCGTCACCCACTCGACGCCGATGCCGGTCTGTTCGGTGAAGAGGTCGGTGTACCCCTGCATCCGGATCATGTCGCCATTGTTGACGGTGGCGATCGTGATGGTGGTGTCCTGGGCCGTTGCGGCGGTCGCGAAGACGCCGAGCGCAAGGGCAGTGGGCGCGCGAAGCGCGGTTCCGAAGGCCATCCTTATCCTCCCTAACTCGGATGTTATGTGACCCGAAGGCTACGTCTCGAATTTGCCGTGCGTCAACAAAAATCTTTACGCGCGTTAAGGTCTTGCGGGTCAGGCGGATGCGCGCAAGATCAGTCGGGCAGGGATCAGCGTCTCGTCACGCTGCGCGAAGCGCCCGCCCGACTCTATGAGAGAAAATAGCGTTTCCATGCACCTGTCGGCGACTGCCTCGTATTCATGCGCCGCCGTCGTGAGCGCCGGGCATGTGAAGCGCGAGAACGGGTGGTCGTCATGCGACGCGACCCGGAGCGCGCAGCCCTCTCCCCGCCCGACCCGCAGGCCGCGCTCGTAGCAGGCCGCCAGAAAGCCGATGGCGAGTCGGTCGTTGCTGCACAGGATGGTCTCGGTCTTCAGCCCCCCGGACGCGATCACGTCATGCGCCCCCTGCCGCCCGATCTCCTCGAAGCCCCAGCCCTCGCCCTCGACCTTGATCACATGCGGCTCCAGCCCGGCCTCTTCCATGATCCGCAGATAGGCATTGCGCCGCTTGTTGGCGTTCGGGTTCGCGGGGGTGCGCATCTCGAAGAAGCAGGGCGGCGAGCCCGTGCGGCAGAGATACTCGACCGTCTGCTGCACGAAGCTGAAATTGTCCGATCCGACAAAGGCTTCGCCCATTCCCTCGATGTTGCTGTCGAACAGGACGGTCGGCACATCTCGGCAGAACCGCTCGATCGCCGACCGGTCGGACAGACGCCCGAGCGGGGCGAGAAAGACGCCGGCGGGCTTGAGCGCCGTCAGACCCTCGAGGATCTCGTTCTCGAGGGTGCGGTCGCCGTGAGAGCTGTAGAGTATGGGCGAGAATCCGGCCGCGATGCACCGCAACTCGATGATGCGCGCGATCTCGGCGAAGAACGGGTCGGCCAGGTAGGGCACCACGATGCCGACGTTCTTGGTCAGGCTGCGGTTCTGGTTGATGGCGAAGATGTTGGGCCGGAAGTCGTAGCGCTCGAGCGCTTCCTCGATGCGTTGCCGTGTCGTGGGGCGGACGCTGGAGGGATCGTTGAAGTATTTCGACACCGTTGGCCGAGACAGCCCGCTGAGCGCGGCGAACTCCTCCATGTTCCGAATCTTGTGCTCGCTCATCGATCGACCCCTGTCGCGCAGTTCGGGCGGGGTGGCCCGATCAGTCCGGTCAGTGCCCGCAAGGAACCCCCAAAAGATGACGCGAGTAAAGAAATTTCTTGAAACTGTCCTGCGGTGGCGGTTGGCTCCCCATGTCCGCCGTGATGCCTGCCCGGAGTGCCGTGGCAGCAGGCCGGCCCCGGCGCGCGCAGGAGCGAATGGTCATGTATCTCGGCATCGATCTGGGAACCTCTGCCGTCAAGGCCTGCATCCTCGGCCCTGGCGGACACGTCGAGGCTGCCGCGGCGAAGCCGCTCACCACTGCACACCCGCTCGAGGGCGCGAGCGAGCAGGACTGCGCATCGTGGTGGGCGGCGACCTGCGCCGCCGTGAGAGCGCTTGACTCGTCGCTGCGGGGGCAGGTGCGCGCGATCGGGCTGTCGGGACAGATGCACGGCGCCGTCCTGCTGGATGATGACGGGCGGCCGTTGCGGCCCGTCCTGCTGTGGAACGACACGCGCGCAACCCGGGAATGCGCCGACATGCTCGCCGCCGAGCCCGAGGCGGGCCTGATCGCCGGCGCGCCGCCGATGGCGGGGTTCACCGCGCCGAAGCTTCTCTGGCTCGCCCGGCACGAGCCCGACACCCACGCCCGGATCGCCAGTGTCCTGCTTCCGAAGGACTATATCGGGTTTCGCCTGCACGGCCTGCGCGTGACCGACCCGTCGGACGCGTCTGGCACGTCGTGGTTCGACCAGCGAACGCGCCGCTGGTCGGAACGTCTCTGCCAAGCCAGTGCGACGGATATCCGGTGGCTTCCGGAGGTGCGCGATGGCACCGAGATCGCCGGGGCCCTCCTCCCCGGGCCGGCGCGTGATCTCGGCCTCGAGCCGGGCATCCCGGTCGCGGCCGGCGCGGGCGACGTGGCGGCGGGATCTGTCGGCATCGGCGCGGTCTGCGCCGGCGACGGATTCATCTCGCTCGGCACTTCGGGTCAGCTTTTCGTCACGACGCCGGACTATCGCCCGAATCCGGCCGGCCGCATTCACGCCTACGCCCACACCGTGCCCGATCGGTGGTTCCAGATGGCCGCGATGCTCAACGGCGCGCGCCCGCTCGCCTGGCTTGCCCAGCTGCTGCGCCGTCCGATCGACGCGCTCCTTGCCGAGGCGGAAGTGTCGCCGCCCGGCCCGCTTTTCCTGCCCTACCTTACCGGCGAGAGGACACCGCATGGCGACACGGAAATCCGTTCAGGATTCTGTGGGCTTGGTGAAAACACCTCGCACGGCGGCCTGATGCGCAGCGTGGTCGAGGCCGTCGCCTTCTCCTTCGCCGACTCCGTGACCGTGCTGTCCGAGGCCGGTCCCGTGCCCGATACGCTGATCGCTATCGGCGGCGGCACGCGGAGCGATTTCCTGCTGCAGGTCATGGCCGACGCCATGGGGTGCCGTCTTGGGCGCGCCGAGAGCGCCGATGTCGGCCCCGCGCTTGGCGCGGCACGACTGGCCCGCTGCGCCTCGGGCGACGGCAATGCACGCGAGGTGATGTCCAAGCCGGATGTGCCGCGCTGGTTCGAGCCCGACGCCGCGCGGTCCGCGTCGCTGCGATTGAGGCTGGAGGGGTATCGGGCGCTCTATCCGGCGTTGAAATCGGTCCAGGCCGCAATGCGGTAACGGCTGCTCCCCCGAGCCCTGCCGCGACAGCGATCCCGCGGCCGCGCGAGCTGGCCGGCGACGGCGGGCTCCGAGGTGTCGCCGAACGGCTCGTCAGACCCGCAACCGTCGGTCCCGGTGGAGAGGCGGGTGCATGTGCGCTCGGGTTTCTGCACGCGCCCGGTCGGCCCTGGCGCCCATGGCGGGGTCGGTGCGGGTGAACCCGCGCTCGTCCACCCCACCCCCGTGTCCCCGGCTGAAAAGCCGGTTGCCCTTCACTTTAATTGCGAATATTCGAAAATTAAAGAATATATCATCCGTTCCCGCCTGTCGACCCTCGGCCATCCGCAGCGGCTGGCGATTTTCCGGCTCTTGATGCGGCGCCATCCGGGGCGTGTCTCGGCGGGCGAGATCGCGGGG
>LJNT01000169.1 GCA_001314685.1 Rhodobacteraceae bacterium HLUCCA09
ACCATGCGGCCGTCCTCGGGGTTGACCGCCCACTGGACGTTCGAGCCCCCCGTCTCCACCCCGATCTCCCGCAGCACCGCGATGGAGGCCGAGCGCATCCGCTGGTATTCCTTGTCGGTCAGCGTGAGCGCCGGGGCGACGGTGATCGAATCGCCCGTGTGCACGCCCATCGGGTCAACGTTCTCGATCGAGCAGACGATGATGGCGTTGTCGGCGCGGTCGCGCACGACCTCCATCTCGTATTCCTTCCAGCCCAGCAGCGACTCGTCGATCAGGATCTGGCCGACGGGGCTCGCCTCCAGCCCCCGGCGGCAGATCTCGAGATAGTCGTCGCGGTTGTAGGCGATACCGCCGCCGGTGCCGCCGAGGGTATAGGCGGGGCGGATGATGGCGGGCAGGCCCACATCCTCGAGCGCCGCCTTGCACTGCTCGAGATCGGTGGCGATGGTGGCGCGCGGGTTCTCGAGCCCGATCCTGTCCATCGCCTCGCGGAACAGCGCCCGGTCCTCGGCCATCTCGATGGCGGCCCGGTTGGCGCCGATCATCTGCACGCCGAACCTCTCGAGCACCCCCATCTCTTCGAGCTTGAGCGAGGTATTGAGGCCGGTTTGCCCGCCCATCGTGGGCAAGAGCGCGTCGGGCCGCTCGGTCTCGATGATCTTCGCCACGATCTCGGGCGTGATCGGCTCGATATAGGTGGCGTCGGCCAGCCCGGGATCGGTCATGATCGTGGCGGGGTTCGAGTTGACCAGGACGACGCGATAGCCCTCCTCGCGCAGCGCCTTGCAGGCCTGCGCGCCCGAATAGTCGAACTCGCAGGCCTGCCCGATGATGATGGGCCCCGCGCCGATGATCATGATGGAGTGGATGTCGGTCCGCTTCGGCATGGGCCCCCCGGGGCAGTCGTGGCTGCGCGCAAATCGTCCGGCGTTATACGGAAGGCCCGGCCGGGCGCAAGCGGGCGCGGCCCGGAGCGCCGGCTCTCACGGCGCGGCGGCAGCGAAGGGATCGGCCGGATAGCCCACGCCCGCGAGATAGAGCCCCTGTGGCGGGCAGACCGGGCCGCAGGCGGCGCGGTCGCGCGCCTCGAGCGCCCGCTTGACGTCGCCCGGCGCCCAGGCCCCCGCGCCGACCCGCTCGAGCGTGCCGACGAAGCTGCGCACCTGGCTGTGAAGGAACGAGCGGGCGCGCACGTGGAAGCGGATCTCGGGGCCCTCGGCCGTCTCGACCCGCTCGATGTCGAGCGCGTCGAGGGTGCGCACGGGGCTGTCGGCCTGGCACTCCGAGGCGCGGAAGGTGGTGAAGTCGTGTCGGCCCACAAGATGCGCCGCGCCGTCGCGTATCGCGTCGACGTCGAGCGGGCGGGGCACGTGCCAGACCTTGCCGCGCGAGAGCGCGGGCGGGGCGCGGCGGTTGAGCAGGCGAAAGAGGTAGCGCCGCTCGGTCGCCGAGAAGCGCGCGTGCCAGCCCTCGGGTGCACGCGCGGCGGCGCGGATCGCCACCGGGTCGGGCCGGAGGTGGTGGTTCAGCGCCTCCGACAGGCGGAAGGCATCCCACGCGCGGCCGAGATCGGCCTGCGCCACCTGCCCAAGCGCGTGCACGCCCGCATCCGTGCGCCCCGCTGCGGCAACCGCGGGCACGCCAGCCTCAAGCCGCGCCAGCGCCGCCTCGAGCGCGCCCTGCACGGTGGGCGAGCCGGCCTGGCGCTGCCAGCCGGCGAAGGGGCCGCCGTCATACTCGACGAGAAGGGCGTAGCGGGGCACGGGGCGCCTCGGGGCTGTTGCGGATCGTGGCCGGTCCCTGCCGCTCCTGCCGCGCCCGCGCGCGCGCCGCAAGGCCCGGCGGCCGCGCGCAGGCCGACACGTTCCGCGCGACGTGCCGCTTGAGCCGGCGCCCCCGGGCGCCCAGATTGGAGTCAGGCCGCCCCTGCCCCGCGGCCGAAGGGAGACACAAATGCCCCTCGACCGTTTCGTGCTGATCCTCGTGATCGCCCTCGCCGGCGCCGGCGTCACCGTGCTGCTCGGCGCCCTCGCCCTCTCCGCCGGCCACCTGCCGGGCCTCGGCCTCGCCGTGGCGGTGCCGCTGGCGCTTGTCGCCTATCTGCTCGTCCGGGTGATCGCCGACCGGGCCCGCAGCGGCGAGGGCGGGCGCTACGACCGCCCGCCGCACTGATGCTCGTGGTCACGACCGAGGGCGTGCCGGGCCGCGAGGTGGCCGAAAGCCTGGGCCTCGTGAAGGGATCGACGGTGCGCGCCAGGCATGTCGGCTCCGACATTGTCGCCGCCTTTCGCAACCTCGTGGGCGGCGAGGTGAAGGAATACGCGGCGCTCCTGGCCGGCGCCCGCGAACAGGCGCTCGACCGGATGGCCGAGGAGGCGCGCGCGCTCGGCGCCGACGCGGTGGTGGCGGTGCGGCTCGAGACGTCGACGATCCAGGCCGCCGCGGCCGAGATCGTGGCCTACGGCACCGCAGTCCGCCTGAAATGACCGACGCGCTCCCTGAGGGCGCCCGGCCCGGCGACGCCCTGCCCGACGACGCCCTGCCCGACGACGCCCTGCCCGACGACGCCACGCTCACCGAGGCGGGCAAGCCGCCCGAGGGGGTGGGGCGCGTGCTGGTGGTTGCCTGCGGGGCACTCGCGCGCGAGATCGTGGCCCTGCGCGACCTCAACGGCTGGCACCACATGGACCTCGCCTGCCTGCCCGCCATCCTGCACAATCACCCCGAGCGCATCGCCCCCGCGGTGGCCGAGGCGGTGACGGCGCATCGCGGCGATTATGCGCGCATCTTCGTGGCCTATGCCGATTGCGGAACGGGGGGCGCGCTGGCCGAGACCTGCGCCCGCCTCGGCGTCGAGATGATCGCGGGCCCCCATTGCTATGCCTTCTTCGAGGGGCTCGGGGCCTTCGCCGCCCATGACGACGAGATCGCCGCCTTCTACCTGACCGACTTTCTCGCCCGGCAGTTCGACGCCTTCGTCTGGCGACCGCTCGGCCTCGACCGGCACCCCGAGCTTCTGCCCATGTATTTCGGCCATTACGAGTGGCTGGTCTACCTCGCCCAGACCGACGACCCCGCGCTCGACGCGGCCGCCCGCGACGCTGCCGCCCGCCTCGGCCTGACCTACGAGCGCCGACCGACCGGCTACGGCGATCTCGCGCCGGCGCTGGCGCGCGCCGCGCGCGAGGGGTGAGCGCTCGCGGTTTAGGGCTCGCGGTTTAGGGCTCGCGGTTTAGGGCTCGCGGTTTAGGGATCGGGGCGGGGCGATCGGGGCGGGGCGCTCAGGCCTCGAGCTCGGCGTCCCAGTAGAGGAAGTCGAGCCAGCTCTCGTGCAGGTGGTTGGGCGGAAACCTGCGGCCCATGTTGCGCAGCTCTTCCGCGCCGGGGCGGCGCGGTGGCTTGCGCAGGCTCAGCCCCGCCTGCCGGAGTGAGCGCGAGCCCTTGCGCAAGTTGCACGAGGCGCAGGCGGCGACCACGTTTTCCCAGCTCGTGATGCCGCCGCGGGCGCGGGGCACCACATGGTCGAAGGTCAGATCGCCCTTGGCGCCGCAATACTGGCAGGCGAATTCATCCCTCAGAAAAAGATTGAAGCGCGTGAAGGCCACGCGCTTCCGGGGTTTGACGAACTCTTTCAGCACCACGACCGAGGGGATGCGTATCTCGGTGGAGGGAGACCGCACCACCTCGTCGTATTCGGCGACGATCTGCACCCTGTCGAGCCAGGCCGCCTTGATCGCCTCCTGCCATGGCCAGAGAGACAGGGGGTAGTAGGAGAGGGGGCGGTAATCGGCGTTGAGGACGAGCGCCGGATGGTGCCTCAGACTGTTGGGTTCGCGGACGAACTGCGTCCTGAAATCTCCACTCATCGCCTGACCATCGCCTCCGCTTCTCCCCGGTCCGTCTCCGTCGTTCCCTGTCTTGGGCACCTGACGCCACGCCAGCCCCCAATTCACTATATATGGCGTCGGGCTTCCGGCAAGCCCCGCTAGATGCGGTGCCGCGTCGAGAGGTAGCGTGACCGCGTGACAGCCCCGTGACACCGATGCGACGCTGTGGACAAGCTGTGGGCGCGTGACGCCGCGGCGCAGACTAGTCGATGAAGTCGTTGGGGTCGACCGCCTCGACCCCCTGCCGCACCTCGAAGTGCAGGAACGACGGCTCGCCCGCCCGCACCCGCGCGATGGTCTGCCCGCGCGAGACGGAATCGCCCCGCTCCACGGTCAGGTCGTCGACGCCCGCATAGACTGTGAGCAGTCCCTGCGCGTGACGGACGACGACGATGGGAACCCCCTCGGTGTCGCGGGTGATGGCGGCGACGGTGCCGGCATCGGCCGCGCGCACATCGGTACCGGCATCGGCGGCGATGTCGATGCCCTCGTTCCGGCCCGGGGCGAAATCGCGGATGATCGGGCCCGAGACCGGCAGCAGCAGCGGCGCGTCGCCGCCGGATGCCGCCGTGCGCTCCTCGGCGAGGTTGGGCGAGTCGGGCACGTCGACGCCGGGCGCATCGGGGTCGTCGGCCGCCGCCGCGGGCTCGGTGTCCTCGGGCAGCGGCTCGGCGTCGAGGCGGATGCGGTGGGGCGTGGGCGAGCCGGTGCCCGGCGCGGGGCTCGGCGCCTCGGCGGCTGCCGGCTCCGGGGTGGCCGAGGCCGGCGGGATCAGCAGATACTGTCCCTGCCGCAGCGTGTAGTCCGAATCGAGCCCGTTCCACTCCGCCAGCGCCGCGACCGGCACGTTGTAGCGCCGCGCGATGGTGAAGGCCGTCTCGCCCTGGGCGACACGGTGGCGGCGCGGCTCGGTGCCGGTCTGCGGGGTACCGGTCTGCGAGGTGTCGCGAGGCGCGGGCTCGGAGCGCGAGATCGGCCCGTCGGCCCGCTCGATCGCCGCCCCGGCGAGCGCGGCCACGTCGACCTCGCCCGGCGGGCGGATCGGGCCGGTCGCGGGCGCGCCGGTGGCAGGCGAGGGCTCGGCCACCCGGCGGGGCAGCGCCAGCACCTCGCCGGGGTTGAGCCGAGAAGTGGCGGGCGCGCCGTTGAAGCGGGCGAGGTCTTCGGCAGGCACGCCGACGCGGCCGGCCACGTCGGCCACCGTGTCGCCCCGCCGCGCGACCGCCACCTGGTAGCCAGGGTAGGAGATGACGCCGCGATTGTCGGGCTCGGGGCGGCTCTCGACGGCGCTCAGCGCGGCCTGGCTCGTGTCGAGGCCCGAGCGGCCGAGATCGCGCATGTCGAGGTCGAGATCGGCGCAGGCGCCGAGCAGGGCGAGGGCGGCGACGCCGAGAGCGAGGCGTGTGCGGCCCGCCGGTCCGAGCCTGGCAGGCACCGGTGCCGCGCTCCCTGGCGCGGGGTGGGGGATCGGGGCTCGGGTCATCGCCTGCTCTCCTCGATCGCGGCGCCCTCTTGTCGTCGGGGCGTCCGACCGCCTCTGTCTCGCTCCGGCGCAGCCCGCGCGCGCGGCCCGGCGCCCATCACTCCCGCCCGAGCCCCTCGACCAGCGGCACGAAGCGCACCGGCAAAAGCTCGTCGTAGTCGTAGCCCGTCTCGGTGCGTCGCACGCGGATCAACTGCTGCACCGTGTCGGACTGCCCCACCGGCACCACCATGATACCCCCCACGCGCAACTGGGCCAAGAGGGGGCCTGGCGGGTCCTCCGCCGCGGCCGTCACGAGGATGCGGTCGAAGGGCGCCTGCTCTGGCAGGCCGTGGCTGCCGTCGCCCGCCAGCGTGATGATGTTGGTCAGGCCGAGCGCGTCGAAGACCTCCTGCGCCTCCTGCACCAGCCGCTTGTAGCGGTCGATCGTGTAGACGCGGCGGGCGAGCTGGGCCAGCACCGCGGCCTGGTAGCCCGAGCCGGTGCCGACCTCGAGCACCTTGTCGCGGGGCCCGACCTCGAGCGCCTGGGTCATCAGGCCCACCACCGAGGGCTGGCTGATCGTCTGCCCGTGGGCGATGGGCAGCGGCGTGTCGTCGTAGGCGCGCTCGGCGAAGACGCCGGTGACGAAGCGGCCCCGGTCGATCCGCTCCATCGCCGTCAGAACGCGCGCGTCGGTGACGCCGTGCGAGCGCAGGGCGAAGAGAAAGCGCATCTTGCGCTCTGCGACCGCGCCCGGATCGGACGCACCGTCGATCCCGTCCTCGCCCGTCATCGCGGCCGCTCTCCCCTGCCCCGCGCCCCCGTCATTCGAGGGCGGCGCGCAGCCCCTCGATCCGGTCGTGCGCGGTCAGATCGGCGCGCATCGGCGTGATCGAGATGAAGCCCTCGAGATTGGCGTGCGCATCGGTGCCAGGCGCCGAGGGCGCATCCTGCCGGCCGCCCACCGCCCAGAGAAAGCGCCGCCCCGAGGGCGAGACGAGCGGCTCGACCGAAAACGACGTGCCCTGCCGCACGCCCTGCGCCACGACGCGGCGACCCTTCACCCCGTCGGCGGGCACGGGCGGGAAATTGACGTTGTAGAAGGTGCGGTAGCCCCGCTCCTCGCCCCAGTCGCCGTGCGCGAGCAGGTCGCGCACCACCGCCGCGCCGTGGGCGCCGGCCGCCTCGAACGGGTCGTCGAGGCCGGCGATCCGGGGGCCGAAATATTGCGACAGCGCGATGGCGCGCAGCCCCTGCAAGGCGGCCTCCATCGCGCCGCCGAGCGTGCCGGAGTAGAGCACGTTCTCGGCCGAGTTGTTGCCGCGGTTCACGCCCGAGAGCACCAGATCGGGCGGGCTGTCGCGCAGGACGTCATGCAGCCCCGCCAGCACGCAATCGGCGGGCGCCCCCTCGGCGGCGTAGCGGCGCGGCCCCATCTCGGCGATCATCGTGGGGTGGGTATAACTGATCTTGTGGCCCACGCCCGACTGCTCGAAGGCGGGCGCGACCATCCAGACCTCTCCCCGCTCTCCGGCGATCTCGTGGGCGATCCGCTCGAGCACCTTCAGCCCGCGCGCCGCGATGCCGTCGTCGTTGGTGATGAGAATGCGCATGCCACCCCTGCCCCATCGCCGCGACGCCAGCCCGGCCTTCGGCCGTCTGCCTAGACGAGGCGGACGGCGATGTGAAGCGCGCCCGGACGGCGCGCGCAGGGCTCGTGCGGGGCGCGCTCAGCCTCCGGCGAGGCGGAGCATCGCGGCGGGGATGCGGTCGAGCGGCAGCTGCTCTTCCACCGCGCCCGCGCGCGCGGCGGCCTGCGGCATGCCGTAGACGACCGATGTCGCCTCGTCCTGCCCGAGCGTGCGGGCGCCGGCCTCTCGCATCTCCGAGAGGCCGCGCGCGCCGTCGTCGCCCATGCCGGTCAGGATCACGCCCACCGCGTTCGCCCCGGCATGCTGGGCGACCGAGCGGAACAGCACGTCGACCGAGGGACGGTGACGGGCGACGAGCGGACCCTCGCGCACCTCGACCCGGTAGGCCGCGCCGCTGCGCCCCACCAGCAAATGCCGGTTGCCCGGCGCGACGAGGGCGTGGCCGCGCAGCAGCGGGTCGCCGTCGGCCGCCTCGCGCACCGAGATCGCGCAGATCCCGTCGAGCCGGCGGGCGAAGGCGGCGGTGAACGCCTCGGGCATGTGCTGGACGATCACGATGGGCGGGCAGTCGGGCGGCATCGCCTCGAGCACCACCCGCAGCGCCTCGGTGCCGCCCGTCGACGCGCCGATCGCCACCACCTTTTCGGTGGTGCGGGCCATCGCGGTGCCCGCCTTCGGCGCCCGCGGGGCGAGCATGGCATCGGCCGTCAGCTTCTTCGTCACCTGCGCGCGCCGGGGCCGCAGCCCGACGCGCGCCTGTGCGGCGGCGCGCACCGCGTCGCGGATCGCCTGCGCCTGCTCCTCGAAGAAGGCGCCGATGCCGTAGGCGGGCTTGCACACCACCTCGACCGCGCCCGCCTCGAGCGCCTGCATCATCGTCTCCGACCGGTCGGTCACGAGCGAAGAGCACATCACCACCGGCACCGGCTTCTGCGCCATGAGGCGGCGCAGGAAGGTGATCCCGTCCATCCGCGGCATCTCGACGTCGAGCGTGATCACGTCGGGCACCTCGCGGCGAATGCGCTCGGCCGCCGCGACCGGGTCGTTCGCGGCGCCGATCACCGTCAGGTCGGGGTCGGCATCGAGGATCTCGGTCATGGCGCGGCGCACCGCGGCGCTGTCGTCGACCACGAGCACACGGTAGGGCGGGCGGCGGGCACCGTCTGGCATGGCTCAGACCTTTCGGTAGATCGACGGGCGCAGGGGGGCGAGCGCGGGGTGCGGCCCGATCGCCTCGGCATGGCCGGTGAAGAGGATGCCGCCGGGCCTCAGCCGCCGCGCGACGCCCTCGACGACGCGGGCCTGCGCCGCGGGCGCGAAATAGATGAGCACGTTGCGCAGGAACACTACGTCGGCGGCGAAATCGGGCAGCTCGGAGAGATCCTGCAGGTTGGCGCGGGCGAAGCGCGCCTGCGCGCGCAGTTCGGGCACCACGCGCCAGAGAGGGCGGCCGCCCGCATCGGTGAACCGTCGGGCGCGCATCAGGTAGCACGCGCGCCGCGCGGGCGAGAGGCCCGCAATCTCTTCCTCGGTGTAGACGGCGCGCTCGGCCCGGGCGAGGACGCGCGCCGAGACGTCGGTGCCGAGCAGCTCCCACCGCGTCGGCCCCTGCCCGCGCGCGGCGCGCTCGGCGAGCAGGATCGCGGTCGACCAGAGCTCGGCTCCGATCGAGGCGGCGGCGCTCCAGACGCGCAGGGGGCCGCGCGCCGTCTCGGCCAGCAGGTCGAGGCCCGTCTCGTCGAGCCAGGCATATTGGTGCGCCTCGCGGAAGAAGCTCGTCGTGTGCGTGGTGAGCGCTTCGACGAGGTGGCGCAGCTCGGCCCCGCTCGCATCGGCCTCGAGCCGGGCGAGATAGGCATGGAAGTCGGCCAGCCCCAGCTCGCGCAGGCGGCGACCGACGCGGAAAGCGATGAAATCGGTCTTGGCGGGGTCGAGATGCAGGCCGGCGCCCCGCTCAACGAGGGCGGAGATGGCTTCGGCCGCGTCGCGCGGCAGGGGCGGGCCAGCGGGCGCCGCCGGCGGGCGGGCGCCGGAGTGCGGCGCGGTCGGGCGGGTCGGCATGCCGTGCGTTGCGGCCATGTCAGTCGAAATCGAACGGGCCGGGCCGGCCGCCCCGGCACAGCAGGCCGTCGACGTCGAGCACCAGCGCGCGGCCGTCCTCGGTGCGGGCGAGCGTCGTCGCCGCCTCGCAGCGCCACCCCGAGAGCGTGTCGGGCATGGGCTCCAGCGCGTCCTGGCCGATCTCGGCCACGCGCAGCACCCGCTCGGTCAACACCCCGAGCGATGTCGCGGAGGCACCGCCCTCGCCCTCTCCCGAGAAGGCGAAGACGACGATGCGCGCCTCGGCCCCCGGTTCGGCGCGGATGCCGAGGCGAGCGGCCAGATCGACCACCGGCACGCTCTGGCCGCGCAGGTCGATCAGGCCCAGCACGTCGTGCGGCGCGTTGGGCAGCGCCGAGATCTCGGAGCGGTCGACGATCTCGCGGACATGGGTGACGGGCACGGCGAAGACCTGCCCGCCCAGCACGAAGGTCAGCAGCGTCAGCGGCGCGGGGCCCTCGGGCGCATCGTCCGGAGCGTCGAGATCGGCGGAGAGGGGCGCGAGCGACATCGGGCCCTCCTCACGACGCGCGCGACATGCGCTCGAACTCGCGGTCGGAGACCTCTTCCGACCAGAGGTCGAGCGCGAAGCCGCCCTCGTCGGCCGCCTTGCCCTGCCCGCCCGCAGCCGGCGCGGCGCCCCTGGCGGGCGCGGCGGGGCGCGCGGCCCGGGCCTGGGCGGCGGGCGCGGCGTCGGCGCGCGGCGCCGCCCGCTCCTGCTCGCCGGTGCGGTAATAGGCGATGGCCTCGCGCAGGCGCGCGGCCTGGTCGGCGAGAGCCTGCGAGACCGAGGCGGCCTCGGTCGCCGAGGCGGCGTTCTGCTGGATCACCGCGTCAAGCTCGCGGATCGCCTGGTTGATCTGGTCGGCGCCGATGTTCTGTTCGCGCGTCGCCGCCGAAATCTCCTGCACGAGGTCGGAGGTGCGCTGGATCGAGGGCAGGAGCCGCTCGAGCATCTGCCCCGCCTTCTCGCTCACCTCGACCGTGCGGCCCGACAGCTCCCCGATCTCGGCCGCGGCCTGCTGGCTGCGCTCGGCGAGCTTGCGCACCTCCGAGGCGACGACGGCGAAGCCCTTGCCGTGGGCGCCCGCGCGCGCGGCCTCGACGGCGGCGTTGAGCGCGAGCAGGTCGGTCTGGCGGGCGATCTCCTGGATGATGTTGATCTTCTCGGCGATGGTCTTCATCGCCTTCACAGCCTCGTCCACCGCCTGCCCGCTCTCGCGGGCCTCGTCGCTGGCCTGCACCGCGATCTTCTCGGTCTGGGCGGCGTTGTCGGCCGACTGGCGGATGTTGGCCGTCATCTCTTCCATCGCGGCGCTCGCCTCCTCGGCGGCGGCGGCCTGCTGGGTCGAGCCCTGGCTGAGCTGCTCCGACGTGGCGCTCATCGCCTGCGCGCCCTCGGCCACGCCGTCGGCGCTGGTGCGGGCGCCGGCGAGCACATCTCGCAGCTTCTCCAGCATCCGCTCGAGCGCGCGGCCGAGCCGGTCGTCGTCGGAGCGGGGGGTCACGTCGGCGGTCAGGTCGCCGCGGGCGATCCGGTCGGCCGCCTCCGCCATGCCGTCGAGCGCGGCGCTCATCTCGCCCATCGAGCCGAGCAGGCGGCCGATCTCGTCGCGGGAGGACGACGCACAGTCGACGTCTCCCTCGCCGCGGGCGATGCGGGCGGCGATGGCGGTGGCCCGGCCCAGCCCGCGCGAGATCGACAGCGCGATCCAGAAGGCGGCGGCGATGCCGATAGCGAGCGCGGCCACGGTGGTGACGACGACGGTGTTGCGGGCCTCGGCATAACGGGCGGCCGAGCTCTGCTTCTCGGCCTCCATCGCGGCGACGTTGCGCAGCACGATGTCATGCAGCACGTCCTTGGTGGCGTCGAGCACGCGCGCGCCCTCGCCCGTGAGCAGCGCCTTGGCCTCGGCGGCGGCGCGCGCGCCCCCGCCCGGCGCGGCAAGGGCGCCGGTCGCGGCGCCGGCAGCGGGCGAGACGGCCTCGGCGGCAAGCTCGGCGATGCGCGCCTCGATCGCGGCATAGGGCGCGAAGGCCGCGTCGAAGGCCTCGAGCGCGGCCACGTCGTCGCCCTCGGCGATGGCGCCGGCCTCGGCGCGGAGCCCCGCGATCGTGTCGAGCCGGGCCTTGATCTGGGCATGGGTGGCGTCGACGCCCGCGCGGTCCTCGGCCAGAAGCATGCGGCTCTGGGCGTCTTTCATCGCGTAGAACTCCGCCTCCATCTGCGCGGCGATGCGCGCTTTCTCGGCGGTCACGTCGACGATGTGCTGGACGCCCCGGTTGAAGTCGGCGAGGCGGGTGAGGCTGACCCAGGCGAGCGCCCCCATGAGCAGGAGCACCGCCGCGAAGGCGCCGACGAGCTTGGTCTTGATGGAAAGCGACATGGTCTGTCTCCGCAGGGTCATCAGGTCAGTGGGTCAGACCGTCGGGCTTCGGCCGCGTCGGTCAGGCGGCGGCTTCGGCCGCGTCGGTCAGGCGGCGGCTTCGGCCGCGTCGGGGGCGAAAAGGGCCGAAGGCTCGAGTAGGACCACGAGGTCGGCCCCGTGGCGGATCGCGCCCGCGATGCAGGCGGGGGGCCAGCGCGCGCCGATCTCGGGCATCCGGTCGAGGGTGGCGCCGCCGGCCTCGATCACGTCCTCCACCGCGTCGGCGACGAAGGCGAGGCGGCAGGGCGCGCCGTCGATCTGGTGCTCGAGCACGATGATGCGGGCGGTCGGCCCCGGCGCGGCGGCGGGCATCCGCAGGCGGTGGCGGATGTCGAGCACCGGCACGACCACGCCGCGCACGTTGACGAGGCCGGGCGCGAAGGCACCGGCATTGGGCACCGGCGTGATCTCGGGCGGATCGAGGATCTCGTGCACCGGTTCGACCGAGATGCCGAACGCCTCGCCCTCGAGCCGGAAGACCAGCAGGATCGCCCCGCCGGCCGCCTGCGCCTCGTGTCCGGCATCGCGGTCTGTCGCGGCATGGGTCATGCAGCCTCCCTCTCGAGCAGGGCGCGCACGCTTTCCGCCTGGCGGATCAGCGTGGCGACGTCGATGATCAGCGCGACCCGGCCGTCGCCGAGGATGGTCGCCCCGCCGAGGCCGGGGATCGCGCGGTGGTAGGGGCTGAGACTCTTGATGACGGTCTGGCTCTGGCCGAGGATGTCGTCGACGACGAGGCCCACGCGCGCGCCCGAGGCGCGCACGATCACGACGCGCCGGGACACCTCGCCGCTGGCCGCGAGGCCGAGCACGCCGTCGAGCTCGACATAGGGCACCAGCTCGTCGCGGATGCGCAGCACGGTGCGCCCGCTGCGGCGGCCGGTCTCGGCCCGGTCCATCTCGACGCATTCCTCGACCGCCGAGAGCGGGATGACGTAGACCTGCCCGCCGAGCCGTACCCGCAACCCGTCGACGATGGCGAGCGTCACCGGCAGGCGCAGGGTGACGCGGGTGCCCTTCCCGGCGCGCGAGGCGACCTCGACCGCGCCGCCGAGCTGGTCGATGGCGCTGCGCACCGCGTCCATCCCGACGCCGCGGCCCGACACCGCGGACAGCTCTCGTGCGGTCGAGAAGCCGGGCTCGAAGATCAGGTGGTGCAGGGTGCGCTCGTCGGGCTCGGCCTCTTCCGGCAGGAGGCCCCGCTCGACCGCCTTGGCGCGGATCGCGGCGGCATCGAGGCCGCGCCCGTCATCCTCGATCGTCACCAGGATCTCGCCGCCCTCCTGCCGGGCCGAGAGGCGCAGCGTGCCCGCGGCCGGCTTGCCGGCAGCGGTGCGGTCGTCGGCGGCCTCGATCCCGTGGTCGAGCGAATTGCGGATCATGTGCACCAGCGGGTCGCCGATGCGGTCGATCACGTTCTTGTCGATCTCGGTCTCGCCGCCCTCGATGACGAGCCGCACCTCCTTGCCGAGCTCGGCCGAGAGGTCGCGGACCACGCGGCGGAACTTGCCGAACACGGTCTCGACCGGCAGCATCCGGATCGAGAGCGTGGCGTCGCGCAGCCCGAGCACGAGCGCGCCGATCTCTTCGACCACCGTCTCGAGGATGGGGTCGGAGATGCGCTCGGCCACGGCGCCGAGGCGGGCCTGGGCGATGACGAGCTCGCCGAGCGAATCCATCATCTCGTCGAGGCGCGAGGCGGCGATGCGCAGGCTTTCGCCCGGCCTGGCCGCGCCGGTGCCGCGGCCGCCCTCGGCGGGCCGGGGCGCGGTGGCGCCCGCCTCGCCCGCGGGCCTCGGGGCCGGCGCGGCGGCCCCGGCATCCGGCAGGGCCTGGTCGAAGGGCGCAGCAGTATCGGCGGCGATCTCCTCGATCTCGAGCTCGGCGTCGTCGGCGAAGATGAACACGTCCTCCACCGCCTCGCGCCCGGCCTCCGTCTCCAGCTCGGCCAGCCAGGTCAGATGGGCATCGGCCGGGTCGAGCGCATCGAGCGGCGGCAGGGCGCCCGCGTCGACGGCGAGCGCGACCGTGCCGAGGTCTTCGAGCTCGCGCATCAGCAGGTCGGGGCGCATCCCGTTGCGCAGCGCGTCGCGCAGCGGGCGGAAGCGGATGCGGTAGCGACGCGGACCGCCCCCGCGCGCCGGCATCGCCCCTGCGGCGTCGGGCCGCCCTGCGGCGTCGGGCCTCGCCGCGGTGCGCTCTCCGGCTGCCCCGCCCTCGCCCGTCACCGCCTGGATGCGCGCGACGATTCGCTGCGTCTGCTCGCTGTGCAGGAGCGCCTCCGACGCCTCGACGTCGCCCTCGAGCGCGAGGAAGCCGCCGAGCAGGTCGCGCGCCTCGAGCGAGAGGTTCACGAGGTCGCGCCCGACCGTCAGCTCGCCCGCGCGCACTTTTTCGTAGGCGTTCTCGAAATGGTGGGCGAAGCGGGCGAGGGACGAATAGCCGAACATCGCGCCCGAGCCCTTGAGCGTGTGCAGGCTTCGGAAGATCGCGTCGATCGCGGCGGGGCCGGGATCGTCCTCGAGGCCGAGCACGAGATCCTCGAGCTCCGAGAGGATCTCGTGGGCCTCCTGCACGAAGGCGGCGGTGGCCTGCTCCATGCTCATCGGCTCACCCCAGCAGCTTTCGGGTGACGGCGATCAGCTTGTCGGCGTCGAAGGGCTTGTTGATCCAGCCGGTCGCCCCCGCCTCCTTGCCCTGCGCCTTCATCTCCGGCGCCGTCTCGGTGGTGAGCATCACGATAGGGATGCCGCTGCCGGCGGCCTCGCCGCGCGCCGAGCGGATGAAGTCGATGCCGTTCATCACCGGCATGTTGAGGTCGGTGATGACGAGCGCCGGCCGATCGGCGCGCAGCCGGTCGAGCGCCTCCTGCCCGTTCTCGGCCTCGACCACGCTGTAGCCCTCGGCCTCGAGCGTGAAGCGCACGAGATCGCGCACCGCCTCGCTGTCGTCCACCGTCAGGATGGTGCTCATGCCGCCTTTTCCTCCGTCCATGCCCCGCTCCGGACCATCGCGAGCGCTGCCGCCGCCTCGGCCCCGAGGGCCACGTCGAGGCCCGCCTGGCACGCCGCCTCCCGCCCCGCGACGAGCAGTTGCAGCGCGACCTGCCCCGGCCGTGGCGCGTCGAGATCGAGGACGAGCGCGCCCCCGGCCGCGCGCGCCCCGTCGAGGGCGGCCACGAGCGCGGCCATCCCCTTGGCCGCCTCCGCGACGGCGAGGTCAGAGCGGATCACGTGCGTCGCACCCGCCTCTTCGGCGGTCTTCTCTGGGGGCTCCCGCATGCGGATGTCCTCCGGGCTTCGATGCGGCGCACCTTTGGCCGATAAGCCTCAACGTTTCGTAACCGTGCGTGGAGAATTGGAGCGATTCCGGCGGCTTGCATTCACCCGTCGTTCACCTTCGACGGCGATGCAGGGGCGTGGTCAAGCGAGAGGGCCTATGGAGGCGACGGCAGGCACCGGCGCGGCAGGGAGCGGCGCGGCAGAGGGGGGACGCGCCCGCGATGCCGGTATCGCCGCGCGGCCGGAGCGGCCCGCCCACGCCGAGGCGCAGACGATCTCGGCCCGCGGCGTGGCGACCTTCGCCGCGCTCATGGAAGAGTTGTCGACCATCCGCCGCCTGCAGACCGACATCGCCCGCGCGCTCGAAGACTTCGCCACCCTGCTCGAGGACGACGCCGAGGGCTCGGACGGCGCCGGGCCGGGCGGTCACGGGCCGGGCGGTCACGGGCTGGGCGGTCACGGGCCGGGCGCAGACGACGGCGCAGAGACCGATTCGGGCGGGATGGAGACGCTGCCCGACCGTCTCGCCCGGCTGCGCTCGGCTCTCTGGGGCCTCGCAGAGGCGACGGGCGCGCGCGCCGCCGGCGTCGACATGGTCGCGGCGCGCGGCGCGGTGTCGGTGCTCGCCCGCTGCGGCCGCAGCCTCGCCGCCGTGGCGACCCTGTCGCGCACCACCGCCGTCTCGGCCGGCATCCGCTCGCTCGACGACTATACCGACGCGCTCGCCGCCACCGCCGCCGCCCTCGGCGAGGCCGCCAACGACGTGCTCGGCCGGCTCGACGCGCTCGCCGCCCGCGCCGGCGCCACGCTGGAGGAATGCCGGACCGCCGTGCGCGATCTCGACCGCCTCGGCCCCGCCATCGAGGGCCGCCTCGCCGACCTCGCCCGGATCGGCGCCGAGGAACATGCGCTCGCCGGCGAGATCGCCGGCGAGGCGCGGCGCTGCGGGGCCGAGGGGCGTGCGCAGCTCAAGGGCTTCGTCTCTGCGATGCAGTTCTCCGACCGGATGGCCCAGCAGCTCGACCACGTGGCCGCGATGCTTGCCCACGACGACCCGCATCTCGACCGGCTCGCCGCCGCGCAGATGCGGGGCGCGGCCGAGGCGATGCAGGCCGTCTCGGAGGAGGTCGGCGCGGCCCTCGACGGCCTGTCGCGGCTCGCCCGCGACGGCGCCGACCTGCTCACGCAGGCGGGCATCGCCGCCGCCGCCCGCGCCACCCTCGCCGCGCGGGCCGAGATGGTCGAGACCGCGCTGCGCGACCTGCGCCCCCTCGATCGGCTCCTGCGCGTGGCCGAGACCGAGGCGACCCACGTCTCCGAGACCGCCGCCGCCGCCCGCGCCAACTTTCGCCGCCTTGCCGCGAGCGCGCGCGATCTCTCGCGCCTGTCGGTCAACGCAACCCTCGTCGCGGCCCGCTCGGGCGATGCGCGCGGGCCGCTCTCGGCGCTCTCGACCGAGGTGCGCTCCGTCGCCTCCAGGAGCCTGTCGGCCGCCGCCGACGGCGAGGCGCGGCTCGGCACCGTGGCGCAGGGGGCCGAGGCGTCGAACGACGCCGTGGCCGGGGCGGGCCGGCACCTGCGCACCGCGCTCGACCGCGCGCGCGCCGAGGCCGAGGCGGGCGCCTCCCGGGCCGCGCGCCTCGAGTCGCTCTCGGGACAGGCCGGCGAGACGGCCGCGCAGCTCCTCGCCCTGCTCTCGGACGCGCAGGTGCGCCTGTCGGGCCTGGCCGAAGTGTCGCGGGCGCTGGGCGCGCTCGCCGAGGCCCTCGACGGCCACGGGGGCGGGGCAGCGGCAGCAGCGCCCCGGACGGCCCCCGACGCCGACCTGCTCGCCCGCATCTACGCCAGTTACACGATGGACGAAGAGCGCGCCGTGCACGCCGCGCTCTACGGCGCGCCCGAAGACGCGCCGGGGGCCGCCGCGCCCTCTCCGGCCGCGACGGCCGACGACATCGACGACCTGCTCTTCTGACCCCGGAACGGAGACCTGTCCATGCCCCTCTTCCGCCTCGCCTATTGCTCCACCGCCTGCGATCTTGCACCGGAAGATCTCGAGGCGATCCTCGCCGCCTGCGAACGCAACAACGCGCAGGACCATGTCACCGGAATGCTGCTGTTCGACGGAGACGGCTTCCTGCAGCTGCTCGAAGGATCGCGCGAGGCGACGACCTCGCTGTTCCTGCGCATCGCGCAGGATCCGCGCCACCGCGGGGTCGAGCTGCTGGCCGCCGGGCAGACTGACCGGCGCCTGTTCGCGGGCTGGAGCATGCACTACGTGCCGTCGCGCGGCGAGAACGCGAGCATCCTGCACCGCTACGCGAGCGATTCCCGCTTCTCGCCGGCCGACATGACGATGGGCGCGCTCGAGGGCATCCTCGTCGATTTCGCCCAGGCGGCGACCGAGACCTCCCCCTTCCGCCAGCGCGCGCAGACCACCCGCTCGGCCTGAGCCGCGACGGCCGTCCGGTGACGCGCTCCGCACGAGCCATCCGACAACCATCCGATCAGGTGGGCGCGGACGGGCGGAAGAAGAAGAACGGGAGAGCGGGAGGCCGCCGGGCAGGCATCGCAAGGGGCGCGCGAGCCACGACAGGGTCGCTGAAGCGGGGTGCCCTGCACTGCGGCGCCTGAGCCGCCCCGGTCGGCGCCAGCCACCTCCGCCCCGGCCCCTGCCCGCCGGCCTTGCCCACCCGGCCCTTGCCAACCAGCCCTTGCCCGCCGGCCTTGCCAACCATCCCCTGAGCCAAGGCCCCTGCCCCAAGGCGCCGCCCCCCGCGCGAGCGGGCGCCGCGCCCGAGCGGCGAAGCGCCCGCACGGGCGCGAGGGAGGGCGAGAGAGCCGAGAGCCCCGGTCTGCGCTGTTCGGCCCCGCGCCGGAGGGGCGCGCGCCTCTCAGCGGCGGGCGGTGAAGGCGGCCAGCCGCTCCAGACCCTCGGCAATGTCGGCGGTCGCGGCGGCGTAGGAGAGGCGCAGCATGCGCCCCCCGCGTGCCGGGTCGAAGTCGAGCCCCGGCGTCACGGCCACCCCCGCAGCGTCGAGGATTTCCGCCGCCAGCGCCCGCGAGTCGGCCCCGTCGCGCAGAAGGTGGCCCACGTCGGCATAGACGTAGAACGCCCCGTCGGGCGGCGCGAAGTGCCCCAGCCCCGCCGCCGGCAGCCCCTCGGCCATCAACCGCCTGTTCTCGGCATAGACCGCACGGTTGGCCTCGAGCTCCCCGGTGCAGTCCATCGCCGCGAGCGCGGCGATCTGGCTCGCATGCGGCGGGCAGATGAAGAGGTTCTGCGCCAGCCGCTCGTAACGGCGGATCTCGCTCTCGGGCACCACCAGCCAGCCCACGCGCCAGCCGGTCATCGAGAAGTATTTCGAGAACGAGTTGACCACCACCACGTCGTCGGACACCTGCAGCGCCGACACGGCGGGGCGCTCGTAGTGCAGCCCGTGGTAGATCTCGTCCGACACGAAGGCCGCGCCGATCCCCTGCGCCCGCTCCACCAGCGCCGCCAGCGCCGCGCGGTCGAGCATCGTGCCGGAGGGGTTGGCGGGCGAGGCGACGATCAGGCCGGCGAGGCCCTCCGGCACGTCGCCCGGCACCGGCTGGAAGCGGTTCGTCTCGGCGGTCTCGATCCCAACCGGCTCGAGCGAGAGCGCGGTCAGGATGTGGCGATAGCTCGGATATCCAGGCAGGCCGAGCCCCACCCGCTCGCCCGCCTCGAACATCGCCGTGAAGGCGAGGATGAACCCGCCCGACGCGCCGGGCGTGATGATCACGCGGTCGGGGTTGAGATCGACCCCGTACCACTCGGCATAGAGCCGCGCGATGCGGCTCCGAAGTGCCGGCATGCCCAGCGCCACCGTGTAGCCGAGCGGCGCCTCCTCCATCGCGCGGGCGAGGGCGGCGCGGGCGCCGGCGGGCGCGGGCGTTCCGGGCTGGCCCACCTCCATGTGGATCACGCGGTGACCGGCCTCCTCGCGCAAGCGCGCGGCCTCCATCACGTCCATCACGATGAAGGGATCGACCTCGCTCCGGCTTGATGCCCGCATGCTCCGCTCCGTAAGGTCGCGCCGAGTGCAGCGCCTGTTTGGCGCTACCGAGGCGGCGCGGGGCAGTCAATGGCACGAGGCGACGGCATCACCGGCACCCTGCGCCGCATCGTGCAGGTGCTCGCGGGCCTGCTGCTGTCGCTCGCCCTCGCCCTGCCCGCCGCGGCGCAGACGCTCCTGCGCGACGCCGAGCTGGAGCGCGCCCTGCGCGAGCTCGCGCGGCCCGTGATCGCCGCTGCCGGCCTCTCGCCGGCCAGCCTGCGCATCCTGCTGATCGAGGGCGACGCGCCGAACGCGCTCGTGGCCGACAGTTCGACCATCCTGATCACGTCGGGCCTTTTCCTGCGGATGGACCGGCCCGAGATGCTGCAGGCGGTGATCGCCCACGAGGTCGCCCATCTCGCCAACGGCCATCTCGCGCGGCGGATGTCCAACATGAAGGCCGCGCGCAACGCCGCGCTCTTGGGCCTGGCCGCCTCTGCCGCGCTGGCGCGCGAGAGCCCGGCCGCCGCCGCCGGGGTCGCCGCTGGTTCGTCGAGTTCGGCCATGCGCCGCTTCTTCGGCCATACGCGCGCCGAGGAGGCCGCGGCCGACCAGGCCGGCATGCGCTACCTTGCGCGCGCCGGCATCGAGCCCGACGCGATGGCCGAGGTGCTTGAGATCTTCGCCGGCCAGGAGGCGCTGTCGGGCAGCCGGCAGGACCCCTACATGCGCACCCATCCCCTGTCGCGCGACCGGCTGCGCGCGGCCCGGGGCGTCGCCGCCGCCCTGTCGGTGACGGGCACGCCCGACCCGGCCGCCGCCTACTGGTTCGCCCGCTCGCGCGCCAAGCTCTCGGCGTACCTGCGCAACCCGTCATGGACGCTGCGCCGGATCGAGCGGGGCGACACCTCCGACGCCGCGCTCGTCGCCCGCGCGGTCGCCCACAGCCAGCAGGCCGACGGCGCCGCGGCGCTCTCCGCCGCCGACGCGCTGGTGGCCCGGCGCCCGGACGATCCCTATGCCCACGAGCTGCGCGCGTGGGTGCTGTTCGAGGCGCGCAGCTTTGAGGCCGCCGTGCCCGCCTACGCCCGCGCCGCAGAGCTCGCGCCGGGCGAGCCGCTGATCCGTGCCGGCTACGGCCGGGCGCTTCTGGCCACCGGCGCCGACGCCCGCGCGCTCGAGGTGCTTGAGAGCGCCCGCGCCCGCGACCGGCGCAACCCCGCCCTTCTGCGCGACCTTGCGCTTGCGCAGGCCCGCACCGGGCAGACCGGGGCCGCCGCGCTGTCGACCGCCGAGCGCTACGCGCTGGCCGGCCGCTTGAAGGACGCCGCCATCCATGCCAAGCGCGCCGAGGGCCTTCTGCCCCGCGGCTCGGAAGGCTGGCGCCGTGCGCAGGACATCCTTATCGCCGCACAGACCGACGACTGAAAGGAACCGCCATGATGCCCGCCCGCCGCCCGTTCGCCGCCCTCGCCGCGCCGCTGCTCGCCCTGTCGCTTTCCCTGTCGCTCGCCGTGCCCGCCGCCGGGCAGGGCCTCGATTTCGACGCCATGACCGACGACGAGCGCGCGGCCTTCCGGGCCGAGGTGCGCGCCTACCTGCTGGAGAACCCCGAGGTTCTGATGGAGGCGATCGGGGTGCTCGAGGAGCGCGAGGCCGAAGCGCAGGTCGCCGCCGACGCCGAGATGATCGGCGCCCGCGCCGACGACCTGTTCGAGGATGCCGACAGCTGGACGGGCGGCAACCCCGAGGGCGACGTCACGATCGTCGAGTTCATCGACTACCGCTGCGGCTATTGCCGCCGCGCCTTCCCCGAGGTGCAGGAGCTGGTCTCGTCCGACGGCGACATCCGCCTGGTCGTCAAGGAGTTCCCGATCCTCGGCGAGCAATCCGTGCTCGCCTCGCGCTTCGCCATCGCCACACGGATCGTGGCCGGCGACGATGCCTACAAGCAGGTCCACGACGCGCTCATCACCATGCGCGGCGACATGAACGAGCTGTCGCTGGAGCTGGTGGGAGAGGAGCTCGGCCTGCCGGTGGATGAGATCGTCGGCATGATGGGCGACGACGCGGTCACGCAGGTCATCCAGGCCAACCACGCCCTCGCCGAGGAGCTCGGCATCTCGGGCACGCCGACCTATGTGCTCGGCGACCGGATGGTGCGGGGCTACGTGCCGCTCGAGGGCATGCGCGCGCTGGTCGAGGAAGAGCGCGGCGAGGGCTGAATGGCGCCGGCCGCGCGAGGGTGACGGCCCGCGGCCAGCCTTGCCTCAATGGGCCGTCACGACGGGCGCATCGCCGAACATGCGCACATGCGCCCCGGTCTCGGCATTGTAGACGGCCGCCGCGTCGGCGAGAAAGCGCATCTGCACCTGGCGCATCTCGTCGGCCGTGCGGCACCGAAGCAGGCGATGCTGGGTCCGCGGGTCGTGCGCGATCCGTCCGGCCACGAACTCGGCGAAATCGGTGCCTGCCGCGCCGACGCGATCGCGGAAATCCGGGGCGAGCCAGCCGAGCGGCCCCAGCCCCGCGTCCTGCATCCGCTGCAGGGCAACGCAGCCCGACCTTCGGCGTGGCGCGCCCGTTTTCTGGATGACGCGTGTCGTCATGCCCCCTCCCGAGACACCATGACCCCCGTCCGCGTGCGACTAGCATAAAGCATCCGCGCCGCCGCGTCATCCACCGCGGCCCCGACGTGCCGTTCGGTCACTCCGCGGGTTCGGTCTGGCTTTCCTCGGCGGCCTCGACGGCGCGCTGCGCCTCGATCTCTTCGGCCTTCTTCTCGACCTGTTCGACGATGTGGTCGATCATCTGGTCGTTCGACATCTTGTGGCTCTGCTTGCCGGCCAGATAGACCATGCCCGAGCCGGCCCCGCCCCCGGTGAAGCCCACATCGGTCAGCAGCGCCTCGCCCGGCCCGTTCACCACGCAGCCGATGATCGACAGGCTCATGGGCGTCTTGATGTGCTCCAGCCGCCTCTCCAGCGCCTCGACCGTGCGGATCACGTCGAAGCCCTGCCGCGCGCAGGAGGGGCACGAGATGATGTTGACGCCCCGGTGCCTCAGCCCCAGCGCCTTGAGGATCTCGAAGCCGACCTTGACCTCTTCGACCGGGTCGGCCGACAGGCTCACGCGCAGCGTGTCGCCGATGCCCATCCACAGAAGCTGCCCCAGACCGATGGCCGACTTGATCGTGCCGCTCGTCAGCCCGCCCGCCTCGGTGATGCCGAGATGGATGGGGCAGTCGGTCGCCTCGGCGATGGCCATGTAGGCGGCCGAGGCGAGGAACACGTCAGAGGCCTTGGCCGAGATCTTGAACTCGTGAAAATCGTTGTCCTGCAGGATCTTGATGTGCTCGAGGCCGGATTCTACCATCGCGTCGGGGCACGGCTCGCCGTATTTCTCGAGCAGGTGCTTCTCGAGCGAGCCGGCGTTGACCCCGATGCGGATGGAGCAGTTGTGGTCTTTCGCGGCGCGGATCACCTCCTTGACGCGGCTCTCGTCGCCGATGTTGCCAGGGTTGATCCGCAGGCACGCGGCGCCCGCCTCGGCCGCCTCGATCCCGCGCTTGTAGTGGAAATGGATGTCGGCGACGATCGGCACCGGGCTTTCGCGCACGATCTCCTTCAGGGCGCGGCTCGACTCCTGGTCGGGCACCGAGATGCGCACGATGTCGGCCCCCGCCTCGGCGCAGCGCTGCACCTGCTCGATGGTGGCGCGCACGTCGGTCGTAGGCGTGTTGGTCATCGTCTGCACGCTGATCGGCGCGTCGCCGCCGACCTTGACCGGGCCGACGGAGATCTGGCGGCAGGGGCGGCGGTCGATGTTGCGCCACGGGCGGACGGGATTGTGCGACATGTCGGAGCCTTCCCGGGTTTGATGACGAGTCGGTCGACAGGATAGGGCTGCCGCCCCGGCGGGACAACGCGACAGCCGCGCCCGGCGCGCGGGAACAGTGCGTCGCCGCTGCCGGCGTGCCTATTCGGTCGGCGCGGGGTCGGACAGGGGGAGCGGCCCGGAGGCCTCGCCGAGCGCAGCCTCGGCCACGGCGACCGCCTCGCGCGCATCGGCCGAGGCGGCAGGGTCGGCCAGCGCGAATTGCCGGGTCAGCGCGTCGCCGGTCAGCGCGATCTGGTCGACAACCGCGCCGTTGCCGCCGGCAGGGCCGTAGGTCTGCCCGTTGACGGCGAAGTAGACGGCGCCGGCCGCGCCGGTGCGCAGGGTGGGCGGCGCCTCGGTCGCAGGCACTTCCCACGAATCGCCGGGTTCGAGGATGCGCTCGAGCAGCACCGTGCCGTCTGCCGCCCGCACCCGCACCCAGGCCGGCCGCACGGCGACGAGCAGCACCTCGGGGATGTCGGCGGTCACACGCGGCGTCTGCGGCTCGGCAGGCGCCCCTCCCCCGCTCGCAAGGCCGTTGGCCTCGGCAATGGCGGCGGCAATCGCGTCCTGCCGGGCCGCGCCCGACGCCGGATCGTCGGCGGTGGCGGCGATTCCGAGCGGGTCGGGGCGAGAGGGCGACACAGCGGGCGACGCGGGCACGCCCGCATCGGCCAAAGCCCCCGTCGCGCGTGGATCGAGCGCGGCGATCGGGCCGTCGCGCGGCACCATCACGGGCACGTCGAGCGCCTCGGGGCGGTAGAGCCTGTCGAGGGCATCGGGCCGTCCGGCGGTCACGCCCGACTGCGCGGGCGCCTCGTCGCCGGCGTCGAAGCGCACGCCCTCCAGCGGATCGACCTGCGCGATGGCCTCGGGCGCCTCGTCGACCGGGGACACGGTGACGCGCTGCACCTCCTTGACCACCGACCAGCCGCCGAAGGCGATCCCGCCGATCAGGGCGAGAAGCACAAGCGTCGAGCCGATCGCCCGCGGCTCGATCGACGACAGCGGGCTGCGCTCGACCGGAGCGAAGGAGACGCGGGGCTGCACGATCGGGTCGCGCTCGCCCTCGATCGCGCGCGCGGGCTTGCGAAAGACGGGACCGGTGACTTGCCCCTTCGCCTTGCCTGCGTTCCTGACCGAGGCTGTCTTCTCGATGCCGGTAACGGGGGCGAAACCCGATTCGGCACAGAAGGTCTCGAACGTCCATTCCGGGTCGAGACCCAGATAGCGCGCGTAGGATCTGACGTAACCCGCGATGAACCCGGTCGTCTCGAAGGCCGCGATATCGGCGTTCTCGATCGCGGCGATGTAGGTGGCCTTGATCTTGAGCTCGCGCTGCACATCCAGCAGCGACTTGCCCATCGTGGCCCGCTCGCCGCGCATGACATCGCCGATGCGCAGGTCGAAATCATCGAACCCGCGCGGTTCTGGTGCATTCCCTCCGGAGGGCGGCTGCCGCCACCCCATCATCTGCCCGGCCTTGTATGCGTCACGCTCTCGTCCCCAACGGGCGGCGATTCGATGCCTCACCGCTCCTTAAGGTCAGGTTAGCACGAGCGTGACGCCGTTGCACCCTCGTGAGCGTCAACCCGCCATGTCTTGGCGGTTGAGCGCGCAATGTGCCCAAAGACCGTCCATCGCGCGCACCAAACGGTCGATCATCTGCGGCGTGTGGACGGGCGAGGGGGTGAAGCGCAGCCGCTCCGTCCCGCGCGGGACGGTGGGGAAGTTGATCGGCTGGCAGTAGATGCCGTGATCCTCGAGCAGCATGTCCGAGATCGCCTTGCAGTGCACCGGGTCGCCCACGATCACCGGCACGATGTGGCTGCCGTGGTCGATGATCGGCAGACCCATCGCGATCAGACGGTCCTTGAGCACGCGCGCGTGCTCCTGCTGCTTGTCGCGGCGCGCCTGGTCGGTCTTGAGGTGGCGGACCGAGGCCGCCGCGCCCGCCGCCACCGCCGGCGGCAGCGAGGTGGTGAAGATGAAGCCCGGCGCGTAGGAGCGGATCGCGTCGCACATCTTCGCCGAGGCGGCGATGTAGCCGCCCATCACGCCATAGGCCTTGGCCAGCGTGCCGTTGATGATGTCGATCCGGTGCATCAGCCGGTCGCGCTCGGCCACGCCCGCGCCGCGCGGGCCATACATGCCGACCGCGTGCACCTCGTCGATGTAGGTCAGCGCGCCGAACTCGTCGGCGAGGTCGCAGATCTCGGCGATGGGACCGAAATCGCCGTCCATCGAATAGATCGATTCGAAGGCGATGAGCTTGGGCGCGTCGGGGTCGTCGGCCTCGAGCAACTCTCGCAGATGCGCGACGTCGTTGTGGCGGAAGATGCGCTTGGCGCCCCCGTTGCGGCGCACGCCCTCGATCATCGAGGCGTGGTTGAGCGCATCGGAATAGATGATCAGACCCGGCAGCAGCCTGGGCAGGGTGGAGAGCGTGGCGTCGTTGGCGATGTAGGCCGAGGTGAAGAGCAGCGCCGATTCCTTCTGGTGGAGGTCGGCGAGCTCGGCTTCGAGACGCTTGTGCCAGATCGTGGTGCCCGAGATGTTGCGCGTGCCGCCCGAGCCGGCGCCCGTCGCCTCGAGCGCCTCGTGCATCGCCGCGAGCACGACCGGGTGCTGGCCCATGCCGAGATAGTCGTTGCCGCACCAGACCGTGATCTCGCTCTCGTCGCCGTCGGGCTTGCGCCAGATCGCGTGGGGGAACTGCCCCTTGCGCCGCTCGATGTCGATGAAGGTGCGGTAGCGCCCCTCCTCGTGGAGACGGTCGATCGCCGCCTCGATGGCGGTGTCGTAACGCGCCTTGTCGGCGCGGGCGTTGTGGCCGTGTCGGGGGGCGTCTGGCACGAGTTGGGGCACGTGGGAACTACCTCGGTCTTGTTGTGGGCATCCGGGGCTACGTGGCCCCTCTGACACCGATCGCACACCTATTCTGCAGAGCGCGCTTTGACATGGCGCAAGTTTCCGCCACCCATGCACGTAACCGAATACATGCCCCCCTGCCACCCCGGCAGGATCGCTGCGGCGCAGCTCGCTCCCGTCAGGGCGAGAGATAGGCGCGCCTCATTGCTCGGCCACCACGATGCGGCAATCCTGCGCGCCCTGTTCGGCGGCCTTGGCGTTGCAGCTCGCGAGCGCGCGCGTCCCGTCGCCACGGGCGAAGCTGAAGGCGCCCGTGGCCGGCGAAATCGCGAGCGCCTTCGGACTGTCCAGGCGACCGAAGTCACCGCGCAGCGCGTCCGTGGCCGCCCTCGACAGCGTGAGTCGACCGCCCTGGTAGCGGCGCGGAAGCACCTGCGCCACGACGACGCAATCCGGCCCCGATGTGCGCTGCGCATTGCAGGCCGCCAGTGCCGCGCGCGTGGCCGCTTCCGGCGAATGGAAGTTGACGATCGCTCCGCCCGCGGGCGTGGCGCCCGGATCGCCCGGCGACATCACCAGCGCGGCGTAATAGGGGTAGTCTCCGAGTTCCCGCTCGATCTGCTGGCGCACCTCGCCGGTGATCCAGGGCAGGTCGGCCACGCGCACGTCGGTTCCGCGGGGGGCCGCGACCTGGTCGCGGGCCTGTCGCTCGGACAGTGTCTGGGCCCCGGCCGTCATCGGCGCGGCGATGCAGGCGGCGGCGAGCGCGAGGGCGGCGGCGGCGGCGAGCGGGCGGGGGTGCATGGCGTCTCCTTGGTGTGGTGCGGCGGGCGTGGGGTCGTTCTAGCGCGGCTGCCCGCCGCGGGCCAGTGCGGCGGCCAGTGCGGGAGAGACAGTGCGGGACGGACAGTGCAGACGGGCCCGCACGCCGCTCCCCACGCACGCGGGCGTGCCGGCGAAGCCCGGTGCACGCCCCGCCGCGCGCGCCTCTGGAAGCGGCGCCCGCCCGCCACTAGGCTGCCGCCAACCAGGGGAGGGACCGACCGATGACGCTCCGTGTCGTGGCGAGCGAGGCCGCGGTGGCGCTCGACCTGTGGCTCTGGCCGCTCGACGCCCCGCCCGAGCGCCGCACCGCGCTCGCCGCCCATCTCGACGCGTCCGAGCTGGCCCGCGCCACAGGCTATCACCGCGACTCCGACCGCGCCGCCTTCGAGGTCGCGCGCGGCAGGATGCGCGAGATCCTCGGCGGCTATCTCGGCTGTGCCCCCCGCGCGGTGCCGCTGGTCACCGGCCCGCACGGGCGGCCGCTGCTGGGCACGGGCGCGGACGGGCGCGGCCCGGCCTTCAACCTGGCCCATGCGGGTGGCTGGGCTGCGCTCGTCACCGGCCCGCACCGCCTCGCGCTCGGCATCGACATCGAGCCCTGGCGCGAGGTCGAGCCGGAGGTGGCCGCGCGCTTCTTCTCGCCGGCAGAGCGGGCCGAGCTCGCCGCCCTGCCCCCCGATCAGTGGCGCGCGGGCTTCTTCAACGCGTGGGTGCGCAAGGAGGCGCTGCTCAAGGCACTGGGGGCCGGCCTCATGCGCCCGCTCGACAGCTTCGACGTGACGTTGACGCCCGCCGCGCCCGCCCGCCTCACGCGCCTGTCGGGGGCGGTGGCGTCGCGCTGGCAGCTCCACCCGCTCGAGCTGCGCCCCGGTTTTCCCGGCTGCATCGCCCTGCGCCATGCCGGCCCCGTGGCGCTGACCGTGCGCGAGGGGGCCCTGCCCCTGCCCGCCTGAGCCCCGGCCCCACGAAGGCGGGGGCGCCGCAGGTCACGACGCGGCACCGGCGGCCGGGCAAGACCGCTGCCGCGTCGTCTGCCGCCCCCGGTCCCGGTCCGCGGCGCGGGGGCTGACGCCCGCAAGCCGTGGCGGCGACGCCGGGCGAACCGCATGCCGACCGACCGAGCGCACGCCCCGCCCCGGTCGTGGCGCGGGCGGCGGAGACGGAAGCGGGGGCCAGCCCCCGCACCCCCGACGTATTTCGAACAGAAAGAAGCCGAGGCGGGTGCGGTTGGCCCGAGCCTGCCGGGACACCGGGGAGGGTTGCGCGTCTCGGCACCGCGGCCCCCCGTAACGAGGTGCCGACCGGCGGCGAGAGGAGCACGGCGCGAGATGGCGACCCGACTCGACGCGCCCAAGGCGATGGGCGCCCAAGGCGATGGGCCCCCACGGCGACGGGCTTCCGGCGACGGGCTTGCGGCGACGGGCGCGAACCGGCCGGACGGGAGCGCGACAGCCGCGGGCATCTGCCCGCGGCCGGGCCCAACCGGAGGAGCGCCCGACAGGGCGCGAGGGAGGGCGGGAGCCCCCCGATACGGTCAGGATGCGCGGCGCGCCTTGCGCTGGGCGCCTCCGCGATAGGCGGAAAGCGGGGGGCGGCGCGGCGGGCCGGCCACCGCCCCGCGCGCCGCGGCGTGGACAGCGAGGGCGGCGATCGAGGGATGGCCGAGGAGGTCCTTCGTTTCCAGGTCGAGTCCCTCCGCCTGCAGCCGCGCGGCGATCCGGAACACGTCGAGGCTGTCGGCGCCGAGCTGGAACAGCGTCGCCTCGGGCTCGGCGCGCTCGGCCCCCAGGACCTCGGCCCAGACCGAGGCGATCCGCGCCTCCAGCCCCGGACGCGGCCGGCGCGTGCCCGGCACGGCGCCGCAGCCGGAAGCGGCGGCGCCCGGTGCGGCGAACCTGTCGGGCAGCGCGAGGGCCTTGCGGTCGAGCTTGCCGTTGGCCGTCTGCGGCAGCGCCTCGAGCACCTCCCAGCCCTGCGGCACCATGTAGTCGGGCAGCCGCGCGCGCAGCGCTGCTGCCAGTGCCGCACGGTCGGGCGCGGGCGCGCCCTGCTCCGGCACGATCCAGGCGACCAGCCGGTCCTCGCCGCCGATACTGCGCTTGTCGACGGCCGCCGCCCGAATGCCGTCGAGCGCGCGCAGGTGGCTCTCGATCTCGCCCAGCTCGATCCGGTAGCCGCGCAGCTTGACCTGCCCGTCGCGGCGGCCGAGCACCACGATCTCGCCGGAGGCCAGCCGCCGCGCGAGATCGCCCGTGCGGTAGAGCCGCCGTGCCCGCCCCGAGAGCGTCACCTCGACGAACGCCTTTTCCGTAAGGTCGTCGCGGCCGAAATAGCCGAGCGCCAGCCCGTCGCCACCGATGTACAGCTCGCCCGTCGCGCCCGCCGGCAAGAGGCGCCCCGCCGCGTCGAGCACGTGCAGCTCGGTGTTGGCGATGGGGCGACCGATGGTGATGGCCGCACCCGGCGCAAGCTGCCTGACCGCCGACCACACGGTCGTCTCGGTCGGCCCGTACATGTTCCACAGCTCCGCGCCATGGACCATCAGCCGCTCGGCGAGATCGGGCGGCATCGGCTCGCCCCCGGCGAGCAGCTTCACCCCCCTCGGCGCGGCCAGCCCCGCCTCGAGCAGCAGCCCGAACAGCGTGGGCGTGCCCTGCAGAACAGTGGCGTGCCCGCTGTTCACCGCCGCGACCACGGGCGTGCCGGCCAGCACCTCGTCGCGGGTGGCGATGCGCACCGTGCCACCGGCCAGCAGCGGACCGAAGAGCTCGAGCACCGAGATGTCGAAGCTCACCGTCGTCACCGCGAGCAGCCGGTCGCCCGCGCCCAGCCCCGGCTCCCGGATCATCGAGTGGAGGAAGTTGACCATCGCCCGGTGCGGGATCGCCACGCCCTTGGGCGTGCCCGTCGAGCCGGAGGTGAAGATGATGTAGGCCGGCGCCTCCGGCTCGACCGGAGCGGGCGCGGGTCGGGCCCCGGGCGCGAGGGCCCCGGGCGCGAGGGCCCCGGGCGCGAGGGCCCCGGGCGCGAGGGCATCGGCACGGATCACCGGCACACCCGTCTCGAAGGCAGTCTCGGCGGTGGCGAGCAGCCCGTCGGCGCGCGCCGCCTCGACGACCTGCCGCCGCCGCGCCTCGGGCTGGGCCGGGTCGAGCGGAACGTAGGCGTGCCCCGCCCTGAGGATGCCGAGCAGCCGCGCGGGCAGGTCCGCGTCGCGCGGGACCGACACCGCGATGCGCGCCCCCGGCGCGGGCCAGCGCGCCTGCAGCGCGGCGGCGACCGCGTCGGCGGCGGCGTCGAGCTCGGCGAAGGTCAGGCCGCGGGCGGCATCCTCCGCCGCCACGGCGTCGGGCGTGGCGGCGACCTGCGCCCGGAAGAGGTCGTCCACCGTCCGGTCGGCGGGATAGGCGGTGCGCGTGGCGTTCTCCGCCTCGACCAGCGCGCGCTCCTCCTCCGGAGCGAGCAGCGGCAGCGCGGCGGCGGGCTGCTCGGTGCCCTCGGCCAGCCCCGCGAGCGCCTCTGCGATATGGCCGATCCAGCGTCGCACGCTCGCCTCGGCGAACAGGTCGGCATTGTAGTCGACGTCGACGCGCAGCGCCTCGCCGTGCTCCACGAAGTTGAGCACGAGGTCGACGGTCACCGCCGCCTTCGCCCCCGGCCGCGCCTCGCCCCGCGCCGGCCCGAAGGCGAGCGCCCCGGGCGCGCGCTGGAAGTTCACCCGGATCGCGGTGAGCGGCGGGCGGCTCAGGTCGCGGGGCGGGTCGAGGTGCCGCAGGAGCGTGCCGAGCGTCAGGCCGTCGCGCTCGGCCGCCGCGGCCAGGGTCCGGCCGACCGCCGCCAGGTGCGAGGCGACCGGCGCCTCGGGGTCGAGCGGCACGCGCACCGGCAGGAAGTTGACGCAGTGCCCCGCCACGTCCGGCTCCGGCAGGCGGGCGCGCGCGGCCATCGGCACGCCGAGGATCATGTCGGTCGCGCCCGACAGGCGCGACAGCACGATCCGCGTCGCGGCGAAGAGCGTGGCGAAGGCGGTGCAGCCGTGGCCCGCGCCGGCCCGCCGCGCCGCGCGGTAGGTCGCGGCGGGGATCTCGACGCTCAGGCTCGCGCCCGTCTGCCCCAGGCCGGCCTGCCGGGGAAAGTCGGCCGGCAGTTCCGGCAGCGGCGGCGGGTCCGCAAGGTGCTCGGCCCACCAGCGCAGGTCGTCCCCGGCCGGCGTCGCCTCGGAGACGGCACGGGCATGGGCGGCGAAGGACGGGGCGGGCGGAAGGTCGGCCGGTCGCCCCTCGACCCGCGCGGTGTAGAGCGCGGCGAGATCCGACAGGAGCACCTCCTGCGCGCGCCCGTCCGAGGCGATGTGGTGCAGCGTCAGGATCAGCGCGTGTCGCGCCGCGCCCAGCCGGGCGAGGCGGGCGCGCAAGGGGGGCTCGGCCGCCAGCGCGAAGGGCCGGGCCGCGTCTGTGGCGACGAGCGCGACGAGCCGATCGAGGCCCGCCTCCCCCTCGCCGGAGATGTCATCCACCGGCAGGTCGGGCGCGTGCGGCGGCGCGATGTCGAAGCTTTCGCCCGAGCGCGCCACCCGCAGGCGAAGCGCGTCATGGCGCGCCACGAGATCGGCCAGAGCGGCGCCGAGCGCGTCGGCGTCGAGCGGCCCGTCGAGCCGCACCACGACCGTTTCGTTGAAGGCGCAGGCGGCGGCGTCTCCCATCTGGTGGGCCATCCAGATCTCCTTCTGTCCCTCGGTCAGGGGGATGGGGCCGGCGGGCCGGGCCATCGCCGGCGGCGTGCCGGAGGGCGTGGGGGCGGAGCCGCCCGCCTTCAGGGCCGCATCGAGATGGCGGGCCAGCGCAGGCAGCGTGTTGCGCGCGCCGAGCAGGTCGGGAAGGCCCACGCGCACGCCCCAGCGCCGCGCGATCGAGGCCGAGAACTCCGCGAGCAGGAGCGAGTCGCAGCCGCGGTCGAGAAACGTGCTCTGCGCCGCCTCGGGGTCGAGGCCCTCGCCGGTGAGGTGCGCCAGCAGGCGCGCGAGGTCGTCCTCCAGACGGGAGGCACGGTCGGCGCCGTCGGGAAGGCCGGTTGCCGGGCCGGATGCCGGGCCGGGGCCCGGCTCGGCGACGGCGATGACGTCCCCGGGCGGATCGACCCAGTGGCGGCGGCGGCAAAAGACGGTGCCGGGCAGCGACACGCGCCGGGCGCGCGCGCCTGCGGCGGCCCAGTCGAGCGGCACGCCCGCCTGCCAGAGAGAAGCGCACGCGGAGGCCATGGCATCTACATCACTTATCGGCTGGGTGTGGTCCGGCAGTGACTGGGAAACCCCGCCATGGCCTCCGCGGCCGAGCGTGCCCGCGGCGAAGGCGGACAGCGCGGCGCCAGGCCCCACCTCCACCAGCACCGGGGACGCCCCTTCGCACGCCGCCCGAAGGGCGCCGGCGAAATTCATGCAGGCGCGTGCCTGACCGGCCCAGAAGGCCGGGTCGCGCGCCTCGTCGTCTGTCATCCAGGCGCCCGTCGCCGCCGCGGCGAGCGGCAGCCGGGGCGCGTCGAGCGTCATCGCGGCGATCTCGTCACGCAGCGGGCCCACCACCGCGTCCATCATCGCGGACTGGACCGCGTGCGACGAGTGCAGCCGCGTCGCGGGCAGGCCCGCCGCCTCGAGCCGCGCGGCGAGCGCATCGATGGCGCCGGGCGGGCCGGCCACCACCTGCGCCTCCGGCGCGTTCGTCGCGGCGAGGTCGAGGCCCTCGCCCAGATGCGGCGCCAGCGCCTCGAGCGGCGCGCGCACGGCCAGCATCGCGCCCGTGGGCTGCGCCTGCATCAGCGCGCCGCGCCGGGCGACGAGGCGCAGCCCGTCCTCGAGCGACATCACGCCGGCGAGCGCCGCAGCGGCGACCTCGCCCACCGAGTGCCCGACGAGCGCCGTGGGCGCGACGCCGCGCGCCTGCCACAGCCGGGCGAGGGCGATTTCGGTGAGGTAGAGCGCGGGCTGGGCGAGGCGCGGGGCGCGCAGGGCGGCGGCCGCCGCGGCCTCGGTCATGCCGCGGACGAAGAGGGGGCGGCGGATGTCCTCGCCGATCAGGTCGGCCAGCGCCTCGGCGCCCCGGTCGATCGCCTCGCGGTAGGCCGGTTCGCTCGCGTAGAGGCCCGCGCCCATGCCCGGGTACTGCCCCCCCTCCCCGGGGAAGAGAAACACGACGCCGGGCGCCTCGGCCGGCGCAGGCCGCTCGGGAATGCGGGCCGCGCGCAGCCGCTCGGCGGCCTCTTGAGGCGTGGCGGCGGCGACGGCGAGACGGAAGGGCTCTGCCGCCCGGCCGGCCTGGAGCGTCGCGGCCACCCGCGGCAGCGCAGGCGCATCGGGCCGCGCGAGACGGTCGGCCAGCGCCGCGGCGGCCGCTTCCAGTGCCCCGGCGCTGCGGGCCGAGAGCGGCACGATCTGCGCACCCGGCGCTTCGGCCTGGGCCCAGGCCCCGAGCACCGCGGGCGCCTCCTCGAGCACGACATGGGCGTTGGTGCCGCCGACGCCGAAGCTCGAGACGCCCGCGCGGCGGGGCGCGGCGCGCCGGCTCCAGGGAACCGGCCGGTCGGGAATGCGGAACCGGGTCGCCTCGAGCGCGAGCGCGGGATTCGGCGTGCGGAAATGGGCGACGGGCGGGATCTCTTCGCGCTCCAGCACCATCACGGTGCGAATCAGGCCGAGCACGCCCGAGGCGGCGTCGGCGTGGCCGATGTTGCCCTTGATGGTCGACAGCCAGGCCTCACCGTCGTCGCCGTAGGCCGCGGCAAGCGCCGCCACCTCGACGGCGTCACCGAGCGGAGTGGCCGTGCCCTGCGCCTCGACGTGGCCGACGCTGCTGGGCGGCACGCCGGAATCGGCAAGCGCCCGGGCGATCGCCGCCGCCTGCCCCGCGACGGTGGGCGCCGCGAACGAGGCCCGGTCGGCCCCGTCGTTGCTCAGCCCCACGCCGCGGATCACCGCGCGCACCGGGTCGCCGTCGCGCAGGGCGTCCGCCAACCGCCGCAGCACGACCACCCCTGCCCCGTCGCCGAGAACGGTGCCGTCCGCGCCTTCGTCGAAGGGCCGGCAGGTGCCGGCGCTCGCCCCGCCGTCGCGGCTGCGGCGCTGCCTGGGGAAGGTGATCGACACGCCGCCCGCAAGCGCGGTGTCGGCCTGTCCGGCACGCAGGCAGGTCACCGCCTGTGCCACCGCGACGAGCGAGGCGGCGCAGGCCGCTCCGATCGACATGGCGGGCCCCGTCAGCCCCAGCCGGTGGGCGACGCGCGTGGCCAGCGCGTCGGTGGAGTTGCCGTTCAGGGTGGCGGGGTCGCCGGACGGGTAGCTCGCGGCATGCTCCGCCGGCGCCGCGCCGCCCGAAAGCAGGTTGTGCAGCAGGTAGGTCGAGGGCGTCGCACCGGCGAAGACGGCGGTCGGACCGCGCTCGCCGGCGATGCCGGCATCGTCGAGCGCGTGGCGGCAGAGCTCGAGAAAGACGCGTGCCTGCGGGTCCATCAGGTCGGCCTCGCGCGGGCGGATGCCGAAATGGGCGGCGTCGAAGAGGTCGGCGCCCGGCAGGATCGGCCGCGCCTCCGGGCCGTCGGTGCCCCCCGCGGCGGCGTCGCCGACGGGGGTGGCGAGGCTGCGTGCCGCGCGCATCGCCTCCCACAGGGCGTCGAGCGCGGCCGGGCCGTCTGCGTCGATGCCCGGCAGGCGCGCGGCCATGCCGACGATGGCGATGGCGCCGTCTGCATCGGCGCCCGGCCGCGGCCCTTCGCCCGGAGCCTCAACCGGTGCGGCGGGCGCGGCGGCGGGTGCGGCGGCGGGCGGGGCGCGGCACTGCCGGCCGCCCCGTCGCCCAGCATGTCGAGCCGGGCGGCGAGCGCACCGAAGCGGGGGGCGGCGAAGAGCTCGGCCACGGGCAGGCGCAGGCCCAGCGCCGCCTCGATCCGCCGGTGCGCCTCGATCAGCAGGAGCGAGTTGCCGCCGAGGTCGAAGAACGTGGCGTCGTCGGGCGGGGTGCCGCAGCCGAGCAGCGCGTCCCACACCCGCGCCAGAACGGCCCGCGCGCCGGAAGGTGCCCCGGCTGCCCCGCGCGCCGGGTCGGTCTCGCGCGCCGCGTCGGCCCCGCGCGCCGCGTCGGTCTCGTCCGGCGGAAAGCCCTCGGCCAGCGACACCGCGAGGGCGTGCCGGTCGATCTTGCCCGCCGGGGTCAGCGGCATCGCCTCGACCAGCGCGATCCGCCCCGGCAGGGCAGCCGCGCCCACGACGCGCGCCGCCTCGTGTCGCGCCCGGCCCGCAAGCCCCTGCCGCTCGGCGCCCGGCTCCGGGGCGATGGCGGCGGCGAGGCGCGCCCCGCCCGGCCCCTCGACGGCCCAGACCGCCGCAGCGGCGACGCCGGGCACGCCGGCGAGCGCCGCCTCGATCCCGTCGAGTTCGACCCGCCGGCCGCCCACCTTGGCCTGCCGGTCGGCCCGCCCGAGGAAGTCGAGCGCGGCGTCGGACCGCTGCCGCCCCCGGTCGCCGGTGCGATAGACCGTGCCAGACCGGCCCGGCCGCGGGTCGGGCACGAAGGCGGCCGCCGTCGCCGCGGGCTGCCCGTGGTAGCCGAGCGCAAGGCCGGCGCCCGCCAGCACGATCTCGCCCTCGGCGCCCGCGTCGGCCGGCAGGGGCGTGCCGTCGGGGGCGCGCAGAAACGCCTCGTAGCCCTCGTAGGGCGTGCCGAGGGGGATGTCGTCCGCCGCCGCCACCTCTGCGGTGACCCGCTGGCGCAGGGCGCCCACGGTCGCCTCGGTCGGCCCGTAGGAGTTCCACAGCTCGATCCCCGGCCAGCGGGCGAGCAGCCGCGCGGCATGGCCGGGCGACATCCGCTCGCCCCCGGCGACGTTCAGGCGCACGCTCTCGAAGGCATCGACGTCGTGGTCGATCACCATGTGGTGCAGCGCGGCATACCACAGGATCGCCGTCACCCGGTGGCGCCGCATCGCCGCCGCCACCGAGGCCGGCGTCGGCACCGCCTCTTCCAGCACGGCCACGGCGGCGCCCGAGAGCAGGCCCGCCCACATGTCGAAGAGCGCGCCGTCGGCGGCGGGCGTGGTCAGGTGCAGCACGCGGTCGGACGGCCCGAGCCCGAACCAGCGCTGCCCGGCATGCGCCGCGACCGCGCGGCGGGGAATGACGACGCCCTTCGGGCGGCCCGTCGTGCCCGACGTGTAGAGCAGACAGGCCGGCGCCTCGCCCCCCGGCTCGTCGGGCAGCGTATCCGGTCGGCGGGCGCGGCGCGCCTCGGCGATCGGCAGCCGGGCGATGCCGGCGGGCAGGTCTGCCGCGGCGCCCGGCCCGCCCCCCACGAGGCACAGTCCGATGCCGGCATCCCTCGCGAGCGTGCCGACCTGGCCGGCCGCGTGCTGCGGGTCGAGCGGAACGTAGCCCGCCCCGGCCGCGAGGCAGCCGGCCATCGCCACCACCGCCTCGACCGAGCGGCCCGCGCAGACCCCCACGAGATCGCCGGGCGCGACCCCGGCCGCAACGAGGGTGCCTGCCACCGCCTCTGCTTCGGCGACGAACGCCGCGCGGCGCATCCCCCCGCCGGGCAGGGAGCCGGCCAGCAGGGCCGGGGCCTCCGGGTGCGTTCGGGCGAGCCGCGACAGGCGGCCGAAGAGAGCGGCCCCGGCGCCGTCAGACCAGTCGTCGCCCGTCTCGATCGGGAAAAGCGGTATCCTGCCGCTGGGGGCCATCGCCTACCTCGCACCCTGTCGAACCGACGCGCCAGGCCCACCGCCCGGCCGCCCGGCCGCATCGTCGACAGTCCGGTGCGCCCCCACGCCACCGGACCGGCCGCGACCTACGCAAGCGGCCGCCCCGCTGTCAACGCAGCGCCGCCGAAGCCTCCCGAACCACACGAGAAATGCCTCTCAATTATCTGAAAAAATTTATCTTTTTATGGGGAAACGCCTCGTTGCGCAGATGGCGACGATGGCCTCCGCAGGGCGGCATTGTGGCGAGACCGTGGCGCGCCGACAAAGGGGGGCCGGCGGGGCGCCAGGCCCGGCGCGGGCGCGCAGCCGTCTCCCGATTGGCAACAGACTGGTTCGCAGCTGGGGGGGACGAAACGTGGCGCATTTGTGTCAAGCAGGTGGCGGGTGTGGTTCGCGGTGGCGAATCGAGGACTGGCCGGGAAACCGGTCAGCTGAGGTGAAAGATGAGCGTGCAAAGCAACTCGCGCGACCGCTTCGGCGGACCGATCCGCTACGGCCAGGACGGTGCGGCGCTCTTCGGAGCCGGCCGCCGCCCCGGCCCGTTGCAGAACGCGGCGGGCCGGCGCCGCATAGAGGCGAAACGGCTGTTCGACATTGCCTTTTCCCTCGCCGCCCTGCTCTTTCTCGCGCCGGCGCTGCTGTTGATCGCCGGGATCCTCCTGTGGCGCGAGGGCGGCCCCGTCTTCTTCGCGCATGAGCGGATCGGCCGGGGCGGCCGCCGCTTCCGCTGCATCAAGTTTCGTACGATGGTGCCCGATGCCGAGGCACGCCTCGCCGAGCTGCTCGCCGCGGACCCGGTGGCGCGGGCCGAATGGCAGGCGACGCGCAAGCTGACGAACGACCCGCGCGTCTCGTGTCTCGGCGACATCCTGCGCCGCACCAGTCTCGACGAGCTGCCGCAATTCATCAACGTGCTGCGCGGCGACATGTCGGTGGTCGGCCCGCGGCCCATCATCGCCGAGGAGCTGCCGCTCTACCGCGAGCATTCCGGCGACTACCTGTCGGTGCGCCCGGGCATTACCGGACTGTGGCAGGTGAGCGGCCGCAGCGACACGACCTTCGACGAGCGCGTGGCCCTCGACGCACGCTACGTGCGCGAGCGCACGCTGGCCGGCGACGTGGCGATCGTGGTCCGCACGCTGGGGGTGCTCCTCAGCCAGAAGGGCGCCCGCTGAGCCGGTCGGGGCGACGGGAACAGCCGGGTCTGGGGGGCATCGCCGCGGGGCTCAGACGGCCAGGACGATGACTGCCGTCCAGAACAGCAGGCACGCGCCGCAGACGATCCGCCACGCCCAACGGCGCGAGGGAACGGCCCAGTCCGGGCACCTTTCGGTCATGTTCCGACCCACTCTCGCAGGCATTCTGCCCTCCGCGACACGGCCGCGCCCGCCACTCGCGGCGAGGGTGGGCGAGAAACGTGGCAGGATCATGGCCACACAACACGACGGGAGACCCCGATGGACGCTTCGGCGCCACCACTGCAGCCCGACCTCGCCGACGACGCGCGTCACGACGGCGGCGCGCACGCGGCGCGGCGGCACGCCGCGGCCGCATCGCACCCCGGCGGTGCGGCGGGCCCGCTGCTGCCCGGGCGCCTCGCGGTCGGCATCGCGACGACCGGGCGCGCACCGGTGCTCACGCCCACGCTGCGCGCCCTCGCCGCGCAGACCCGGCGCCCCGATCTCGTGCTGATCTCGGCCGTCACACCCGACGACGTCGCGCCCGGCGCGACCGATGGCCTGCCCTTCGAGACGCGGCTCCTGACCGGGCCGAAGGGCTCCTGCCCACAGCGCAACACCATACTCGACGCGCTGTCCGGCGAAGACATCGTGCTGTTCATCGACGACGACTTCCTGATGGCGCCCGACTGGCTCGCCGGGCTCGAGGCATTGATGACGGACGCGCCCGACATCGTGCTGGTCACGGGAAAGGTCGTGGCCGACGGCGTGACCGGGCCGGGCCTGTCGCACGACGAGGCCGCCGCCGCCCTCGCGCGGGCGACGCCCCGCGCAGGCGAGGTGCGGCCCGCCTATTCGGGCTACGGCTGCAACTTCGCCCTGCGAATGGCGCCGATCCGCGCCCACGGCCTGCGCTTCGACGAGGCGCTGCCGCTCTACGGCTGGCTGGAAGACATCGACTTCTCGCGCCAGCTCGCGCCGCACGGGCGCCTCGTGCGGCACGAGGGGCTCGTCGGCGTCCATCTCGGCACCAAGATGGCGCGTTCGCCGGGGCTGCGCCTCGGCTACAGCCAGGTGGCCAACCCCGTCTACCTCGTGCGGAAGGGCACCATGACCCGCCGCCACGCGGCCGACATGATGGGCCGGAACCTCGCCTCCAACCTCTACTACACGCCACGCCCCCGCCCCTGGGCCGACAGTCGCGGGCGCCTGCGCGGCAACCTGCTCGCCCTGTGGGACTGGGTGCGCGGCCGGCTGGACCCAGGCCGCGTGCGCGACATCTGAAGACGGCGGCCCCGCGCGTGACCGTGACAGGCGGGCGCTGCGACAGATCGGTCATGGATGGGCGATGCGTCGCTGCATCGCGGCACCGCAGGGGGCCCGCGATTGACCCAAGCCGGATAACGGGTTAAGGCGCGCGCGAGAGTTGGCGATCCGCGCCGCTCCGTGACGCCGGGGCGTCCGAACCATGCGTCCCGATTCGCCCCGCGGCCGAAGCCAGAGCGCCGGCCGCCCGACCGGGACAGACATGACCAAGTTTTCCGATCTCAAGCTCGACCCCAAGGTTCTCAAGGCCGTCGAGGAAGCCGGCTACGAAATCCCCACGCCGATCCAGGAGGGCGCGATCCCTCCCGCCCTCGAGGGCCGCGACGTGCTGGGCATCGCACAGACGGGCACGGGCAAGACCGCCTCGTTCACACTGCCGATGATCACGCTGCTCAAGCGCGGCCGCGCGCGCGCGATGATGCCGCGCAGCCTCGTGCTCTGCCCCACGCGCGAGCTCGCGGCGCAGGTGGCCGAGAACTTCGACACCTACGCCCGGCACACCAAGCTCACCAAGGCGCTGCTGATCGGCGGCGTCAGCTTCGGAGAGCAGGACAAGCTGATCGGCCGCGGCGTCGACGTGCTGATCGCCACGCCGGGGCGCCTGCTCGACCATTTCGAGCGGGGCAAGCTGATCCTCGCCGACGTCAAGGTCATGGTGGTCGACGAGGCCGACCGGATGCTCGACATGGGCTTCATCCCCGACATCGAGCGCATCTTCGGCCTGACCAACCCGCTGGTGCGGCAGACGCTGTTCTTCTCGGCCACGATGCCGCCCGAGATCGAGCGGCTGACCAAGACCTTCCTGACCAATCCCGCGCGGGTGGAGGTGGCCCGTCAGGCCACCGCGTCGGAGACGATCACGCAGGGCGTCGTGCAGTTCAAGCCGAGCCGGAAGGACCGCGCGGCCAGCGAGAAGCGCGGCGTGCTGCGGGACTTCATCGCGTCGGAGGGTGACGACCTGCGCAACGCGATCATCTTCTGCAACCGCAAGGTCGATGTCGACGTGGTGGCGAAGTCGCTCAAGAAGCACGGGCTCGACGCCGCCGCGATCCACGGCGATCTCGACCAGTCGCAGCGCACCCGCACCCTCGACGCCTTCCGCGACGGGACGCTCAAGTTTCTCGTCGCCTCCGACGTGGCGGCGCGCGGCCTCGACATCCCCAACGTCTCCCACGTCTTCAACTTCGACGTGCCGGGCCACCCCGAGGATTACGTGCACCGGATCGGCCGCACGGGCCGCGCGGGCCGCGAGGGCCGCGCCTTTACCATCGCGGCGACGCCGGGTGACGACAAGGCGCTGGCTGCCATCGAGCAGATGATCGGGCGCGACGTGCCGCGCGTCGATCGCCCGGCCCGCGCCGACGGGGCGCCGCACGCCACACCCGAGGCGGCGGACGCCGACGCGCCCGAGGGCAAGGCCGAGGCGCGGCCCACCCGCTCCCGCCGCAGCCGCTCGCGCAAGAAGGCCGACACGCCGGCGGCGGCGGCGTCGCCTGTCGAAGAGGCTCCNNNNGCTCCCGAAGCAGTGGAAAGCGCTCCGGCGGCAGAGAGTGCGCCAGCCGAAGCGGAACGGGTCGAAGCGGAACGGGCCGAAGCGGAACGGGCCGAAGCGGAACGGGCCGAAGCGGAACGGGCCGAAGCGGAACCGGCCGAGCCCAAACGGGCCGAGGAGGAACGGGCCGAGCCGCCGCGAACCCAGTCGCCCGCGCCGGGCGGGCGCCGGTCGTCCTCGCGCGGGGGCCGCGGCCGCCGCTCCGACGACGAACCCGTGGTCGGCATGGGCGACCACGTGCCCGACTTCCTCCTGCGCTCGTTCGCCTGAGCCCTGCCCGACTCCACGCGGGTCGTGGCGTCAGACAAGGCCCCAGGCGGCGGCGTCGGACAGGAGCGTGCCCGGCGCGCCGATGAGTTCGGCCCCGGGCTGAAGGTCGGCGAGCCCCCCGCTCAGCACCACGACCTCCTCGATGTCGAAGGCCCGGATGCCGTGCGCCGAGAGGTCATACGCGCCGAACGCTGTCGCTGCGGGGTCGAGCGCGGTGATTGCGGCCTGCAGATCGGCCGCGCCCGCCGTGTCGGAGACGAGGTAGAGCGTATCGCGCCCCCGCCCGCCGTAGAAGACATCGCGCGATCCGTCGTCGCCGCCGGTCAGGCGCGGGTCGATCCACAGCATCACGTCGTCGCCCCCGTGACCCGCCACGACATCGCTGCCTCGCCCGCCGATCAGCAGGTCGTCGCCCGAATTGCCGATCAGCAGGTCGTCGCCGTCGCCGCCTGCCAGCAGGTCGTCGCCGCGCCCGCCGCGCAGATCGTCGTCGCCGGATCCGCCCACCAGGATGTCATCGCCGCCCTGGCCGTAGAGCTTGTCGTCGCCGCGGCCCCCCAGCGCGATATCCTCGCCGCGGCTGAGGAAGATCCTGTCGTCGCCGTCGCCTGCAAGCACGAGGTCGTCGCCGGTCCCGCCGAAGCGCAGGTTGTCGCCGTCGTCGAGAAACAGCGTGTTCCTGGTCAGCGAGGCGGTACCGAACGCGCCGAGGATGGAATGCACCGTCGCCGTGGGGTGCACCTCGTCGAGGAACACGACCTGGCGCAGCGGCAGCTCAGCGACCTCGGGGGTGACCGCGAAGGACAGTGGCGGAACCGCGCCGAGATCGACATTCGGTGTGCCGGTGCCGAGGTAGTAGGGCCCCTCGGAGAGAAAGCCGAAGGTGCCGGGATCGGCCGCGATCTCTTCGAGGATCAGGTCGGAGCGGACGATCTCCACCTCGGCCGCGCCGGTCAGCTCGAGCTCGAGCCCCAGGAGGCGCAGCCCCGCATTGTAGGTGTCGACAAGCCCGTCGGCGAACGCGAGCGCGCCCGAATCGGTGCCGTCGGGCGTGGGGAAGACGCCGAGCGAGGGCAGCAGGTAGAGCGCCACCTGGTCGATCAGGGGCGAGGCCGCGATGTCGCGCACCGTGTCGCGCGTGGCGCCGGCAAGGTCGAGAAGGAAGCCGGGCGCGTCGAGCAGGGCGCCCAGCGGGTTGGCCACGATGTCGTCGGCGAAGGCGGCGAAATCGTTCAGCCCGATGAAGACGGTGGCGAGCACCGTGTCGCCCGAGGCGGCCAGCGGTGGCTGCGCGCCGGGGAACGGTGCCTCGCCACCGAGAAACCGTCCGGACTGGCCGGCAAGGTCGATCCCGTAGGACAGCAGGGTATCTCGGCTGCCCGCGTCGAGAAGCGGATCGATCAGCGCGGCCGCCTGGCCCACCGTGTCGGCCGCGCTCCGCTCTGCCGCGGCACGCGCCCCGCCCACGGCGTAGCCGTCGAGGCCCGCGCCGAGCTCGGCCGCGAGCCGCTGGGTATGCACCGGCCCGTCGGAAAAGACGCCGGCATAGCCCGGCGTCGACAGCAGCGGCCCCGGCACCGGGATCGCCAGCGGATCGACGAACAGCGCGCTCGTCAGCCCGAAGACGGCCCCCGAATCGCTGAGGCTGTCACCGAAGGTGACGATGGTATCGGGAGTCCGGCTGAGCATGGCGCGACCTTTCTGAAGGACGGGGGACGACCAGTGCCCCGATCCTAGCGCCGTTTCCGTCGCGCCGGAACTGTGACGTCAGCCCAGCCGCGAGATGACCACCGTCACCTCGGGCTTGCGCCCGATCTCCTCGACGCTGACCTGCCGCATTATGCGCCGCAGCATGTCCTCGAGCTTGTCATCGTCGGCCAGAACCGCCTGCTCGGCCGCCGACAGGGCGCGCGACACCTCGGCCTCGATCACCTCGACCAGCGGCGCGCGCGACCGGCCCTTTTCGGGCAGGCCCATCGTCTCGGCCCAGGGCTCGCCCAGGGGCGCGTCGGCTTCGTCGAGGATGAGATTGAGCATCGCGTGCCCGTTCAGCGCCATGCGGATGCGGTCGCGCACCACGCCGTCGAGCGCGCCGATCTTCACCGACCCGTCGAGATAGGTGCGTCCCGCCTCGATGCGCTCGGCCACCACCGGCTTTTTCCCCGTCAGGTCGAGCATCGTGCCGTTGGTGGCGATCGCCGCGGGGATGCCGCGCGCCTCGGCCGCCTTGGCGTGCGCCCGCAGCATCCGGTGCTCGCCGTGCATCGGCACGACCATCTCGGGGCGCATCAGCTCGTGCAGCATCTCGAGGTCGGGCCGGTTGGCGTGGCCCGAGACGTGGTAGTCGGACATCGAATCGTCCACCACGTCGACGCCCTTCGCCGAGAGCTGGTTGACGATCTCGAGCACGCCGCGCTCGTTGCCGGGGATCGTCTTGGACGAGAAGAGGAAGAGGTCGCCCTCCTTCATCTCCAGCCCGAGATACTTGCCGCGCGCGAGTTGGGCCGAGGCTGCACGTCGCTCGCCCTGGCTGCCGGTGACGATCAGCATCAGGTTCTCGCGGGGGATCTGCGTCGCCTCTTCGGCGGGCACGGTCGCGGGAAAGTCGTCGACGACGCCCGTCTCCTTGGACACCTGCACCATCCGCTGCATCGCACGCCCCAGAAGGCAGACGGAGCGGCCGGCAGCGAGGCCCGCCTCGGCCAGCGTCTTCACCCGCGCGACGTTCGAGGCGAAGGTGGTGGCCACGACCATGCCGGTCGTGTGCCCCGCGACCAGTTCGGTGATCTTCGGGCCCACCGTGCTCTCCGAGCGGCCGGGATGGGCGACGCCGATATTCGTCGAATCGCAGGTCAGCACCTTGACGCCCCCTGCGGCGATCTTGCCCCAGAGGTCGGGATCGAAGGGCTCGCCCACCACCGGCGAGCCGTCGAGCTTGAAGTCGCCGGTATGCACGACGCGGCCCGCGGGCGTGTCGAGCACGATGGCCGAGCTTTCGGGGATCGAGTGCGAGACCGGCACGAAGGCGATGCGGAAGGGGCCCGCCTCGCGCTCCTCGGGCCAGGGGTGGGTCACGTGCAGGTCGTGGATCGGCTGCCCCTGCTCCTCCATCTTCCGCAGGGCCAGCGCGGCGGTGAAGCGGCGGGCATAGATCGGCGCCTCGAGCTGCCCCCAGAAATGGGCGAGCGCGCCGATATGGTCCTCGTGGCCGTGGGTGATGACGATGGCCTCGAGCCGGTCCTTCCGCTCGATCAGCCACGCGAGGTCGGGAAAGATCAGATCGACCCCCGGCGTCGTGTCCATGTTGGGAAAGGTGACGCCCAGATCGACCAGCACCAGCCGCTCCGCGCCGGGCGGGCCGTAGCCGTAGACATAGGCGTTCATGCCGACTTCCCCGGCCCCGCCGAGGGGCAGGTAGATCAGGCGGGCGGTGCTATCATTCATTCAGGGCTGCCAATCGTCTTGTTGTAGGCGTGGATGACGGTCAGGCCGTGCATCGTGAGATCGTCCTCGAAGGCGTCGAACAGCGTATCGCCCTGCTGGAACAGCGGCGCAAGGCCCCCGGTCGCGATCACCTTCATGGGCGCGCCGTATTCGGCGCGGATTCTCCCGCAGATGCCGCCGATCAGGCCGACATAGCCCCAGAAGACACCCGAGGTCATGCAGTCGACCGTGTTGGTGCCGATCACGTGCGGGGGCCTGGTGACGTCGACATGGGGCAGCGCCGCTGCGGCCGCGTGCAGCGCCTCGAGGCTCAGATTCACCCCCGGCGCGATCACGCCCCCCACATAGGCGCCGTCGACGGCGACCACGTCGAAGGTCGTGGCGGTGCCGAAATCGACCACGATCAGGTCGCCGCCGTGGCGGTCGAAGGCGCCGGCCGTGTTGACCAGCCGGTCGGGGCCGACCTGCGTGCCGAAATCGACGCGTGGCGGCACCGGCAGCAGGCAGCCGGGCTTGCCCACCACCAACGGGCGCGTCCCGAAATAGCGGTCGGCGAAGACGCGCAGGTTGAACACGACGCGCGGCACGGTGGACGAGACGATCACTTCGTCGATCCCGAGGCCCCCCGGCCCGTTCAGCCCGTGATGCTCGAGCAGCGTGCGGAACCAGACGAAGTATTCGTCGGCCGTGCGCTGATGAACAGTGGCGCAGCGCAGCGTCACCAGAAAGCGCGTGCCGTCCCAGACGGAAAAGACGGTGTTGGTGTTGCCGCAGTCGATGCAGAGCAGCATGGTCCGCGCCTCCCTTCGCGTGGTGCCTCCCTCGCCGGCGCCCCCTAGAGGAACACCTCGGCCGCCGCCACCGACATGCGCCCCTCGCCCGTGGCGAGCACGAGGTGGCCGGCCTCGTCGACCGTCTCGAACACGCCCGAAAGCTCGCGGTGGCCGGTGCGGGCGCGGATCGGCTCTCCCAGACGGGCGGCGCGGGCGAGCCAGGCTTCGCGCACGGGGGCGAAGCCCTCCTCGACCAGCCGCCCCTCCCAGAATGCGAAGGCGGGGGCGAGCGCATCGAGGAAGGCGGCGGGCGACACCTCGGCCCCCAACTCGCCCGCGAGCGAAACGGGCCGCAGCGCGCCCTGGGGCAAGTCGGCCGCATCGGGCGCGGCGGCGAGGTTGACGCCCACGCCCACGAAGAGCGCGCCGCCCGGCGCCGTCTCGAGCAGGATGCCGGCGACCTTGCCGCCGTTCAGCAGCACGTCGTTGGGCCATTTCAGCGCGAAGGGCGCGCGCTCTCCCGTCAGCCCGACGAAGGCCTCGTAGAGCGCGAGCGCGGCGACGAAGCTGCGCAGCGCCGCCTGCGCGGGGCCCCCGCCTGCGCCTGCGCCCGTGCCCGGCCCCGTGCCCGGCCCCGTGCCCGGCCCCGGATCCGGCCACGTCACGAGGGTCGCCGCGAAGTTGCCCGGCGGCATCGCCCAGGGGCGGCCCTGCCGGCCGCGCGCGGCCGTCTGCTCGGCGGCCATGATCCAGGTCGTGCCGGTCAGCTCGGGGGCGCGCCGCGCGGCCTCGGCCATTGTGCTGTCGACCCGGGGCAGCACGATCCGCCCCAAACCGGGGGGCCAGCCGGCCCCGGCGACGGCTCGGCCGTCAGTCGACAAGGGCCGCCGCGGCGGCCGCCGCGGCCCCGTCCACGCCGAAGAGGTTGATGACGCCCAGCACCATCACCGCCGCCGAGGCCATCAGGAACCCCCACTGCACCGCGCCCATCTTGCCGTCGATCCGGTCGACGTCGGGCGAGCCGAAATACATCAGGTAGACGATGCGCAGATAGTAGTAGGCGTTGATCACCGCCGCGAGCACGCCGGCCACGGCGAGCCAGGCGAGCCCCGCCTCGACCGCCGCCGTCAGCACCGCGAACTTGGCGAAGAAGCCCACGAGCGGCGGCACGCCCGCCATCGAGAACAGCAGCACGAGCAGCGCGAACGCCTTGGCTGGCTCGCGCTCCGACAGCATGTTGAGCGTGTCGATCCGCGTGATCGCCTGCCCCTCGCGGCTCATCGACAGGATGAAGGCGAAGGTGCCGATGTTCATGGCGATGTAGATCGCCATGTAGATCAGCATTGCCTCGACGCCGGCCGCGGTGCCGGCCGCCAGCCCGATCAGCGCATAGCCCATGTGCGCGATCGACGAATAGGCCATCAGCCGCTTGATGTCGCGCTGCCCGATCGCGGCCACGCCCCCGAGGAACACCGAGGCGACGGCGAGAAAGGCCACGATCTGCTGCCAGTCACCCACCGCCTGCCCGAAGGCGTCGTGCAGGACGCGGGCGAACATCGCCATCGCCGCCATCTTGGGCGCGGTGGCGAAGAAGGCGGTGACCGGCGTGGGCGAGCCCTCGTAGACATCGGGCGTCCACATGTGGAAGGGCGCGGCCGAGACCTTGAAGGCGATGCCGGCGGCCATGAACGACAGCCCGATCACGAGGCCGAGGCCGATCTCGCCGTCGGTCGCCGCAGTGACGATGCCGGCGAACTCGGTCGTGCCCGAATAGCCGTAGACCAGCGACGCGCCGTAGAGCAGCATCCCCGACGAGAGCGAGCCGAGCACGTAGTATTTCAGCCCCGCCTCGGTCGAGCGCACGTTGTCGCGCCGGATGGCGGCGACGACGTAGAGCGCGAGCGATTGCAGCTCGAGCCCGAGATAGAGCGCGATCAGGTCGCCGGCCGAGACCATCACCATCATGCCGGTGACGGCCAGCGTGATCAGCACCGGGTATTCGAAGCGCAGGAGGTCGCGCCGGACCATGTAGCTCTCCGACAGCAGCAGCACCGCCGCCGCCGACAGGAGGCACACGATCTTGGCGAAGCGGGCGAAACCGTCGTCGACGAACATGCCACCGAAGGCTTCGCGCGTGCCGCCGGGCGACAGCCCGATCCAGATCGCCACGGCGACGAAGACCGCCGCGGTCGTCCACAGGACCATGGAGGCCATCTGGTCCTTGCCCGTCCAGACGGCGAAGAGCAGCGCCGACATGGCGTAGACGGCCAGGAAGATTTCGGGCAGCAGGATGGCGAGGTCGGCGCCCATGTCACTCTCCCATGGCGAGGCGGATGTCTCCGGCCTCGAGCAGTGCGGTCTCGTACTCGCCCACGAGCGCGGTGACGCTCGGGCCGATGATGTCGGTGGCGAGGCTCGGGTAGACGCCCAGAAGCAGCGTCATCACCACGAGCGGCGCGAAGATCGCCCGCTCGCGGGCGGTCGTCTCCTTGATCGACTTGAGGCTCTCCTTGATGAGATCCCCCAGCACTACTCGGCGATAGAGCCATAGCGCATAGCCCGCCGACAGGATCACCCCCGTGGCCGCGACGAAGGCGACCCAGGTGTTGACCTGGAAGACGCCGACGATGGCCAGGAACTCTCCCACGAACCCGCTTGTGCCCGGCAGGCCCACATTGGCCATGGTGAACAGCAGGAAGATCGCGGCAAAGACCGGCATCCGCACCAGCAGGCCCCCGTAGGCGTCGATCTCGCGCGTGTGCATCCGGTCGTAGATGACGCCGACGACGAGGAAGAGCGCGCCCGAGACGAAGCCGTGGCTGATCATCTGGAAGATGGCGCCGTCGATGCCCTGCTGGTTGGCCGCGAAGATGCCCATCGTCACGTAGCCCATGTGCGCGACCGACGAGTAGGCGATGAGCTTCTTCATGTCTTCCTGCGCCAGCGCCACGAGCGAGGCGTAGACGATGGCGATGGCCGACAGCCACAGCACGAGCGGCGCAAGCAGGTCGGACGCGACGGGGAACATCGGCAGCGAGAAGCGCAGGAAGCCGTAGCCCCCCATCTTGAGCAGGATCGCCGCCAGCACGACCGAGCCCGCGGTCGGCGCCTGCACGTGCGCGTCGGGCAGCCAGGTGTGGACCGGCCACATCGGCATCTTCACCGCGAAGGAGGCGAAGAAGGCCAGCCACATGAGCGTCTGCACGCCCCCCAGCACCTGGATGCCGAGCACGCTTACTGCTTCGGTGCCGAAGTTGTGGTCGAGCAGCGCCACGATGTCGGTCGTGCCGGCATCGACATACATGGCGATCATCGCCACCAGCATCAGCAGCGAGCCGAGGAAGGTGTAGAGGAAGAACTTGAACGCCGCGTAGATGCGGTTCTTGCCGCCCCAGATGCCGATGATGAGGAACATCGGGATCAGGCCGCCCTCGAAGAACAGGTAGAACAGCACGAGGTCGAGCGCGACGAAGACGCCGAGCATCAGCGTCTCGAGCAGCAGGAACGCCACCATGTATTCCTTTACGCGGTGGGTGACGTCCCACGCGCTCGCGATCACCAGCGGCATCAGGAAGGTGGTCAGCATCACGAACAGGATCGAGATGCCGTCGACCCCCACCTTGTAGGTCAGGCCCAGGAGCCACTCGCGCTGTTCCACGAACTGAAAGCCGGTGTCGCCCGGGTCGAAGCCCGCCAGCAGGAACAGCGAGATCACGAAGGTGGCCGATGTGGCGATCAGCGCGAGCCACTTCGCGTTCTTCTGCGCCGCCTCGTCCTCGCCGCGCAGGAACAGCGCAAGGATCACGGCCGCGATGGTCGGCAGGAAGACGATGATCGAGATCAGGTTGTCCATGCCTCAGCCCCCCCGGATCATCAGCCAGGTGACGATCACCACGATCCCCAGCACCATCGCGAAGGCGTAGTGGAACAGGTAGCCCGACTGCGCCCGACCCGCGAGGCGCGAGAAGAAGGGCACCACCCCCAGCGCCAGCCCGTTGATGGCGCCGTCGATGATCGAGCCGTCGCCGCGCTTCCACAGCACGCCGGCCGTGCCGCGGGCGGGCCGGACGATGATCGCGTCGTAGATCTCGTCGAAATACCACTTGTTGAGCAGGAAGGCGTAGAGGTGGCGCTGGTTGCGCGCGAGCTGCCCCGGCCATTCGGGGCGGCGGATATACATCTGGTATGCCAGCCCGAGCCCCAGAAGCATGGCAAGGAAGGGGCTCGCCTTCACCCACTTGGGCGCCTCGTGGGCATCCTCAAGCACCGTGTTGTCGGGCGCCATGTAGAGCGCGCCCTCGCCCGGCTGGCCGACGAAGGCGTAATGGTGTTCTCCCGCGCCCGCGCCCTCCTCGTCGCCCCCGGCCGCAGCCGGCTCCTCGTAGGGCACCCCGTAGAAGCGGGCGACCTCGTCGACATGGCCGAAGAACGGCTTGAAGAAGACCATGCCGGCCAGGATCGAGCCCACCGCCAGCACGCCCAGCGGCACCAGCATCGAGTTGGGGCTTTCATGGGCGTGTTCGTGGGTGTGCTTGTCGCCCCGCGGCTCGCCGTAGAAGGTCAGGAACATCAGCCGCCACGAATAGAAGCTGGTGAGCGCGGCCGCCACGATCAGGGTCCAGAAGCCGAACTGGCCGACCCCGCCGGCCGCATAGGCGCTCTCGACGATCGCGTCCTTCGACACGAAGCCGGCGAAGCCGATGGGCAGGCCCACGAGATCGTAGCTGAGCGGGATGCCGACGCCCGTGATCGCCAGCGTGCCCAGCATCATCGCCCAGAACGTCCGGGGCATCTTGTGGCGCAGCCCGCCGTAGTTCCGCATGTCCTGCTCGTGGTGCATCCCGTGGATCACGCTGCCCGCGCCGAGGAACAGCATCGCCTTGAAGAAGGCGTGCGTGAGCAGGTGGAACATGGCCGCCGAATACATCCCCACGCCCGCGGCCACGAACATGTAGCCGAGCTGCGAGCAGGTGGAGTAGGCGATCACCCGCTTGATGTCGTTCTGCACGAGGCCGACCGTGGCGGCGAAGAACGCCGTCACCGCGCCGATGACGACGATGAAGGTCGCCGCCGCATCCGCGAACTCGATGATCGGCGACATCCGGCAGACGAGGAAGACGCCCGCCGTCACCATCGTCGCGGCGTGGATCAGCGCCGAGACGGGCGTCGGCCCCTCCATCGCGTCGGGCAGCCATGTGTGCAGGAAGAGCTGCGCGGACTTGCCCATCGCGCCGATGAACAGCAGCACCGCGACCACCTCGATCGCCGCCCACTCGCGCCACAGGAACGTCATCTGCATCTCGGCGATCTCGGGCGCGGCGGCGAAGATGTCGGAGAGGTTCACCGAGTCGACAAGGAAGAACAGCGCGCCGATGCCGAGCAGGAAACCGAAATCGCCGACCCGGTTGACGATGAACGCCTTCATCGCGGCCGCGCCCGCGCTCTCCTTGCGGTAGTAGAAGCCGATCAGGAGGTAGGACGCCAGGCCGACCCCCTCCCACCCGAAGAAGAGCTGCACGAGGTTGTCGGCCGTCACCAGCATCAGCATGGCGAAGGTGAAGAGCGACAGGTAGGCGAAGAAGCGCGCGCGGTAGGCCTCTCCCTCGGGGAAATTGTCGTCGTGCGCCATGTAGCCGAAGGAATACAGGTGCACGAGCGCCGAGACCGTGGTGACGACGATCAGCATGATCGCCGTCAGCCGGTCGAGGCGGATCGCCCAGTCGGCCACGAGGCTGCCCGACTCGATCCAGCGGAACAGCGTGATCTGCTCGGTCGTGCCGTCGAAGGTCAGGAACACGATCCACGACAGGATGGCGGAAAGGAACAGAAGGCCCGTGGCCACGATCTGCGCCGGCCGCTCGCCGATCACGCGCCAGAACAGGCCGCAGACGATCGCGCCGAGGAGCGGCGCGAAGAGGAGGATCGTGGTCATGCCGTCACCCCTTGAGGCTGGCCACGTCTTCCACCGCGATCGTGCCGCGGTTGCGGAAGAAGCAGACGAGGATGGCGAGGCCGATCGCGGCCTCGGCGGCGGCGACGGTGAGCACGAAGAGCGTGAAGATCTGGCCCTTGATGTCGCCGAGATAGGCCGAAAAGGCCACGAGGTTGATGTTGACCGACAGCAGCATCAGCTCGATCGACATCAGGATGACGATCACGTTCTTCCGGTTGAGGAAGATCCCGAAGACCCCGATCACGAAGAGCGCCGCGGCCACGCCCAGGTAGTGTTCAAGTCCGACCATGCGGCCCCCCTCTTCCGGTCACGAATTCTCGTCCGAAAATTCGCCGCACATCTTCGTACGAAGATGTGCGTGTCTCACAGCCCCTGCCCCGGCTTGACGTCCTTCAGTTCCATCGACTTGGCCGGGTCGCGGTACATCTGCGCCAGCACGTCCTGCCGCTTGATCCCCTCGCGGTGGCGCAGCGTCAGCACGATCGCACCGATCATCGCCACCAGCAGGATCAGCCCGGCGAGCTGGAAGAGCAGGAAATACTGGTCATAGAGCACCATGCCGAGCGCGGCGGTGTTGTGCGTGCCCTCGGGCGTGGCCTGCGGGCTGTCGAGCACCGCCACCCCGTCGGCCGTGGCCCACGCGCCGAAGACGAGGGCGAGCTGCATCAGCAGGATCACCCCGATGAGCGCGGCGATCGGCACATATTTCGCCATCTCTGCCGAGAGCGCGGCGAAATCCACGTCGAGCATCATCACGACGAAGAGGAACAGCACCGCGACCGCGCCGACATAGACGATGACGAGCAGCATGGCGACGAACTCGGCCCCCAGCAGCACGAACATCGACGCCGAGGAGAGGAAGGCGAGGATCAGCCAGAGCACCGAGTGCACCGGGTTGCGGCTGATCACGACGAAAAGCGCGGCCGCCACCACGGTAAAGGCGAAGGCGAAGAAGGCGATGTCGGCGATGGTCATGGCGCGTCTCCGGTCGGGTCGGGGCGGGGCGTGGTCTCGGGGCGTCGTCTGCGGCGGTCAACCGTCATCGCCGGCCTCCTTCGCCGCGTGCTCGGCGATCACCGAGCGCGCCGCCTCCATCGCCTTGTGCATCGCGGGCACGCCGCCGAACATGGCCATCTGCCCGATCGTCTCGGCCACCTCCTGCGGCGTGGCGCCCGCCTCGAGCGCGTGGCGCACGGTGATGCGGATCTGGTCCTCGGCATGCCCGCCGATCACGGTCAGGGCGGCGAGCGTGACCAGAAGGCGCGTCCTGGCGTCGAGCCCCTCGGGGTTGAAGGTCTTGCCCATGGTCATCTCGAGCGCGTCGCGCGGCATGGTCGGGAACCACTCGTCGAGCGCGGGCATCGTGAAGGTCTCCATCGCCGGATTGGCCGCACGCGCCATCTGCGCGCCCGTCTCCATCCAGTGCTGGAGAACCTTTGAGTAGTCAGGAACCATGCGCGGGGCCTCTAGCGATACGGCGCGTCGATCTCGAGGTTGCGGGCGATCTCGGCCTCCCACCGGTCGCCGTTCGCCAGCAGGCGATCCTTGTCGTACATCAGTTCCTCGCGCGTCTCGGTGGCGAACTCGAAGTTGGGCCCCTCGACGATGGCGTCGACCGGGCACGCTTCCTGGCAGAAGCCGCAATAGATGCACTTCGTCATGTCGATGTCGTAGCGCGTGGTGCGGCGCGAGCCGTCGGCGCGGGGCTCGGCGTCGATGGTGATGGCCTGCGCGGGACAGATCGCCTCGCAGAGCTTGCAGGCGATGCACCGCTCCTCCCCGCTGGGATAGCGGCGCAAAGCATGTTCCCCGCGAAACCGGGGGCTTAGCGGGCCCTTTTCATGCGGGTAGTTCAGCGTGGCCTTGGGCGCGAAGAAGTAGCGCAGGCCGAGGCGCATCCCCTTGAACATGTCGACGAGCAGGAAGTACTTGCCCGCGCGGGTCCAGTCGATTGCAGTCATGTCAGACCTCCTTCCCGGAAGGCGTCGCGTTGGCGCGCCGCACCATGCCCGGAAGCCGTGCGGCGTCGATCAGCAGGAGGACGAGAATGATGAACAGCGGGATGGCCGCGAGGTAGAAGAACAGCGCCACGAACGTCGTCACCGCGAGCACCGGGTAGACCGCCCCGCCCCACCACCGGCGCAGGTAGAACCGGTGCGCACCAACGACCCCAAGGCACACCCAGAGCAGATAGGCCGTCGCGGTGGACTTCACACTCCGCTGCACCTCGCCCCCCCGTTCGCTCCTGCGTCATCACAGGCCCGCCCCCGGCCAGCGCGCCCAGAAACCGCCCAGCACCTCGAACTTGGCGAGGAAGGCCACGATCACGACCCAGCCGAGCGACATCGGCAGGAATATCTTCCAGCCCAGCCGCATCAGCTGGTCGTAGCGGTAGCGGGGCACGATCGCCTTCACCATGGCGAAAAGGAAGAAGAAGAACGCCATCTTGCCCACCATCCACAGCGCCCCGTCGGGCAGGCCGGGAATGGGCGACAGCCAGCCCCCGAAGAACAGCAGCGTGATGAGAGCGCACATCAGGAACATGGCGATGTATTCGCCCGCCATGAACAGCAGGAACGGCGTCGAGGAATATTCGACCTGGTAGCCCGCCACGAGCTCCGATTCCGCCTCGGGCAGGTCGAAGGGCGGGCGGTTCGTCTCGGCCAGCGCCGAGATGAAGAACAGGAACACCATCGGCAGGTGCGGTAGCCAGTACCAGTTGAGCAGCCCCAGATCGCCGTCCTGCGCCGCCACGATGGCGGAGAAGTTGAGCGAGCCCGACGAGATGATCACGCCGATGATGATCAGCCCGATCGACACCTCGTAGGAGATCATCTGCGCGGCCGATCGCAGCGAGCCGAGGAACGGATATTTCGAGTTCGACGCCCAGCCGCCCATGATCACGCCGTAGACCTCGAGCGAGGACACCGCGAAGACGTAGAGGATGGCCACGTTGATGTCGGCCAGCACCCAGGTTTCGTTGAACGGGATCACCGCCCAGGCGATCAGGGCCAGCACGAACGACGTGAGCGGCGCGAGCAGGAACACGGTGCGGTCGGCCCCCGCCGGCACCACGATCTCCTTTACGACGTATTTCAGTGCGTCGGCCACCGTCTGCAGCAGACCGAAGACGCCCACCACGTTGGGGCCGCGGCGCAACTGCACCGCCGCCCAGACCTTTCGGTCAGCATAGACGAGGAAGAGAAGCGAGATCATCACGAAGCTGATGACCATCAGCGTCTGCAGCACGATCAGCAGAAGCGTGCCCAGGTTGCTGGCGATGAGGTCGGCCATGCGCTCTTGCGTCTCCCTGCAATCGCTCGCACCGGCGCAGGGCGTTCGCGGCCCCCGCCCGGCTCCGGTCGTCAGACCGTCGGTATCCCCCGCGCCCTGCAATCCGCGACGATCACCTCGGCGTCGAGGGTGCGATCGCCGCGGGGCAGCGCCGGCGAAATCGTGTAAACCGCATCCGCGACCCGAATGCCAGCCTCCGTTCCGACGCTTGTGCGCACATGTCGCGCGAAGCCGAAGCCCCGGATCAGCGTGTATTGCGCGGCGGCGCAGCGCGCATACTCGGCCACGTCGGCTTCCGTGCCGCGGGCGAGGCGGGCAACGATGTTGACGAGCTTTTCGTCGAGCAGGTTCGTCTCGATCCCGAGATAGTCGGGCCCGGCCCCGCCGGCCGACGGAAGGCAGGCCGACAGCCCGCTGCACAGGGCCGCGACGGCGATGGCCCTCACTCCGCCGCCATCGCGGCCCCCGACGCGCGCGCCTTCGCCAGCGCCGACAGCTCGGCCATCAGTTCCGAGGCGCGGGCGACCGGGTTCGTCAGGTAGAAGTCGCCGATCGCCGTGCCGAACGCCCCCTCGCCCAGCGCGCCGGGCTCGGGGAGGTCTTCCGGCGGCGCGTTCTCCGGCACCTGATCGACCATGGCGAGGAACGGCAGCGTCTCGACCAGCTTGCGGCGCAGCTCGGCGAGGCTGTCCCAAGGCAGGGTCTGGCCCGCCTCGGCCGAGAGCGCGCGCAGGATCGCCCAGTTCTCCTTGGCCTCGCCCGGCGGGAAGCCCGCGCGCAGCGCGAGTTGCGGCCGGCCCTCGGTGTTGACGAAGAGCGCCTGCTCCTCCGTCCACGCCGCGCCCGGCAGGATCACGTCGGCACGGTGCGCACCGCGGTCGCCGTGGCTGCCCTGGTAGATGACGAAGGGCCCGGCGGGGATGTCGATCTCGTCGACGCCCAGCGCATAGACCGTCTCGGCCCCGTCGAGCGCCGCAGACAGGCCGCCCTCGGTGGTGCAGCCCGTGTCCATCGCGCCGACACGGCCGGCGGCGGTGTGCAGCACCATCAGGCCGCTCCCCGTCTGCGCCGCGATCCGGCGGGCGGCGGCGAGCACCGCGGCGCCGTCCTCGCCCGTCAGGGCCGCCTGGCCGACGATCACGACCGAAGGCTCTGCGCGCATCGCGTCGGTGCCGCCGGCGTCGAGCACCTGACGCAGCGCAGCGCGGTCGGCGCCGACATGGTCGTAGTCGTAGGTCAGGTCGACCGGCCGGCCCACCAGCGCCACCTCGGCGCCGGCAAGCCATGCCCCGCGGATGCGCGAATTGAGCACCGGCGCCTCGCTGCGCGGGTCGGTGCCGATCAGCAGGATGCGGCGGGCCGCGCTCACGTCGTCGATCGAGGCGGTGCCGACATAGCCCGCCCGGTCGCCCGCGGGCAGCGCGGCGCCGTCGAGCCGGCATTCGGTGGTGCCGCCCAAGCCCTCGACGAGGCTCTTGAGCGACCACGCCGCCTCGACATTGGCCAGATCGCCCACGAGGCCGGCCACGCGCCTGCCGCGCATCGCCTGCGCCGCGGCGCCCAGCGCCTCGGCCCAACTGGCCGGCCTGAGCTTGCCGTTCTCGCGGATATAGGGGCGGTCGAGCCGCTGGCGACGCAGCCCGTCCCAGACGAAGCGGGTCTTGTCCGAGATCCACTCCTCGTTCACCCCGTCGTGGTTGCGTGGCAGCAGGCGCATGACCTCGCGGCCCTTGGTGTCGACCCGGATCGAGGCGCCCATCGCGTCCATCACGTCGATCGACTCGGTCTTCGACAGCTCCCACGGCCTTGCGGTGAAGGCGTAGGGCTTGGACACCAGCGCGCCCACGGGGCACAGGTCGATGATGTTGCCCTGCATGTTCGAATCGAGCGTCCTGCCGAGGTAGCTGGTGATCTCGGCATCCTCGCCGCGGCCGGTCTGGCCGAGCTCGGGCATGCCCGCCACCTCGGTGATGAAGCGCACGCAGCGGGTGCACGAGATGCAGCGCGTCATGTGCGTCTCGACCAGCGGGCCGAGATCGAGATCCTCGACCGCGCGCTTCGGCTCGCGGTAGCGCGAGAAATCGACGCCATAGGCCATCGCCTGGTCCTGAAGGTCGCACTCGCCGCCCTGGTCGCAGATCGGGCAGTCGAGCGGGTGGTTGATGAGCAGGAACTCCATCACCCCCTCGCGCGCCTTCTTCACCATGGGCGAGTTGGTCTTGACCTCGGGCGGCTCGCCGTTGCGGCCGCCGCGCAGGTCGCGCACCTGCATCGCGCAGGAGGCGGCGGGCTTGGGCGGGCCGCCGACCACCTCGACGAGGCACATCCGGCAATTGCCGGCGATCGACAGCCGCTCGTGGTAGCAGAAGCGGGGGATCTCGATGCCGGCCTGCTCGCAGGCCTGGATCAGGGTCATCGCCGGGTCGACGTCGATCTGCTGTCCGTCGATGACGATCGTGCGCAGATCGGGCTTCGGTGCGTGTGGCGCATCGCTCATGGGGCGGCCTCCTGTCGGGCGGGCGCGCGCGGGCCCGGCCCGGCGCGCTGGCTCCTGTCGCGTCGTCTCGTCACCTAGCGGCTGCGGAGCAGTTCGCCAATGGGCGACTTCGCCGCGATCTCGGCCCGGCCCACGCGACAATGCGCCTCCGCGTCGCCCGGCCGCGCGCTCCTCTCGGCGAGGTAGGCCAGCGCACGGGCCTCCAGCCGCCGCTTGTCGGGCTCCGACGAGGTGTAGGCGTCGATCTGCGCGTCGGTATACCCTTGCGCCTTGGCGTAGCGCTCGAGCGCCCGCGCCTTCTGCATGACGACGACCATCCGCGCCGAGATGGTCGGGCATTCCTTGCGGATGCGGTCGCCCACGGCGGCGGCGAAGAGCTGATCGTTGATCGGCCGGACCTCCGAAAGCGGCGGCAGCGCGGCAGCCGCGGTGAAGGCGAGCGCGAAGAGCGTCAGGGCGAGGGCGGTGGCGATCAGTCGTCTCATCGGTGCGTCCGGTGTCGCTGCGTCCGGTCCGATCTGGGACCGCCGGGCCCGGCTATTCAATAGCGGCGTGCCCGCGCGCCGCCGGACGCGCCCGGATGGGCGGTGCCCTGCCGATGCCGGCGCGCCTCGCGCAGCCGAGCCATGGCTCGGCCGATCAAAGGCTGGGCGACGAAGGTGATGAGCGGCACGGTCAGCGCCGTCGAGACGAGGATCTCGACCCAGAGCGGCGCCCCGACGCCGAACCAGCGGAACGCGTAGCTGAACAGCAGCACGCTGGGATAGACGGCGGCCCAGATCAGCACCACCTCGACCGCGGTTTCCTTGCCCGACACGGGAGAGCCTCCGTCACGACGACACCGGGGCGCGCGAGCGCGCGCCGCCCGACCGTGGCAACGGGGGGATGGCCCGGCGGTTCCGCGCGCCTCGCGCGGCGTCAGCCCGCGGCGCGGTCGCGCCGGCGCCCGACCCGCTCCGGCAGTCCCTCCATGCGAAGGGGCGGGCGGCCGATCCGCGGCGCCGGCCAGCCGAGCGCGGCCGCGGGCTGACGCGGCGGCGGATGCGATTCGCCGTCGCGCCCGTCGTGCCCGTCGCGCCCGTCGCGCCCGTCGGCGGATCTGTTCGGCGGACCTACTCGGCGGCAACGGGCTCGGCGCGCGTCTTCCGCTTGTGCGCGATGCGGTCCTCGATCTCGTGGCGGAAGTGGCGGATGAGGCCCTGGATCGGCCAGGCGGCGGCATCTCCCAGCGCGCAGATCGTGTGCCCCTCGACCTGCTTGGTCACGTCGAGCAGCATGTCGATCTCGGCGGGGTCGGCATCGCCCCGCACCAGCCGCTCCATCACCCGCATCATCCAGCCCGATCCCTCGCGGCAGGGCGTGCACTGGCCGCAGCTCTCGTGCTTGTAGAACTTGGCGAGCCGCCAGATCGCCTTGATGACGTCGGTCGACTGGTCCATCACGATCACCGCCGCCGTGCCGAGGCCCGACTTGTTCTCGCGCAGCCAGTCGAAATCCATGAGCGCGCCGTCGCGCATCGTCGCCGCCGGCAGCAGCGGAACGGACGATCCGCCGGGGATCACCGCCTTGAGATTGTCCCAGCCGCCGCGGATGCCGCCGCAATGGCGGTCGATCAGCTCCTCGAAGGGGATCGACATCGCCTCTTCGACGACGCACGGCTTGTTGACGTGGCCCGACACGGCGAAGATCTTGGTGCCGGTGTTGTTGGGCCGCCCGAACGAGGCGAACCACTCGCCGCCCCGGCGCAGGATGGTCGGCACCACGGCGATGCTCTCGACGTTGTTCACCGTGGTCGGGCAGCCGTAGAGACCGGCGCCCGCGGGGAACGGCGGCTTCATGCGCGGCATGCCCTTCTTGCCCTCGAGGCTCTCCAGCAGGGCCGTCTCCTCGCCGCAGATGTAGGCGCCCGCGCCGTGATGCAGGTAGAGGTCGAAATCCCAGCCGGAGCCGGCCGCGTTCCTGCCCAGAAGCCCCGCGTCGTAGGCCTCGTCGATGGCGACCTGCAGCGCCTCCTTCTCGCGGATGTATTCGCCGCGGATGTAGATGTAGCCCGCGTGCGCGCCCATGCCGAAGGCCGCGATCAGGCAGCCCTCGACCAGCGTGTGCGGGTCGTGGCGCATGATCTCGCGGTCCTTGCAGGTGCCCGGCTCGGACTCGTCGGCGTTGACGACGAGGTAGTGCGGCCGGCCGTCGCTCTCCTTCGGCATGAACGACCACTTGAGCCCGGTGGGAAAGCCCGCGCCGCCGCGCCCGCGCAGGCCGGACGCCTTCACCTCCTCCACGATCCACTCGCGGCCCTTCCTGATCAGGTCGCCCGTGCCATCCCAGTGGCCGCGCTTGCGCGCGCCGGCGAGGGTGCGGTCGTGCATCCCGTAGAGGTTGGTGAAGATGCGGTCTTCGTCCTTCAGCATCGCGTCGTCTCCTGCGCGCGTCGCGCCGCGCTTGTCCCGTATTCGCCCGTCGCGGGCGCCTCGCGCCCTAGCTGCCGTTCTTCCCTCCCGCGTCCCGCAGGAGCTGAAGGCTCACCACCAGAGCCCAGAGGAAGGCGGCCATCGCGGCGAGGTATATCAGAAACTCGAAGCGGAGGGGCAGCCCCGTCCACGCCACAAGATATGGCGCGAGGATCGCCGCCAACCCCGCGCCCGCGATGACGAGCGCGACCATTCGTCCCTTGCGCCGGCGCGCGCGCTCGGCGTCGGCCCTTCCCTCGCGGCTCATGTGTCGGGCCCTCCTGCGGCGCCGGGGGGCACGAAGCGCAGCCCGGCCGCCTCGAGCTGTCGCACCGCCGCGCGGAACCGCCGCTCGCGCGCGCGCAAGAGGCGGGTGTGCACGAGCGGCAGCACCATGTCGGCCGCCTGCGGGGCGATGCGGTGCGGCGCGATCCCGTCGGGCACCGCGCCGCCCTCGCGGACGAACAGCAGCAGGTTCTGCGCGAACCACGGCGCCATGTCGGGCATGGCGGCCAGCCGGCGGCGATACGGGTCGTAGCAGGCATGCCCGTGCTCGGCGAAGAGGCCGGCCCAGTAGCTCTGCCACCGGCAGTTGACGTGGCCGCGCCCGCCCTGCCCGGGGATCGCCGCCGAGAACAGCACCACGTCGGAGAGCGCGGTCAGCTCGGCCACCAGAGACGGCCCCCGCGCCGCGCCGAGGTGCTCGGCCACCTCGAGGCAGGCGGCGAGATCGTGCCGCCCGAGATCGGGCAGCGGCGTCTCGAGGTCATGGAGCAGGTAGCGATCGCGGGGGATCTCGGTGGGCAGCCCCTCGACCCAGTCGGCGTCGACGCCGGTGAGACGGTCGGCGCCGCGCCCCCCCATCGCGGCGAGGAAGAAGCCGAGGCCGCACCCGATGTCGACCACGCTTCGCGGGCGGAAGTGGTCGGTCAGCGCCCCGGCGATGGCGGCGGCCCAGCCGGCACGGCGGACGCGCTCGCGGTCGTGACCGTCGAACATCCGGCGATACGCCTCGGCCGCGTCCCTGGCCGCAGCTCCGTGGAGCGCGTCGCCCCGGGGCGCGTCAGGTGCGGGCGTCTCGCGCCCCTCGTCGGTCATCGGGATGGATCGCCCTCGTCAGGCCGCCCTGTCGGTTCGGCGGGCCCGGCCCGCCCTCGGCGCGGCACGTCAGTAGACGTCGCCCCTGGAGACCTTTTCGGAGAATTCGGTGGAGCCGCCGGAGGCCAGCGTCTTGGCCTGGCTCACCCAGTCGTCGCGACTGACGCGGCCCTTGAAGCCCTCGAGGTGCTCGTCGACCCACGCCACCTCTGCGTCGGTCCACTTGGCGATCTGGTCGAAATGATAAATGCCGAGGGAGTGGCACATCTTTTCCAGCGCCGGGCCCACACCCTTGATCTGCTTGAGGTCGTCCGGCTCGCCGC
>LJNT01000151.1 GCA_001314685.1 Rhodobacteraceae bacterium HLUCCA09
GCCTCGCGCGCGCGAGAAGCGCCGGCCGCCACGGAGGCGGGGCGGTAAGCGCGCGGCCTCAGACCTGCGGCGTGCGCCGGCTCTCGTCGCCCCGCGCGAGGCGCTGCGCCTCGTCCAGGCCCCAGCGGATGCGTGCCCAGATCCGCTCGTGCAGAACGTAGAACACCGCACCCATCACGGCGCCGACCATCGCCACGGTCCCGCCCGTGGCGAGTGAGCCGGTGAGGGCAGAGGTGATGACCGTCATCGTGACGAGGCCAAGCGCCTGCCAGGTGACGGCCTTGACCAGGCTGCGCAATGGTGTCTCCATTCGTGCGTCCTTTCCTGTCTGCTCGCTATCCTGCTCGAGATATAGCAAAAGTCTGCACACGTAGAAATCTGGCGTCTTATCATTGAAAACTCCGGTTTGGTGAGATAATTCTACGGTGATGACAGAGATGGACAAGCGCCTTCGCGCCGAGACCTTCCGCACGCGCCTGCAGGGCCAGATGGACGCGAGCGGCGTGAACCGGTCGGAACTCGCCCGCGCCTGCGGGGTCGACCGGTCGACCATCGCGCAGCTGCTCTCGGGCGGTGACGCGCGCCTGCCCAACGCCCATCTCGCAGCGGAATGCGCATTCGCGCTCGGCGTCTCGGCCGACTTTCTGCTCGGCCTGTCCGACCGGCCCGAGCGGCCGGGCGACGTGCTGGCCGCCGCCGTCACCGTGACCGAGGCGGCCCGCTCCTCGGCCGACGAGCAACTGCTCGAATGGCACCGCGAGGCGGCGGGCTACAAGATCCGCCATGTCGCCGCTACGCTGCCGGACGTGCTCAAGACCGAGGAAGTGCTGAGCTGGGAATACCAGAGCTTTCTCGGCAAGACGCCTCAGCAGGCCATCGGCGCCACGCAGGACCGCTACGAATGGCTGGGCGAGCAACTGTCCGACTACGAGATCGCCGTGTCGCTGGGCGAGATGCGCGCCTTCGCAGCCGGTGCCGGCTACTACGAGGGGCTCGACCCGGGCGTGCGGCGGCGCCAGCTCGACAACATGGCCGAGGTGCTCGACCGGCTCTACCCGGCGGTGCGGCTCTTTCTCTACGATGCGCGGCGGGTGTTCTCGGCGCCGGTCACCGTCTTCGGGCCGCTTCTCGGCGTGGTCTATGTGGGCCGCTTCTACCTCGCCTTCCGCTCGCGGGATCGGGTGCGCGCGCTGTCGCAGCATTTCGACGGGTTGATCCGCGAGGCCGAGGTCGACGCCCGCCACGCGCCCGACTGGGTGGCGCGGCTGGCCGGCAGCGTGCCGGTCGAGGCGGACGCAGATCCTGCGTGGCGGCCCGCGTGAGCGGGGCCGGGCCCCGTCCGGCATGACCGGCACCCTTGCCTCCGCCATCGTCGCCGGAACGGGCGCGCTCTGGGGGCTCTACTGGCTGCCAGTGCGAGGTCTCGCCGATCTCGGCCTGCCCGGCGCCTGGGGGACGCTGGCGATCACGCTCTGCGCGGTCGCGCTGCTCGCGCCCGTCGCGCTCGCCCGGCGCAGCCTTGCACGGGCGGATCGCGTCGCGCTCGTCGCATTGGCGCTCGGGGGCGTGGCCTTCGCCCTCTACTCCGTCGCCTTTCTCTACGGGCGGGTGGCGCTGGTGATCCTCCTTTGGTTCCTCACGCCGGTCTGGAGCACGCTGATCGCGCGGGCCTTCCTCGGCTGGGCGGTGCCGCCCCTGCGGCTGGCGGCCATCGCGGTGGGGCTCGCGGGCCTCGGGGCCATGCTGGGCGCGGGCGGCGGACTGCCGGTGCCGCGCGACGCGGGCGAGTGGATGGGCCTTGCGGGCGGGCTGATATGGTCGGTCTCGACCACCGGCATCCGCACCCGGCCCGAGCTGCCGCCTGCGGGCGCCGCGCTCGTCTTCGCCCTGGGCGCGGCCGTGACGGCGGCGGCTCTCGCGCCCTTCCTCCAGCCCGCCCCGCGGGCGGGGGGCGTGGCGCTCTGGCCCGCGCTCGGCCTCGCGCTGGCGACGGCGTCGCTCTTCTGGGTGCTCTCGACCGCCGCGCTGATCTGGG
>LJNT01000090.1 GCA_001314685.1 Rhodobacteraceae bacterium HLUCCA09
GCCGTTGCGGCGCCGGATCGGGCGTGCGGCCGGGGGGCGGGCCGGACGCGGCCTCTGCCGCGGGCTCCGCCGCTGCGAGCTCGGCCGGCGGCGCCGCGGCGACGATGCGGGGCGTCGGCCCCCGCTCGGGCGGAGGCGGCAGCGCCAGCGACACCACGACGAGTACGGCGGCAGCGAAGGCCGCGCCCGCTCCGAAGCCTGCGAGGATCGACCTGCCCATGCGCCCCCTGCCCTTCGCTCGCCCGCCGGTCTCGCGGCCCGGCGCCGTCTGCCCGTCCCCGTGTGCCCAGGTCCGGGCCCTGCCGCCCGCGATGCCCGGCCCGAGCGGGCCTCGCGCCGCGCAACCGGCGACCCGCTTGACCGCGCCCTGCGCCTCTGTCCATCTATAGCCGCTGGCGCAGGGCGGTTCACCCCCTTTCCCGCGCTGCGGCGGCCCGGAGGGCGGCCTTTCGCCGGCAGCCCGCCGCGCCCCGTCCGGGGGCGCTCCGCCCGAACAGACCGCGCGCCCCGCCACGGCCAGCCAGACCCCGCCCGACGACCTTGCCCAGCCCGCCCCCGTCCGCCCCGATCCTGTTCCCCCGCCAGAGAGCCAGAGCCGCCAGCCCCATGCTCCTCCTGATCGACAATTACGACAGCTTCACTTACAATCTCGTCCATTATCTCGGCGAGCTGGGCGCGCGGGTCGATGTCCGCCGCAACGATGCGCTCGACGTCCAGCAGGCGATGGCGATGGGCGCGCAGGGCATCGTGCTCTCGCCCGGCCCTTGCGCCCCCGCGCAGGCGGGAATTTGCCTCGCCCTCACGCGCGCCGCCGCCGAGACGGGCATGCCGCTCCTCGGCGTTTGTCTCGGCCACCAGGCCATCGGCGAGGCGTTCGGCGGCCGGGTGATCCGCGCGCGCGAGATCGTCCACGGCAAGCCGGGGATCATCCACCACGACGGCCGCGGGGTGTTTGCCGGCCTGCCCGCGCCGCTCTCGGCCACGCGCTACCACTCGCTGATCGTCGAGCGCGAGAGCTTGCCGGGCGCGCTCGAGGTCTCGGCCTGGCTCGAGGACGGGACGATCATGGGGCTGCGCCACCGCGAGCTGCCGATCGAGGGCGTGCAGTTCCACCCCGAGTCGATCCGCTCGGAGCACGGCCATGCGCTGCTGAAGAACTTCCTCGCCCGCCTGCGCGCGCCGGAGGCCGCATGAGCGACTCGCTGAAGCCGCTGATCGCAGCAGCCTGCACCCGGGCGCTGACGACCGACGAGGCCGAGGCCGCGTTCGACCTGCTGTTCGCCGGAGAGGCGACGCCGGCGCAGACTGGCGGCCTGCTGATGGCGCTGCGCACCCGCGGCGAGACGGTGGAAGAGATCGCCGCCGCCGCCCGGGTGATGCGGCGCAACTGCGCGGCGGTGCGCGCGCCCGAGGGGGCAATGGACATCGTCGGCACGGGGGGCGACGGCAAGGGCACGCTCAACATCTCGACCGCCGCGGCCTTCGTCGTTGCCGGCGCGGGCGTGCCGGTGGCCAAGCACGGCAACCGGAACCTGTCGTCGAAATCGGGCGCGGCCGACGCGCTGGGCCAGCTCGGCGTCAGGGTGATGGTGGGGCCGGCAGTGGTCGAGCGGGCGCTCGCCGAGATCGGCATCGGTTTCATGATGGCGCCGGTGCACCACCCCGCGATGCGCCACGTCATGCCGGCGCGCACCGAGCTGGGCACGCGCACGATCTTCAACGTGCTGGGGCCGCTGACCAACCCGGCGGGCGTCAGGCGCCAGTTGACCGGTGCCTACGACCGCGCGCTGATCGTGCCCATGGCCGAGACGCTGCTCGCGCTCGGGTCGGAGGCCGCGTGGCTGGTGCACGGGGCCGACGGGACCGACGAGATCTCGATATCGGGGCCGACCTGGGTCGCCGCGCTCGAGGGCGGCCGGGTGGAGGAGCGCGAGATCGCGCCCGAGGACGCCGGCCTGCCCGTCCATTCCTTCGACGCGATCCTCGGCGGCACGCCCGAGGACAACGCGGCCGCGTTCCGCGCCCTGCTGGAGGGTCAGGCGGGCGCCTACCGCGACGCGGTGCTGCTCAACGCCGCCGCCGCGCTGGTGGTGGCGGGGCGGGCCGCAGAATTGCAGGAGGCGGTGGAAATCGCCCGCGAGAGCCTCGACAGCGGCGCCGCGAAGCGCAAGGTGGAGGGGCTCGCCCGACTGACGACGGAGGCCGCCGCATGACGACCGTGCTCGACCGCATCAAGGCCTACAAGCTGGAAGAGATCGCCGCCGGCAAGGCCGCCCGGCCCCTTTCGGCCGTGGAGGACGAGGCGCGCGCCGCGCCGCCCGTCCGCCCCTTCGCCGGGGCGCTGTCACAGGCGCAGGCCGGGGGGTATGCGCTGATCGCAGAGGTGAAGAAGGCGAGCCCGTCCAAGGGGCTGATCCGCGCCGATTTCGACCCGCCCGCCATCGCCCGCGCCTATGCCGCGGGCGGCGCGGCGTGCCTCTCGGTGCTGACCGACGGCCCCTCGTTCCAGGGCGCGCCCGACGACCTGAGGGCCGCGCGCGCCGCCTGCGACCTGCCGGTGCTGCGCAAGGATTTCCTCTACGACCCCTGGCAGGTGGCCGAGGCCCGCGCGATGGGCGCCGACTGCATTCTCATCATCATGGCCTCGATGTCCGACGCGCAGGCGGCCGAGCTGGAGGCGGCGGCCCGCGACTGGGGCATGGACGCGTTGATCGAGGTGCACGACGGGGCAGAGCTCGACCGCGCGCTCCGCCTCGTCTCGCCCCTGATCGGCATGAATAATCGCAATCTCAAGACGTTCGATGTCTCGCTTGATGTCACGCGCGACCTCGCCCCGCGCGTCGGACCCGGCCGCACGGTGATCTCCGAGTCCGGCCTCTTCACGCCCTCCGATCTCGCCGAGATGGCCGCGCACGGCGTCCGCTCCTTCCTCGTGGGCGAGAGCCTGATGCGCCAGCCGGATGTCGAGGCCGCCACCCGCGCCCTGCTCGCCCGCGCCGAGGCGCCATGCTGACCCATTTCGACGAGCAGGGCCGCGCCCACATGGTCGACGTCTCCGGCAAGGCGCAGACCGCGCGCATCGCCGAGGCCGAGGGCTGGGTGAGGATGCGCGCCGAAACCCTCGCCCTCGTGGAGGACGGCAGCGCGAAGAAGGGCGACGTGATCGGCACCGCCCGCCTCGCCGGGATCATGGGCGCCAAGCGCACCGCCGACCTGATCCCGCTCTGCCACCCGCTGCCCGTGACGAAGGTCGCGGTCGATCTCGTGCCCGACCGCGACCTGCCCGGCCTGCGCATCACCGCGACCGTCAGGACCACCGGCCAGACGGGGGTGGAGATGGAGGCGCTGACCGCCGTCTCGACCGCCGCGCTCACCGTCTACGACATGCTCAAGGCAGTCGACCGGGGCATGGAACTGGGCGGCATCCGCGTGACGCTCAAGGACGGCGGCAAGTCGGGCCGCTACGAGGCGGGGCCGCGCGGGGACGCCTCGTGATCTCCACCGCAGAGGCGCTCGAGCGCCTGTTCGCCCTCACCCGGCCGCTCGGCACCGAGGAGGTGCCGCTGGCCGAGGCGGCGGGCCGGGTGCTGGCGGCCGACGTGGCGGCGCGACGCGCCCAGCCCCCCTTCGCCGCCTCCGCGATGGACGGCTACGCGGTGCGGGCGGCCGACATCACCGAGGGCGCGGCCTTCCGCGTGATCGGCGAGGCGCCGGCGGGGCGGGCCCACCCCGGCCATGTCGGCCCCGGCGAGGCGGTGCGCATCTTCACCGGAGCGCCCGTACCCGATGGCGCCGATTTCGTCGTGATTCAGGAGGATACGGAGACGACCTCCACCGGCATGCGCCTTGTGCAGCGCCCGAGCGACAACGCCAACATCCGCCCCGCGGGCGGCGACTTCGCCCCCGGTGATCGGATCGGCGCGCCCCGCCGCCTGCGCCCTGCCGATATCGCGCTTGCTGCCGCGATGAACGCGCCGACTGTCACCGTGCGCCGCCGGCCCGAGGTGGCGGTGATCGCCACCGGTGACGAGTTGGTGCAGCCTGGAGAGGAGCCGGGCCCCCACCAGATCGTCGCCTCCAACGCGCTGGGGCTGAAGGCGCTGTTCGAAGAGGCCGGCGCAATCGCGCGCCTGCTGCCCATCGCGCGCGATACCGAGACCAGCCTCGAGGCCGCGTTCCGCCTCGCCCGCGGCGCCGACCTGATCGTGACCATCGGCGGCGCTTCGGTGGGCGACCACGACCTCGTGGCGCCCGTGGCCGAGCGGCTGGGGATGGAGCGTGCCTTCTACAAGGTCGCCATGCGGCCCGGAAAGCCGCTGATGGCCGGCCGGATGGGCGAGGCGGCCGTCGTGGGGCTGCCGGGCAACCCCGTCTCGGCGATGGTCTGCGGCCACATCTTCGTGCTGCCGGTGCTGCGCGCCATGCTCGGCTTTCCACCGGCGCCCGCGCCGCGCCTCGCCGCCCGCCTCGCCCGTGCCATCGACGCGAACGGCCCCCGCGAACACTACATGCGCGCTCGCCGCGAGGGGGCCGGCGTCGCGCCGTTCGACCGCCAGGATTCGAGCCTGCTGTCGATCCTGTCGGGTGCCGACGCCCTGCTCGTGCGCCCGCCGAACGACCCTGCGCGCGAGGCGGGGGCGAAGGTGGAAATCGTGCCGCTCCGGGGCGGGGCGGGGAGCGGCTTGTCGGAAGGGTGACGCGGCAAGTTGACACAAAACGGGAACGCCTGTAGAACATCGCCTGAGTGGTTTCATCGGGGCATGGGCGAGGGGCGTGCAATGCTGACCCGCAAGCAACTGGATCTGCTGGAGTTCATCAACCGGCGCGTGCAGCGCGACGGGGTTCCGCCCTCGTTCGACGAGATGCGCGACGCGCTCGACCTGCGGTCGAAATCGGGCATCCACCGCCTGATCACGGCGCTGGAGGAACGCGGCTTCATCCGCCGCCTCGCCCACCGCGCCCGCGCCATCGAGATCGTGCGCCTGCCGGACTCGCTCGGCGGCGAGGCCGCGCTGGGGCGCGCTTCGGGCTTCACGCCCCAGGTGATCGAGGGCGACGGCGGCGGCGCGCCGCCCGCTCCCCGCCCCGGTTCGGCGATGGATGTCGCGGCCGAGGCCGTCGAGCTGCCCGTCATGGGCCGGATCGCGGCGGGCGTGCCGATCGAGGCGATCAGCCAGCGCAGCCACTGCGTCGCCGTGCCGGGCGCGATGGTGGGCAAGGGCAGCCACTACGCGCTCGAGGTCAAGGGCGACTCGATGATCGAGGCAGGCATCAACGACGGCGACATCGTGGTCATCCGCGAGCAGGACACGGCCGACAACGGCGATATCGTCGTCGCCCTCGTCGAGGGTCAGGAGGCCACGCTCAAGCGCTACCGCCGGCGTGGCGCGGCCATCGCGCTCGAGGCGGCGAACCCGGCCTACGAGACGCGCGTCTTCCGCTCCGACCAGGTGCAGGTTCAGGGCCGCCTCGTGGGGCTGATCCGCACCTACGGTTGAGTCGCGCGGGGGCCCGCGCCCGTTTGCGGCCCCACGCTCACAGGGCCGGTTCCACCACGTCAGCGCGGCGCCCAGAGGCGTGCACCCGCCCTCTCGGCGGCAGTCACGAGCCGAGCACCGCCCGGGCCGCCGTGGATGGCCACAGCTCCCGTCTCCCGCAAGGCGGCGGCGTCGAGCAGGCGGCAGCCGCCCTCGGGCGGCGGCTCCATCGCGGTGTTGACGATCAGCAGGTCGGCCCAGGCACAGGCGGCCCCGGCCCGCGCCGCGCGGTCGCGCCCGGTCACATGGGCGACGCGCAGGCCCGCCACGTCAAGGCGCCGCTCCTGCACCGTGCCCGGCAGGCCGGGGCGGGCGGCGGCTTCGTCCTGCGAGGCCATGTCCCCGTCGTTCTCGAGCCAGACCTCGGCGGAGAAGCCGTCGCCCCGCGGCTTCGACAGAACGCGCCCCTCCGGGCCCATCAGCCCGACCAGACCGCCAGACGGCGCGATCAGCAATGCCGGACGCTCGGTTCCCGCCCAGAGCACGAGCGCCAGCGCGAGCGGCACGAGGCCCGCCCATCGGCCCCGGCCCCGCCAGAGCACCACCACCAGCGCGCCGAGCGACAAGAGCGGCAGCACCGCCGGGCCCGGTGCCACCACGGGCGTGATCGCACCCTCGAGCGAGGTGATCCAGTCGGCCACCCCGAGCACCCAGGCAAGGCCCCAGCCCATGACCGCCAGGCCCAGGTGGCCGAGGCCGAAGGGGGCGAGAACGGCGGCCGCCACCGCGGCCGGCATGATGACGGCGCCCATGAGCGGGACCGACAGCAGATTCGCCACCAGCCCGTAATCGGTGAAGCGGTTGAAATGCGCCGCCGCGAAGGGCGCCGTCGCCGCCCCGGCCACGGCGGAGGACAGCACGAGCGTCCCCACGGCCAGCGCCCAGGCCGGCACACCCGCCCGCCAGTCGCGCAGCGCGCCAAAGGCGGCGACAAGCGCCGTCGTCGCAGCGAAGGACATCTGGAATCCGGGCCCCGACAGCGCCTCGGGCGTCATCAGCAGGATCAGCGTCGCCGCGATGGCGACCGAGCGCAGCGAGATCGCCCGCCGGTCGAGCAGTACCGCCACCAGCACGACCGACACCATGACATAGGCGCGCACGGTCGCCACGTTGCCCCCCGACAGCGCGAGGTAGACCGCGCCCGCGGCGAGCGCGGCGAGCGCGGCAATCTTCTTGCCCGGCAGCCGCAGCGCGGCCCACGGGACCAGCGCGATGCCGCCCCGGATCACGCCGAAGACCACGCCCGTGAGCAGCCCCATGTGCATCCCCGAGATGGCGAGCAGGTGGGCGAGGTTCGCGCCTCTCAGGTTCTCCAGCGCATCTTCGGGGATGGCGGAGCGGTCGCCCGTCAGGATCGCCGTGGCGAAGGCGCCGCGCGGGCCCGGAAGCGCCTCCTGGATCGCGGCAGAAAGCGCCATGCGGACGCGAAAGACGGCAAGCGCCGCGCCCCGCTCTGCGGGGGCCGCCATCAGCACGGGTGCGCGGGTATAACCCACCGCGCCAAGCCGGTCGAACCATGCCATGCGCGCAAAGTCGAAGCCGCCGGGCTCCACCGGGCCGCCAGGGGGCGAGAGGTGGGCCGTCGCCATCACCGTGAGGCCCGGCACCGGCTCCGTCCACCCCTGCGCGCCGTGGAGCGACAGGCGCACCCGGTCGGGCGTGCGGGCGGGCCCCACGCGGTCGAGGCGCACCCGGTCGAGCGTCAGGCGCAGTGCGCCCGAGGCGGAGCGGTCGATGCCCACGATCCGGCCCTCGACGGGACCGTAATAGCGGAACTCCAGCACCGGCGCGGCGACGAGGTGCGCGCGGGCGCCGGCTGCGAGTCCCCCCGCGCAGACCAGCGCCACGCCGACCAGAAACGGCGCCGCGAGCTCTCCTGCCCGACGGGCAGCCAGGACGAAGACCACGGTGGCAAGCGCCAGCGCCGCGTAATGCGCCGTGCTCGGCTCCCATGTCAGCGAGAACCACCCGCCGATGCCCGCGGCGAGGCAGACCGGCACCCAGTGGACAAGGTGGCCCCGCTGCGCCAGGAGCGCCCCCGCCGCGCCCTCCGCGATCCGCGCCGCGAAAGGCGCGCGGGCGGGCGGCCCCGCCGCCCTTGTCTCGTCGAGAGGGTCCGCATACACGACCCCCGCGCTAGAGAAGCATGGTTTACGAAAGGTTAACGCCAATGTCCGAGAGCTCCGCCGACGCGCGCCCCACGGACGGGCCGATCGTCACCCGCTTCGCGCCCTCGCCCACCGGGTTTCTGCATATCGGCGGCGCGCGCACGGCGCTCTTCAACTGGCTCTACGCCCGCGGACGGGGCGGCACGTTCCTCTTGCGGATCGAGGACACCGACAAGGCGCGCTCCACCCCCGAGGCGACCGAGGCGATCCTGAAGGGGCTCGCCTGGCTCGGCCTCGACTGGGACGGCGAGCCGATCAGCCAGGCCGCACGCGCCGAACGCCACGCCGAGGTGGCGCACGAGCTTCTGGCCAGGGGCGCGGCCTACAAGTGCTTCTCGACCCAGGCAGACATCGACACGTTCCGCGAGCAGGCGCGCGCCGAGGGCCGCTCGACGCTCTTCCGGTCCCCCTGGCGGGACGTGCCCGAGGCCGAGCACCCCGACGCTCCTTTCGTCGTGCGGATCAAGGCGCCGCGCGAGGGCGAGACGGTGATCGAAGACGTCGTGCAGGGCGACGTGACGTGGAAGAACGACCAGCTCGACGACATGATCCTGCTGCGCTCCGACGGCTCGCCGACCTACATGCACGCGGTCGTGGTAGACGATCACGACATGGGCGTGACCCACGTGATCCGAGGCGACGACCACCTCGCCAACGCAGCCCGCCAGATGCTCGTCTACCGGGCCATGGGCTGGCCTGTGCCGGTCTGGGCGCATGTGCCCCTGATCCTCGGGCCCGACGGCAAGAAGATGTCGAAACGCCACGGGGCGACGGGCGTCCACGACTACGAGGCGCTGGGATACCCCGCGCCGGCAATGCGCAACTACCTCGCGCGGCTGGGGTGGAGCCACGGCGACCAGGAAGTGTTCACCGACGCCGAGTTGAGGGCGCTGTTCGACATCACCGGCATCAACAAGGCGCCGGCCCGCTTCGACTTCAAGAAGCTCGAAAGCCTCTCGGGCCACCACATCGCCCACATGGACGACGACGCCCTGCTGCGAGCGGTCGACGGCTACCTTGCCGCCCGCGACGACGCGCCGCTTTCTGCAACGCAGCACGCAGGACTGCGCGCCGCGATGCCGCACCTCAAGGAACGGGCGAAAACGCTGGGAGACCTGTTGGAAAAGGGCCATTTCGTGTTGGGCAGCCGCCCCTTCGAGCCCGACGAGAAGGCGGCCAAGGCGCTGGATACGGTATCCCGCGGTATACTGGGCGAATTGACGCCGCACCTGCAAACGGCTAACTGGACGCGTGACGCGCTCGAAGAGACGGTCGCCTCCTTCGCCGAGGCCCGGGGCATGAAGCTCGGCAAGATCGCCCAGCCGCTCCGGGCCGCGCTATCAGGACGCGCCGCCAGCCCGAGCGTGTTTGATATGATGACCGTGATCGGCCGCGAGGAGACGATCGGCCGGATCGAAGACGCAGCAGGCATGGGGGGCGCCTGACGACCACCCCCTGCCCGTCACGCCCGCCACGGCCCCCGGCCGAAGCGGACCAAGAAAGGGGATGCCCGATGCCTGACACCTCTCACACGACCCGCGTCGCCACGCTCAAGGTCGGCGACCAGGAACTGGACCTGCCGATCCTGTCGCCCACCGCCGGGCCCGATTGCGTCGACATCCGCAATCTCTACGGCAAGACGGGCGTCTTCACCTACGACCCCTCCTACACCTCGACCGCCGCGTGCGAGTCGACCATCACCTTCATCGACGGCGACAAGGGCGAGTTGCTCCACCGCGGCTACCCGATCGACCAGCTCGCGGAAAAGAGCCACTTTCTCGAGGTCTGCTACCTGCTGCTCTACGGCGAGCTGCCCTCGGCCGAGCAACTGGAGGATTTCGAGAACCGTGTGACCATGCACACGATGCTGCACGAGCAGATGCAGAACTTCTTCCGCGGATTCCGCCGCGACGCGCATCCGATGGCGGTGATGGTGGGCGTGGTGGGCGCGATGAGCGCCTTCTACCACGACTCGACCAACATCTCGGATCCGTGGCAGCGCGAGGTCGCCTCGATCCGGCTGATCGCCAAGATGCCGACGATCGCTGCCTGGGCGTTCAAGTATTCCATCGGCCAGCCCTTCGTGTACCCGCGCAACGACCTGGACTACGCGTCGAACTTCCTGCGCATGTGCTTCGCCGTGCCCGCCGAGGATTACGTGGTCGACCCAATCCTCGCCCGCGCGATGGACCGGATCTTCACCCTGCATGCCGACCACGAGCAGAACGCCTCGACCTCGACGGTGCGGCTGGCCTCGTCGTCGGGCGCCAACCCCTTCGCCTGCATCGCGGCCGGCATCGCCTGCCTCTGGGGGCCGGCGCATGGCGGCGCCAACCAGGCCTGCCTGGAGATGCTGAAGGAGATCGGCACGCCCGACCGCATCCCCGAATTCATCGCCCGCGCCAAGGACAAGGACGACCCGTTCCGCCTGATGGGCTTCGGCCACCGCGTCTACAAGAACTTCGACCCGCGCGCGAAGGTCATGAAGCAGTCGGCCGACGAGGTGCTGGAACTCATGGGGGTCGAGAACAACCCCACCCTCCAGGTCGCCAAGGATCTGGAGGCGGCGGCGCTGGCCGACCCCTACTTCACCGAGAAGAAGCTGTTCCCGAACGTCGATTTCTACTCGGGCATCATCCTCGAGGCGATGGGCTTCCCCACCTCGATGTTCACCCCGATCTTCGCGGTCTCGCGAACGGTGGGCTGGATCAGCCAGTGGAAGGAACAACTGTCGGACCCGACCATGCGCATCGGCCGTCCACGGCAGCTTTATACCGGGGCGCCGAAGCGCGACTACGTCGACGTAGAGAACCGCTGAGGCCCCCCGCCCCGCAGCGGCCCATCACCCCGTCGCGTCCGAGCAGTTTTCGCACGCGCGGGGCAGGCATCGGCCAGGCTCGGCCGATGCCGTGACACCGCGCGTCTTTCTCTTTCATCCTGCGGTTGTGCGCTCTACACTACCAACGGGGGTCGGAGTGCCCGAGACGAATGCGGGAGGCGGGCGTGGCCGTCGGGTATCTTCTGTTCGGCATCCTTGCGGGACTGGGCGCCGCACTGCTCATGGCCGAAGCGCTGTCGCTCGGCCCTGCCAGCATCGCGGCCGTGGTCGTGCTGACCGGCAACGCGGCCCTGCTCGGCGCCGCCCTGCTGCGGCTGGCATTTCGGCGCTGCCGCCTTCCCGACCACGAGAGCGGCAGCACCGGGCCATCCGCCTTCCAGCGACCTGACCGGTCGAGCTAGTCAGATCTCGCGAGCATCGTCCGCGTTCACGCAGTGGTAAGACCTTTCATGGTGGGGTGCACCCGTCATCGGAACGGAGTCGCGCCATGATCTTCGGATATCTCCTGCTGGGCTGGATCGGCGGGGCGACCGCCGCGGGGCTTCACCTCGCCGCCGGGGGGTCGCTGCTCGGCGCCGCCGGCATCTTCGTGGGGGTTGGCAACCTTGCGGTGATCGCTCTCGCCGCGCTGGCCGCTCTGCGCGCTACGCATTCGGAGGCACAAGCCACCGAGGCGGCGTTCACCGCACCGGTGCCCGCCTTTCCCCATGCGAGAAGCTACGAGCACCCGCACCAAGCAGGGTAAGGCAGGCGCACCGCAGCTCTGCCGGCCACAGCGCCTCGGCCGCTCGCCGATCAGCAGGTTTCCCTGCGCGCGCGCTGCGCTCCTGTGCTCGGCTCAGCGCCCCTCGAAGCGGGCCTGCCGCTTCTCGAGGAACGCCAGCACGCCTTCGCGGAAGTCGCGCGTCTCGCCCAGTTCGCCCTGCAACTCGGCCTCGAGCAGAAGTTGCGTCTCGAAGTCGTTCGCCATGCCCTGACGCAGCGCGCGCTTGATCTTTCGGTAGGTCTGCGTCGGCCCGGTGGCGAGCTGCCGCGCCCGCGCCCACCACGCGTCGGCGAACGATGCCTCCGGCACCGCCTCCCAGATCATGCCCCATTCGGCGGCCTGTTTCGCCGGCACAGGCTCGGCGAAGAGCGCCGCGCCCATCGCCCGGGCGAAGCCCACCTGCCGCGGCAGCCAGTAGGTGCCGCCCGCGTCCGGAATCAGGCCGATCCGCGCGAAGGCCTGCAGGAAAACCGCCTCTTCGGACGCCACCACCACGTCCGTCGCGAGCGCAAGGTTGGCACCGGCCCCCGCTGCCGCTCCGTTGACCGCGGCGATGGTCGGTATGTCGCACTCCGACACCGCCATCACCATCGGCACGTATTCGTCGCGCAGCGTCCGCTCCAGGTCAGTCGCCGCGATGGACCTGCTGTCGCCGAGGTCCTGCCCCGAGCAGAAGGCGCGGCCCCTGCCGGTGAGAACCAGCACCCGTGCTTCGCCCGGCGCCCGCCTCGCCGCGTCGGTGATCTCTGCGCGCATCTGGGTCGAGAGCGCGTTCATCACGTCGGGCCGGTCGAGCGTGAGGATCGCCACATCCTCGCGCACGGCGTAGCGGATGGTCTCGTAGATCATTCGGGCCTCGTCGGCTGGCTGAGGGCATGTCGCGCCATTCCCCTACCCGGCCCCCAGCCGGTCGCCAAGGATCTTCCGGAAGATCCTTGCGTGCAAAATCTTCTGGAAGATTTTGCCCCGCTCACTCGTTCAGAAGGGCGTCGAGGCGGGTCTGCTCTTCGGCCGACAGGGCCTCTTCGGTGCGCGCAGGCGACCGCCGGCGCGACCAGACAAAGCCGCCCCCGATCCCGAGCGCCACGAGGAGCATGGCGGGCCCCGCGACCCAGAGGATGATGTTGGCCCCCTCGGTGGTAGGGCGCAGCAGCGCGTATTCGCCGTAGCGCTCGACGACGAAGTCGATCACCTCCTCGTCACTGTCGCCCGCGACCAGCCGCTCGCGGACAAGCAACCGCATGTCGCGGGCGAGGTCTGCATTCGACTCGTCGATCGCCTCGTTGCGGCAGACCATGCAGCGCAACTGAGACGATATCTCGCGCGCCCGCTCCTCGAGGGCGGGATCGTCGAGCAACTCGTCGGGCGAGAGAGCACCGGCCGGACTCGCCCCACTCGCCGCCAAGACGAGCGCGAAGCAGGCCGCACGGATCATTCGGCCGGCACCCCCTCGGGTGCCGGGGCCGCCTTGCGCGCGCCAGCCGCAACCCGATAGCGGCGGTCGGACAGCGAGACCATCCCGCCGATCGCCATCACGATGCAGCCCGCCCATATCCAGTTCGCCAGTGGCTTGATGTAGGTGCGCACCGCCCAGCCACCATTCGCCTGAGGATCGCCGATGACGATGTAGACGTCACGCAGGATGCCGTTGTCGATGGCCGCCTCGGTCGTGGGCATGCCGGCGACCGGGTAGACCCGCTTCTCCGGCTCTAGATGGGCGATCTGGCGGTCGCCGCGGAAGACGTCGATGCTCGCCATGGTCGAGATGTAGTTCGGCCCCTCGACCTCGTTCACGGCGTTGAGACGCACGTCGTATTGCCACGGCCCGAACGCCTCGACCGTATAGCGCTCGCCCGGCTGCGCGACGCGGATGTCCTCCACCTCCCATTGAGTCAGCCCCGCGACGCCGAGCGCCGTGATCCCGAGGCCCGCATGGGCGATGGACTTGCCCCAGTCGCCGCCGGGCAGGGCGCGCAGCCGTCGCAACCGTTCTTGCGGTGCGCCCTTGCCGGACCGGCTCCAGAGATCGACAGCCGCGCCGCCGATCACCCAGAGCGCCAGGGTCATGCCGAGGGGGGCGAGCAGCGATTGCCCGGTCTGGATGGCCCAGGTGAGCCCCCCGGCCGCCAGCGCCAGCGCCAGCACGCCCCAGAGCGGCTGCATGGCGCGGCCCAGCCGAGCGCGCTTCCACGGCAGCATGCCGCCCACCGGCAGCAGGATCATCAGCGCCACCATGAAGGGCGTGAAGGCCGCGTCGAAGAAGGGCGGGCCGACCGAGAGCTTCCGGTCGAAGGCGAGTTCGGCCACGAGCGGCCAGATCGTGCCCACGAACACCACGAAGCACGACACCGCGAGGAGAATGTTGTTGGCCACCAGCGCGCTCTCACGGCTGACCACGCCGAACACGCCCTTGGCCTCCATCGCGCTGGCCCGCGCGGCGTAGAGCGTCAGAGCCCCCCCCACGAACAGGCCGGTGATAGCCAGGATGTAGACGCCCCGCTCGGGGTCGTTGGCGAAGGCGTGGACCGAGGTCAGCACGCCCGAGCGCACGATGAAGGTGCCGATCAGCGAGAAGCCGAAGGCGAGGATGGCGAGCAGGATCGTCCAGTTCTTCAGCGCCTCGCGCTTCTCCACGACGATGGCGCAATGCAGCAGCGCGGCTGCCAGCAGCCATGGCATGAACGAGGCGTTCTCGACAGGATCCCAGAACCAGAAGCCGCCCCAGCCGAGCTCGTAATAGGCCCACCAGCTCCCCAGCGCGATGCCGATGGTCAGGAACAGCCAGGCCGCAAGCGTCCACGGCCGCACCCAGCGGCCCCAGGCGGCATCGACACGCCCCTCGATCAGCGCGGCCACGGCGAAGGAGAAGGCCATCGATAGGCCCACATAGCCAAGGTAGAGAAACGGCGGGTGGAAGGCGAGGCCAGGATCCTGCAACAGCGGGTTGAGATCCTGCCCGTCCAGCGGGGGCGATTCCAGCCGCAGGAACGGGTTCGAGGTCAACAGGATGAACGCGTAGAAGGCCACGCCCACGCTGGCCTGCACCGCCAGAACGCGCGCGCGCAGCGTCGGCTTGAGGTTGCCACCGAACCACGCGGCCGAGGCGCCGAACAGCGCCAGGATCAGCACCCAGAGAAGGAGCGAGCCCTCGTGATTCCCCCACACGCCGGTGATCTTGTACAGCATGGGCTTGGCGGAATGCGAGTTCAGCGTCACCAGCCTGAGCGAGAAGTCGGAGGTGACGAACGCCCATGTCAGCGCCGCGAAGGAAGCCGCGACGAGGATGAACTGCGCCGTCGCCGCCGGCTCGGCCACCGCCATCCACCCGGCCCACCGTCTCTGGGCGCCGATCAGCGGCACGATCATCTGAACGAGCGCCACGCAGGCGGCGAGGATCAGGGCGAAATGTCCGAATTCTGCGATCATGCGCATCAAGCTAGACCAGCCGCGCCGTCCCGCCAATGGTCAGCACGTCCGCCAAACGGTCGCAGCCGCCCGCTTTCACGACAGACAGGCCCTTGGTGACGCGTTTGTGATCGCGGCCGCCCCACGCATCCGCGCCGCGTCCCCTTCCCGTCGCAGCGGGGGCCAGCCCCCGCACCCCCGGAATATTGAGAGCAAGAAGAAGAGGCAGGCTCTCGGCAGAGGTTCGGCCGTACAGTGGCATGCCGCCCCGGCTTCTTCTTGCTCCAAGCATCCCGGGGGGAGTCGGCCGCATGGCCGACGGGGGGCTGGCCCCCCTCCCATGCCGGCCGCCCCGCACGCCGGCTCAGGCCGTGGGCGTTCCGTCTTCACCCGCGCGGTGGCAGGCGACGCGGGCTCTGCCGAGGGGGCGCAGTAGGGGCCGCTCCTGCCGGCAGCGGTCGACGGCGATGGGGCAGCGGGGGTGGAAGGCGCAGCCGGCCGGCGGCGAGATCGGGTCGGGAATCTCACCCTTGGGCGGGTCGATCTCGCGGCCGAAGGCGTCAAGCCGTGGGGCCGCCTCGAGCAGCATGCGGCTGTAGGGATGGCGCGGTATCTCGTTCAGATCGTCCGGTGCGGCCTCTTCCACGAGGCGCCCGAGATACAGCACGCCGACGCGATCGGCCATGTGGCGCACGACAGTCAGGTCGTGGCTGATGAAGAGGTAGGTCAGCCCGAACTCCTCCTTGAGGTCGGACATCAGGTTGAGCACCTGCGCCTGCACGCTCACATCGAGCGCCGAGGTCGGCTCGTCGCAGACGATGAAGCGCGGCTCCGACGCCAGCGCGCGCGCGATGCAGATGCGCTGCCGCTGCCCGCCCGAGAACTCGTGGGGATACTTTTCGGCGTCCTCGGCCGAGAGGCCCACCTGCTCGAGCAGCCGCTCGGCGAGCCCGGACGCGTCGCCCCCCCGTGCCGCGACCGGCTCGGCGATGATCGCGCGGACCGTCCAGCGGGGGTTGAGGCTGGCGTAGGGGTCCTGGAAAATCATCTGGATGTCGGAGCGGACGCGGTCGATCTTGCCCGGATCGGTCTCGCGCGCGAGGTCGATCCCATTGATCTCGACCGACCCTTCCGAGGGTGAGAGCAGCCCGACGAGGATCTTGCCGATGGTCGACTTGCCCGAGCCCGACTCGCCCACCAGAGCGTAGGTCGTGCGCGCCGGGATGTCGAAGGAGACGTCGGACACGGCGGTCAGGTAACGCCTGGGCAGCCGCTCGATCACGCGGTTCAGCCAGGGCCGCGAGACGTCGAAGACGCGGCTGAGGCTGCGCACCGAGACGAGCGGCGCGGCCCCGGCCCGGGTCTGGTTGGCGGACAGGGAGGCGTTGTCGCGCATCAGGCTTCCCTCGCCCTTGGCAGATCGTGCTCGACCGGGAACCAGCAGGCCGCGCGGCCGTGGTCGGCGGCGAGCGTCGGCGGCGGATCCTGCCGGCAGGCGCCTTGCGCGTTCGGGCAGCGCGGGTGGAAGGCGCAGCCCGTCGGCAGCGCGGTGAGCCGCGGCATCGCACCGGGGATCTGCCGCAGCCGTCGCTGGCCGCCGCCGGCGAGGGGCGTCGCGCCCATCAGGCCGTCCGTATAGGGGTGACGCGGGCGGGTGACGACGTCGCGCACGGGGCCGAGCTCGGCCATGCGGCCGGCATACATCACCGCCACGCGGTCGGCCGCCTCGGCGATCACGCCCATGTCGTGGGTTACCAGCATTACCGCCGTCCCCCGCTCGCGGCAGAGCCGCTTGAGCAGCGCGATGATCTGCGCCTGCACGGACACGTCGAGCGCCGTGGTCGGCTCGTCGGCGACCACGAGGTCGGGCTCGGCGCAGAGCGCGAGCGCGATCACCACGCGCTGCCGCATGCCGCCCGAGAACTCGTGCGGATAGCTCCCCGCGCGCTCGCGCGCAGCCGGGATGCCCACCTCCTCCAGCGCCGCCACGGCGCGGTTCCACGCCTCGGTGTTGGAGACGCCCATATGGGTGCGCACCGTCTCGGCGATCTGCTCGCCGATCGGCAGGAGCGGGTTGAGCGAGGTCAGCGGATCCTGGAAGATCATTCCGATCCGCCGGCCCCGCACCCGGCGGAGTTTCTCGTAGGGCAGATCGTCGATCCGCTCGCCGCGCAGGCGCACCTCACCGTCCGAGATGCGTGCGGGGCGGTCGAGCAGGCCGATCACGGCGTTGCCGGTCATCGACTTGCCGGCGCCGGATTCGCCCACGACACCCAGGATCTCGCCCTCGGCGATGTCGAAGCTGACCCGGTCGACCGGCTTCAGCACGGCCCGTCGCGTCGGTATTTCCACGGTCAGGTCGCGCACCGACAGCACGGCCGGCCGGTTGGGGCGATCGCTCATGCTTACCTCCTCAGCAGGTGCACGCCCCAGAGCACGAGGAGCGCGAGCGTCAGCACGGGGATGGCGAAGACCACCCAGATCGGGGCGAGGTTCGAGCCGGCGAGGCCGCCCGCGACGGCGAAGATCACCACTGCGCCCATGAGCCCGGCACAGATGCGGGCGCCCGTGCGCAGCGGCTCGCGCCGGGCGAAAATGCCGCCAACCTGCAACGCGAGGTAGACGACCGGCACGGCCGTGAGCCAGGGGGAGATCGCGTCGCCCTGCATGGTCACGCCGCCCGGGCCGTCTCTGCCCGTGCGGCCGGGCAGGCAGCCGCGCGACGTAGGGTCGCGGCACGCACCGTCGCGCCCCGGGTCGTGCGGGGCGCACGCTCGGCTAGGCTTCCGCCAGCCCGTGAGGGCGGATGATCGCAGGCACCGCCCCCCGACCGAGGAGACAGCCCAATGTGCCTTTCCGCCGAAGCGCTCGCCCTCTTTCTCAACCTGCTCGCCCCCGAGGCGGTGACCCGCGCGCCGGGCGTCATCACAGCCCACGCCGAGGCGGGCGATGTCGAATGGGTGGCCAACGGCGCGCGCTGGTGCACCGACGACAGGTAGGGTGCGACCGCCGGTGTCATTTCAGCCTCGGGTTCAGCGCGTCGCGCAGCCAGTCGCCGAGCAGGTTCACCGACAGCGCGAGCGCGAGCAGCGTGAGCGCGGGGAAGAACAGGATCCACCATTCCCCCGAAAACAGGAAGCCCTGCCCGATCCGGATCAGCGTGCCGAGCGAGGGCTGGGTCGGCGGCGCCCCAACCCCGAGGAACGACAGCGTCGCCTCGGCGATGATCGCGAGCGCGAGGCTGATGGTGGCGATCACCAGTACCGGCGAGAGCACGTTGGGCAGGATGTGGCGCACCATGATCGCCGGCCCCGACCGGCCGATGAGGCGGGCGGCGGCGACGTATTCCTTGTTCTTCTCGACCAGCGTCGCGCCGCGCACCACGCGGGCGAACTGCACCCAGTCGGACAGCCCGATGGCGAAGATCAGGACCCAGATCGCCATCTGGTCGCGGTATTCGATGGGGGTGATGCCCTTTGCGATGCCGAAGATCAGCATGGCCACGAGAATGGCCGGGAAGGTGAGCTGCACGTCGGCCACGCGCATGATCAACGTCTCGGTCCAGCCGCCGAACCAGCCGGCGAGCAGGCCCAGCGTGACGCCGAGCACCATCGCGAAGCACACCGCCGCGAAGCCGACGAAGAGCGAGATGCGCAGGCCGAACAGGATGGTCGAGAACACGTCGCGCCCCTGGTCGTCGGTGCCCAGCCAGAACGTGTCGCCGGTGAAGGCGTTGGGCTCCATCGGTGCGGTGAAGCCGTTCATCAGGTTCAGCGTGCCCGGGTCGAACGGGTCGTGCGGGGCGATCCACGGCGCGAAGACCGCGCCGAGAACGAGGATCATCATCACAAGGAACGAGACGAGCGCCACGGGCGAGCGACGGAACTTGTACGCGACGTCCGACTCCCACGCCATGTTGAGGCGGGTGGGGCGGCGGGGCGCGGCGCCGCGCTGCTGTGCGGGCAGGTCGGCCATGTCAGTGCGCCTTTCCGGTGTCGATCCGCAGCCGCGGGTCGATGGCGAAATAGAGCAGGTCGACGATCAGGTTGATGCCTACGAACACCACCGAGATGAGCATCAGGTACGCGGCCATCACTGGGATGTCGACGAACTGGATCGCGTTGATGAACAGAAGGCCCACGCCCGGCCACTGAAACACCGTCTCGGTGATGATGGCGAAGGCGATGATCGAGCCGAGCTGCAGGCCCGTGACCGTGATCACCGGCACCAGCGTGTTCTTCAGCGCGTGGCGAAAGTTGACCGCCCGCTCGCGCAGGCCCCGCGCGCGGGCGAAACGGATGTAGTCCTGCCGCAGCACCTCCAGCATCTCGGATCGGACGAGCCGCATGATAAGCGTCATCTGGTAGAGGCCGAGGGTGATCGCGGGCAGGATCAGCGCCTTCAGCCCGCTCTCGGTGAGCAACCCTGTCGTCCACCACCCGAGGTCGACCACCTCGCCGCGGCCGAACGAAGGCAGCATGTCGAGCTCGACCGAGAACAGGTAGATGAGAAGGATGCCGATGAGGAACGTCGGCAGCGACACCCCGATCAGCGAGACGGTCATGATCACGTTCGACAGAAGCCCGTCGCGCCTGATCGCAGTGAGCACGCCAAGGCCCACGCCCAGCGTGATCGCGAATATGGCCGAGACGGTGGCGAGCTCCAGCGTCGCCGGCAGACGCTCCGAGATGATCTCGGCCACGGGCCGCCCCTGGCGGTAGGAGATGCCGAAATCGCCCTGCACCGCGTTCTGAAGGAACTTCCAGTATTGCACCGGGAACGGCTGGTCGAGGCCGAGCTGGGTGCGCAGCCGCTCGATGTCGGCGCGCGTGCGCTCCTGTCCCAGCATGTTGTCGATCGGGTCGCCCACGAAGGTGAACATCGAGAAGGCGACGAGCCCCACGACGAGGAGCACGAGGATGGACTGGCCGACGCGGCGGATGACATAAGCGAGCATCTGAAGCATCCTGACGGGTGCGGACGAATGGGTAAAGACGCGATGACCGCCCGATGCGCAAGGGAGGCCCGCCCGTTCCGTCACGAAATCGTCACGTTGCCTGCCCGGTGGGCGCGACGGCCGGGCGCCGGCGAAACCTGACACACCGGGCGGACACCAAGACGACGCGCTGCAAGGCGGGGCCGACGAACGGTCCGGCACTCGAGAAGTGCGGTGTGCGCGAGCCCGCATGAGCAGGCTCTGTGGCGGCATGATGCGCTATGATGGCACGACAGTGCCGGCCGCATTCGGCGTCTGGCCGCGCTTCCGGGCAGACCCGATCCTCGTGGTGGGCGACCCCGCCACCAACCGGCGACACTGGTGCAGGAGGCGATGGCGCATATCGCGGAGATGTGCCCGTTCATCGAACCGCCCGACCTGAAGCATGCGCGAGGAGAGCCGCTCGACGGTGCGCCCATCACAGCCGGCGGCGTCGCCGCGCGCATGGGCGTGCGCGGGCGCTCCGATCCCGGTTCGCGACCCGGCCGCGAAGGTCGAGACTCTGGGCGCCGTGACCGTGCGGGCGACGAGCGCGGCCGGCGAGATGATGGCAGAGGCGCCGGGCTCGGTCGCCCTCGGCAACCCGTCGAGTCGGTCTTGTGGCTGATGAGACGGGGGGCACGAGGCGGGCGAGATGATCTTTGTCGGGGCGATCTGAACGCCGATGCCGACTGCCAAGGCCCGGGATGGGGCGACCGTAACATGATAGGGCTGGGCGTGGGTGCCTCTGTGTCGGTCGCCGTTTCGCCGTCGTGACGCCACACGCCGGGAGAGGAGCCACCGCCCTCCCGGCGTGCAAATTCCTTGAAGAAGGAATTTGCAAAAGCGTTGCCAACGCTTTTGCCCGCCTTGCGGCGACCGTCAGTTCACCGTCACCCAGCGCAGGATGAAGAAGTTGTCGGGCCGCTGGGTGAGCTCGATGTTTTCGGTCGCGCCCCAGAGCAGTGGCTGGACGTAGAGCGGCACGTAGACCGTCTCGCCAGCGATGATCCGGGCGACCTCGTCGATCATCGCCTGCCGCTCGGCATCGTCGATCTCGGACTGGATGCGCGGCAGCAGCGCGTCGATGCGCTCGTTGGAGTAGCCGCCGAAGTTCCATGTCCCCAGCCGGTCGGTCGGGGTGTGGACGAGGAAGCGGATGGGGTGCTCGTGATCGAAGGTGCCGGACGACCAGCCGAGCAGATACATGTCGAAATCGTCCTCTCGCAGGCGCGGCCAGTAATTGCGCACCGGCATCGTCTCGAGCTCGGCCTCCAGGCCCACCTGCGCCAGCATCGACGCGATCGCCTGGCACACGGCCTCGTCGTTGAGGTAGCGGTCGTTGGTGCACTTGAAGCCGAAGGCGAACCCGTCCGCGTAGCCCGCCTCGGCGAGCAGCTCGCGGGCGCGCTCGGGCGAATGTTCGGGGCGCTCCATACCCGACGAATAGCCGCGCATCGCCTCCGAGACCAGTTGCGAGGCGGGCTCGGCATTGCCGCGCATCGTCGTCTGCAGGATCGCGGGGACATTGACGGCATGGGCCACGGCCTGCCGCACGCGCGGGTCGGCGAAGGGGTTGTCCATGCCCTCGTCGCCGTGGGTCAGCGTCTCGGCATCGTGGGCGAAGCCGAGCATGATGACGCGCGCCTCGATCCCGCGGATCACCTGCACGCCCTCCTGCCCGTCGAGGCGCTGGCCATCCTGGATCGGCACGGGATTTATCAGGTCGACATCGCCCGAGAGCAGCGCGGCGACAGCGGTGGCCGGGTTCTGGATCGGGGTGAAGACGCCGCGGGTGACATTGTGCTCCGGCTCGCCCCACCAGCCCCCGAACGGCTCCAGCACCGTCTCGAGGCCCGGCTGGCGCGCGGCGAGGCGGAAGGCGCCGGTGCCGTTGGCCTGCAGCGTCGCGGCGTTCTCCGTGTCCTTCGCGGGCCGCTCGGCGCCGACCTCCGCCGCCCAACCCGAATCCATGATCATCCAGTTGGCGATGGAGTCGGGGAAGATCGGGTTGGGCTCGGGCGTCAGCACGTCGATGGTGTATTGGTCGACCTTCACCACGTCCGAGACTGGGGCGAACCACGAGGCGACGTCTGATTGCTCCGACGCGGCCCGCTCGTAGGAAAACACCACGTCGTCGGCGTCGAAGCTCTGCCCGCCGTGGAAGGTCACCCCCTCGCGCAGGAAGAAGCGCCAGCCCTCGCCGTCGCCGATCGGCTCCCACGAGGTGGCGAGCGCCGGCTCGACAGCCATGTCCCGGCCGCGCCGGACGAGGCCCTCGTAGACGTTGTTGAGAAAGCCCAGCACGGGGGTCGAGGACACCGCGTGCGGGTCCATCGTCTGCGGGTCGGTCTGGCCGGCCCAGCGGAATTCCTCGGCGGCGGCGGCGGCGGGCAGCGCGGCGAGGGCCGCGGCGGCGAGCACATGGCGTGTCATGCAGATCTCCCTTGTGACGGTGGCAACCGTCGCAGGGCGCCGCTTTCTCTGCAATCGCGCACACGCTGACGTGATTTCGAGATCAAATCTGTGCGCACGCACCAAGATCGGGCTTTTCGTTCGCACGAGAGGAGGATCGTGCAGCCGATCTTCCGGCAGGGCCCCGGTCGCGCAGACAAACGTTTCCCCGGGCCCGGCCGATCCGGGCCCTCCGTCCTCGCCGTCTCCTGCGCGCGCGGGGCCCCGCATGAAACGAACACGGAGCGCGCGCTGCCGCGGCCGTCACCGCGCATGCCCCCGGGCGGCAGCGCACGATGGACGAGGGTGTCAGGCCCGGTTCGCCGCCCAATCCAGGGGGGAGCCTCCACCGATATGGCTGACCAGGCTGTCCTGCCCCCGGGCGCGGGCCTCGTCGAGCGCGGCGTCGGCACGGAAGAGCAGCGATTCGACGCGTTCGCCCGGGCCTGGAGCGACCACCCCGATGCTGACGGTGGAGGCCGCTGCGCCGTAAGGGCCCAGGTCCACCACATGGTCGCCCGCCATCTCGCGCACCGTCTCGAACACGCTGAGCGCATCGATTGGCGACATCTGCGGAAGCGCCACGCCAAAGATCGAGGTGCCCAGCCGGGCGAGGCGGCAGCCGACGGGCGCGATCCGCGCAACCAGATCCATGATCGACGACAGCACCTTGTCGGCGATCTTCGCGCCGTAGGCCGTATCCATCATGTCGCGGTAGAAGGTCGCGAGCTCGCCGTAATCGTCGACCTCGACGATGGCGACCACGGGCAGCGCGCCGCCCGTGTCCAGTTCGACGCGCAGCAACCCTTCCCACCGCCGCCGGTCGATCACCTCGCCCAGCGGCCGGGTCGCTTCGAGTTGGGCGCGCATGTCCAGCATTTCCATGACGACTGTCGAGGCGTGGCGGACCACCTCTCGGTCGGTCTCGGAAAAGCTGCGGGGGCGGAGGCCGAGGGCACAGACCGTGCCGATGCGATAGCGCTCGACGGTGACGAGCGGCGCGCCAAGATAACTGCGGATGAAGGGCTCTCCCGTGACCATGGGGTTGTCCGCGAACCGCGGATCGGAGGTAGCGTCGGGCACCTCCATCAGCCCGGGCCGCTGGATCGCGAAGTTGCAGAAGGCGACCGAGCGCGGCGTCTCGCGCGGGGCCGGATGTCCGCTGTCGGCCTTCAGCCACTGGTGGTGCTCGTCGATCAGCGTGATCGCCGCGAAATCGGCGCCCGCGGTGGCGCGCACCAGCGACGCCAGGGCATCGAAGGCCGGCTCGCGCTCGGTGTAGAGAACTCGAAAGCGGTCAAGGGCCGAGAGGCGCCCGGCCTCGTCGTGTGTCGTATGGTTCATGCTTCGGGCCGGTTGTCATGTGCCTGTCCTTGGCTTCAGGGATGCCGTGGGCAGGTTGCCCAAGCCTTAACAATTCCACCTGTCCTCACGTTAATGCACAAAAAATGGGCGCCGCCCTTGGCGACGCCCGCTTCCCGCTGCTCAGGCCCGGATTAGGACCGGGTGAAGGAGAAGTACTTGAACTTCGGCGAATCCTCGGGGTCGACGATCGTGTCGACATCGGCCCGCACGCCCCAGTTCAGCACCTGGTGGTGGATCGGCAGGTAGAGCCGGTCCTGCTGCACCTCGGCCCAGATCTCGGCGATCATCTCGTTGCGCGCATCGAGATCGGTCTCTGAGGCCAGCGCCACGATCTTTTCGTCGAGCTCGGGGTTGGAGTAGCCGGTATTGTTCCACGAGCCGCGCTCGTCGGTGCGGGTGTGGACGAGGAAGTTGAAGATATACTCCGAGTCGTAGGTCGGCACGCCCCAGCCCAGCATGTAGAAGTTCGTCTCGCCGTTCGAGATCAGCGGAAAGAACTGCGCCTTGGGCATCGCGTTGAGATTCACGTCGACACCGATCTGGGCCAGCATGCCGACGGCCGCCTGGCAGATCGCCTCGTCGTTGATGTAACGGTCGTTCGGGCAGTCGAGCTGGATCGAGAAGCCCTCGCCGTAGCCGGCCTCCTCGAGCAGGGCCTTGGCCTGCTCGACGTCCGCTTCGGGATACTCGTCGAGCGCTTCCGTCCAGCCGTTCACGAAGGGCGGCATGATCACGCCGGTGGGCTGCGACTGGTCGCGCATCACCACCTGCTGGATGGTGGGACGGTTGATCGCCATGTTCAGCGCCTGCCGCACACGCACGTCGGAGAGCGGATTGGCGCCATCGACGTTGTCGCTGTCGAGATCGTCGGCGCCCTGGTTCATGCCGAAGAAGATCGTCCGGTTCTGCGGCGTGGTGCGCACGTCGAGGCCCTCGGCCTCGCCCACCCGGGCGAGATCCTGCACCGGCACGTCCTGGATGAAGTCGACCTCGCCCGAGAGCAGCGCGGCGACGCGCGTGGACGCGTTCTGGATGGGCGTGTATTCGACGCGCGTCACCTCCATGGGGAACTCGTCGGCGCCCCAGTACTCCTCGTTCATCTCGAGCACGGTGCGCACGTCGGGCTCGCGGCTGACCAGGCGATAGGGGCCGGTGCCATTGGCGTTGCGCGCGGAGAAGGTATCCTCGCCGCCCTCGTAGTCCTGCACCTCGACGGCGTTGTTCGCCTCGGCCCAGTCCTTGTCCATGATGAACAGGTTGGTGAAGTTGTTGGGCAGGATCGGGTTCGGCCCCTTGGTCTCGAACTCAACCGTGTAGTCGCCGACAGCGCGCACCTCGGAGATGGAGGAGAGCAGCTCCTTCATGTCGCTGTCGGGCATCATCGCGCGCTCGAACGAGAACACGACGTCTTCGGCGGTAAAGTCGGCGCCGTCATGGAAGGTGACGCCCTCGCGCAGCTGGAACACCCAGACGTTGGGGTCGTCTTCGCTGGGGCCCCATTCGGTGGCGAGCGCGGGCACCATGGCCCCCGTCATGTCGCGCATCACCAGCGGCTCCATGATCTGGTGGGCGAGCGCGTGGGTCGGCCCCTCGTTCTGGGCGTGCGGGTCGAGCGTGAGCGAGTCGCCTGCGCGCGCCCAGCGGAGGGTCTCGGCAGAGGCGCCGCCTGCGACCATCGCGAGCGCGGTGGCGCAGAGCAGACTGTTGCGGAGGGTCATCGTGGTCTCCCTGTTTGATTATCGCCACAGCTAGCCACAATCCGCACCTGCCGCTCAAGCCTTGCCGGTGCGGAAGACGCGCGGAATACCGCCGCAGGCAGGGCGGTGCCGGGTTTTTCGGCGCCCGTGTCGGGGGGAACCGGTCAGCGGGACAGCTGCTCGAGCCAGTCGCGCACGCGGGCAGCGTTCACGCCCATGTCGTCCTGCCCGAAGCGCAGGCGGGCGAAGATCACGAGGCGCGCGCCGCCCTCGGCGGGCACGGCCTCGGCCGTGGTGAAGTCGGGAAAGCCCCAGAGCGCGGAGCGGGTGAGGTAGGTGATCCGCCCCTCCTCGACCGAGCCGGCAATGACCCGTGTGCGCCGCGTGGCACGGGCGATGGCGTCGAGCGCGGCGAGCGCCTCTTGGGGCGGCATCTCCAGCAGCGGGCCGTCGGTGTCGCCGCCCTCGGGCTTCACGACGAAGCGGCCCGGCCCGGGCTCGGCCGCGGCGGGGTCGACATGCCACGCCGCCGGATCGGTC
>LJNT01000165.1 GCA_001314685.1 Rhodobacteraceae bacterium HLUCCA09
CGACCCTCGACGCCAACGCCTGGGCCGCGATGCGCGCCGCCGCGACCGTCGGAGCCGAGCCCCCGCGCGGCATCGCCTTCACCGGGTACGACCGCGACGGCGGCGCCGTCGCTGCCGCCACCGCCAATGCCGAGCGCGCCGGGGTGGCGGGCCTGTGCACCTTCGCACGGCACCCCATCGGCGCGCTGGAGCGTCCCGCGGGGCCGCCGGGCCTCGTGGCGGTCAACCCGCCCTACGGCACCCGGATCGGCGCGCGCAAGGCGCTGCACGCCCTCTACGACTCGCTCGGCCGCCGTCTCGCCGACGACTTCGGGGGCTGGCGCGTGGCGATGGTGACCACCGATGCCGGCCTCGCCCGCAGCACCGGCCTGCCGCTGGAGGAGGGGCCGGTCATGCCCCATGGCGGCCTCCGGCTGCGCCTTTGCCGGACGGGCCCTCTGCCCTGACGGGCGCGCGCCGGATAGCTGGCATTTTCTGCACCTGCTCCGGGTCTGCCCGCCCCCGATAACCACGGCTTAAGGCTTGGCGCTTATCCCGGTCGCCGAGCAGCGGACGGCTGCCGTCCGAAGCCCTGATACCAACCTGCGGAGAGCAGCTCATGGCCTATACCAACCCCACCGTGGCACAGGCACTTCCCTTCCCCGAGGAAGCCGCCGCGGCCATTCGTAAAGCGCTTGGAACGGAGTTCACCGTGACGAGCGAAAGCGGCGTCGGCAACGTGACCTATGTCGAAGGCGATACGTTCACCGATCCCGAGGGCGTGTCGTCCGTCATCATGTTCCAGGATACCGGCAACGGCGCCAGCTTCACCGATACGTCGGGAGGCACCCTCGACCGCTTCATCGCTGGCACCAGCGGCGACGACAACTTCACGACCGCCGGCGGGGATGACGAGATCATGCTCGGCGACGGCAACGACACCGTCGATGCCGGCGACGGCACCGACGCCGTGATCGTCAACGGCGCCTATAACCCCGACCGCGTTCAGGTGCAGGACGACGGCAGCATCGTCATCGACAACGGCAACGGCACCCAGGCGGTGGTCCGCAACACCGAGATCCTGCAGTTCGACGACACCAAGGTGGTCGTGGCCACCAACGTCAAGGACGCCGCGATCGCCCTGCTCTACGAAGCGGCCTTCGACCGCCAGATCGACAATGCCGGCTACAAGTTCTGGACGACCGGTGGAAACGACGATCTCGATGTCGCGCAGATCGCCGACTACTTCGCCAAGAGCACCGAGTTCCAGGGCCTGTTCGCGGGCACGTCGAACGAGGAATTCGTCAACGCGGTCTACCGCAACTTCTTCGACCGCGAGGCCGACGCGGGCGGCTTCGAGTTCTACACGCGGCTGCTCAACGAGGGCGTGATCGACCGTGGCGACTTCCTGGCCGACATCGCCGACAGCGGCGAAGCGCTGCAGCTCTTCGAGGACATCGTGAAGGTCATCGGCTCGAACCCGACCGACAGCTCGGACGACATGGGCACCGCCTGACCGCAGAGCCAGCTCGACACAGCCAGTGCCGCAGAACGCGGCACGCAACGGGAAAGAACGCCTGTCATCCATGGCCAGCATCCACTTCCGGCCGGCGCCCGACGAGGGTGCCTTTCCCCCGGCACAGACTGCGCCGCGAGACCTGCCGGACGTCCTCCATATGCCGCGCCTCGCGGACCGGGAGGTGTTCGCTCGCGGCGCAGTCGCTGCCGTTCGTCACGTCCGTGCATCCGACGCGCCTTTTGCCGCCTTCGCCAATCTGCCCGCGGCAGCCCGGTCGCGCCTCGCGAGCAGTCCGGAGGGCTGGAACTGGATCGCCGGGCTGCTCGAGGGCGCAGCGCATGGCAACGGGACACCGCACCCGGGGGCAGACCCGGAGGAGCGCGCGGGATCGCAGACCCTGGGATCGACTCGGGGTTCGGCGGAGCGCTCGGCAGGAATCGAAGCGGCGCCCACCCCTTGCGATCGGCGCGCAGGACAGGGTGCTACCCGCGATCCGGTCGGCCCGACCCCCGGTCTGCTCTGGGCAGAGCGAGCGCTGCAGGCGCAGATCGCCCACGCCCCCGAAGTCGCTGCGGGCTGGTCGCGCTATCTCGATTTTCTTGCGCGCACCAACCAACCGCGCAAGCGCGCCGCGGTCACCGCCCTGTCGCGGCGCGCGCGTGACCTGTCGACACCGCACGTGCGGGGCCCCGGTCCCCAGCCACCCGACGCCGCCGCCCGTGTCACGCCGCAGCCCGATGTGCTCGCGGATGTGCCCCCCGATGTCACCTCCGTGCCGCCCCACGCGCAGGACGCGCATCGCGTGCCTTCAAACGCCGCACACAACGACGTTCCCGATGCCGCGGCTCCGTGCGCCTCGCGGTGCTCGCGCCCACCGCCCGCATCCGCCCTGCCAGGGCCGCCGGCGGCCCCGGCAGGGCGGGAGCCATCCCGGGGCGCCGCCCCCTCGCTGCCGGGCTCCCCGCCCGCACAAGACTCGTCAGCACAGCACCTGGCCGCATTGCCGGCTCCCTGGCACGGCGTCACCGTCATCGTGCCCGTCTACGGCGATCCGCGCAGCCTCGCCGCATGCCTCGACGCCCTCACGCAGACGGGCGGGCGCCGACCCTGGCGCGCCCTCCTGATCGACGACGCCTCGCCCGACCCCGCCATTGCCGACCTGCTCGCCGAGCGGGCCGGCGACGGGCCGTTTCACCTCAGACGGCTCACGCGCAACCGTGGATACATCGGGGCCGTCGCGGCCGCGCTCGAGCTGGCGACCGAGGGAGATGTCGTGCTGCTCAACAGCGACTGCGTCGTTCCGGGCGGCGACTGGATCGACCGGCTCGCCGCCCATGCCGGCGACGGCATCGGAACGGTGACCCCCCTTGCGAGCGATGGACAGGGCTTCGGCTTTCCCCTCCCGTTCCGCTCAGCGCCGGCCTTTCTCGGCGACCGTCTCGCACGGATCGACGCGGCGGCGCGCCACGCCAATGCGGGACGTTCGGTCCGGATGCTCACAAGCATCGGCTTCTGCACCTACGTCACGCGCGCCTGCCTCGACGCCACCGGCGGCCTCTCCGCCGAGGGCCTGACCGCGGGTTATGGAGAGGAGGTCGACTTCTGCCTGCGCGCGAGCGATGCCGGCCTCGCGCATGTCGCCGCGACCGACTGTTTCGTCACTCATCTCGGCTCGGCCTCGTTCCGAGCGGCCAAGCGCGCCCTCGTGCGCCGCAACGAGGCGGTGCTCGAACGCCGTTTTCCCACCTATTTCGCCCGCTTCGCCGCCCAGTGCGCGGCCGATCCCCTGCGCCCGGCGCGGGCGCGGATCGAACGCGCGCTGCTCGACACCGACGCACGCAAGGGAGGCGTGGCGCTCATCGGCCGAGACGCGGCCGCCCTCGCCGAAAGCCGTGCGGCCTGGCAGGCCCTGCAGGCGGGCGAGCCGGTGCGCCTGATCGAGGTCGACGCGCTCGCCGCACCCGCCACGACCGCCCGCCTCACCTCGCCGGGCCTGCTCTGGCCCCAGAACATCTCCTGGCGCCTGCCCGAAGACCTCTCGGTCCTCGCCGCCGATCTGGCCGCGCTCGGCCATCCCAGGGTTCTGGTCGAGCCGGCACTCGCGCCCCTCGCGGCAGGGTGGCTCGGGCCGCAAGCGTTCGATCTTCTGCCCGAACGCGCGGGCGAGACGGGAGGCGCGGCCGGGCCATCGCACCTTCCCGCCGAACTGCGCGCAGCCTGCGACGCAGACGGCTACGCGGGGCTCTACCTGTGACGGACGCGGGCGAGATCCTGGCCCTCGACGCGGGCTACCTCTACGGCTGGGCGGCCCTGCCCGGCTCGGCCGCTCCGCCCGTGATCGAGGTGCTCGTCGACGGGCTGAGCGCGGCGGTCGCGCCGGCCGACCTCGACGCGGCCGCACTCGCCCCCCTGCAGTCGCGCAATGACCTGCCCGCCGGCGCCTTTGCCTTTGCCATCCCTCTGCCGGCCGACCTGGTCAAATGCGCCCGCCGGATCGAGGCGCGCCTCGCAAACACCGCCCTCTGGCTCGATGGCGCGCTCACCGTTGCCCTCGCCCCCGCCCTGCGCTGGACGCATGGACTGCTCGGCCACGTGGCAAGCGACGGCGGCGCCCGCATCACAGGCTGGGCGCTCGACCCGCGACGACCGCTGGAGCCGCTCGCCCTCTCGGTGCATGTCGACGGGCTGCGGATGGCGAGCGTCACCGCCGACCGGCACGACCCCTGGCTGGCCAAGCGCGGCATCGGCTCGGGCTTTCACGGCTTCGAGATCGACCTGCCGGCACGGCTGCTCGACGGCACGCCCCATCTCGTGACGCTGGAAGCAGAGGTGGAAGGCGGCCAGCCCCTGCCCGTGCCAGGCTCGCCGGTCGAGATCTGCCACCTGCCCACGCGGCTGGCCGATCTCGTGCCGGAGGGGCCGGCCCGAGCCATCGCGGACTGGTACGATTTCCGCTTCGCGCGCGACCTGCCGGAGGCCGTCGCGGCCGAGCTCGCCCGCGCCCGCCCGCCCGTCGCGCCGCCCGCCGAGGGGGCGCCGCGGATCGCGGCGACCACGGCGGGGCGCGACGATGTCGCGCGACAGACGGTTTCCGCACATCCCGACCCGGCAGAGGCCGACATCCTCGTGCGGCTCCACCCCGACCTGCGGATGACCGATGACGCCTTCGCCGCTCTCGCGCGCGCCTTCGCCACCCCGGGGACGTGCCTCGTGACGGCCGACCACCACCGCGGGGAGCCGCCCGTCGTCCACGACGGCGGCGGCACCGATCCGCTCCGCTGGTGGGCGCAGGGCCTGCCGCCGCTCCTGGCGTGGCGACGCACGGCGCGCGACGCTGCGGCGGACCCGGCCCGCTTTGCGCTCGAGCGGCCGGCGGCCTGCACGCACCTCTCGCTCGCGCTCGGCACGCTTGCGGCCGGCGCCCGCCCCGAGCCGGCAGAGACGTCCCCGCCACCCTGCCTCGTGCGGACCGCGCGCGCCGGGACGGAGCCGCCGCGCCTCGCCCCCGCCGCGGGCGCAGGGGGGCTCGTCTCGGTCATCATACCCACCCGCGACAAGGCCGACCTGCTGGCCTCGTGCATCGACAGCATCGTCGACGACGCGCAGCCGCACGAGATCGTCATCGTCGACAACGGGTCGGTCGAGTCCGCGACGGAGGCGCTCTATGACAGGCTCCGCACCGATCCGCGGGTGCGAATCCTGTCGTGGGACAAGCCGTTCAACTTCGCCGATCTCTGCAATGCGGGCGCCGAGGCCGCGCGGGGCGAGACGCTGCTCTTTCTCAACAACGACGTGGTCTTTCCCGAGCCGGGCTGGATCGGCCCGCTCACCGCGTGGCTCACGGTGCCGGGCATCGGGGCTGTCGGCGCCAAGCTCGTCTGGCCCAACGACATCGTGCAGCATGCCGGGGTGCGGATCGGCCCGCAGGGCCTGGCCGACCACATCGGCACGACCTGGTGGCGCGACGAGCCGGGGCCCGACGATCTCAACCGCATCCCCCGCCTCGTCGATGCGGTAACGGCCGCCTGCCTCGCCATGCCGGCCCGCCTCTTCCGCGAGATCGGCGGGTTCGACGGCCGCCGCTTTGCCGTCGCCTTCAACGACGTGGAGCTCTGCATCCGTGTGCAGGAAGCCGGGCGTCGCATCGTCTGGACGCCGGACCCATGGGCCTGGCACCTCGAAAGCGCCTCGCGCGGCGACGACGACCTGCCGCACAAACGCGCCCGGATGGAGCGGGAGGCACGCTTCCTGCGCGCCCGTGTGGCCGAGTGGCAGGCAGCCCGCCGCGCCGGCGAACCGCACGCATGGAAGGACGCCGGATGACGATCGCGCTCCGTAATCCGCCCGAGCTCGCCCGCCCGACGGCGCTGCGCATCCGCGCCTGGGGCTATTCCGGCAATGCCGGACGGGTCGAGGCGACCTTTCCCGCCGCTCTCGCCTTCCCCCGCGCGATCCGTCACTTGACCGGGATCCTCTGCCGCCCGGCTGCCGGCGCCGGGGTCACCCTCTGCGCTCGTACCGAGGTGCTCGACGTGGGCGTCTCGCCCGCCACCCCCTGGGGCGAGGTCTGGGGGACGCGCCTGCGCCGCCCGATCACGGGCCTTACGCTCTGGCTCGAGGGCGCCGAGGCAGAGGGGTGGCGGCTCGACTGGGCGTGCTGCTTCCGCTTCCTCGGCCATTCCGACCCGGCCGGCCCGGGCACATGGCGCACCGGCCTGCACGGCAAGGACCCCCTGATCGCCCTGCGGATCAGCCTGTCGCCGCCCGGGACCGGCACCGCAGAGGCCGACGCGGCCGCCCCGCCCACCACCGCGACCCATCCGGAGGACGCCCGATGACCGGCCTTTTCGCCCATGCCACGCGGTGGCGGGCCGAGCGCGCGCTCGCCCGCGGCCGGAGCGACTCCGCGCTGCGGCTCTATCGACGGCTCGCGGGCCACCGCGGCGCCCACCCCTCCGACCGCCTGCGCTGCGCAAGGATGCTCGAGGAGCAGGGCGACCGGGCCGGGTCCATCCACCTGCTGCAGGCCTGGGTCGCCGAGGCGCCCGGACCCGAACTGCGCCAGCAGCTCGCCGAGGCGCTGATGCGCGCCGGTCGCCATGCCGAAAGCGCCGAGCACTGGGCCACGCTCGTCAATGACGGTGCGCTGCCGCCGGAGACGCTGCTGCAGCTCGGCGCCGCCATCGCCGACCAGGGCGCCGTCGGGCGGGCCGAGGGCATGTTCTCGGACAGCTTCCACGGCTCCGACGACCCCGAGCTGCGCTGCGCCGCCTGGCGCCACTACGCCGCGATGGCCGAGGCGGCGGGTCGCCACGACACCGCGCTCGAGCGCTGGAAGCTGCTTTCGGCCTTCGCGCCGCTGGAGGAAGGGGATTGGCGCCATGTCGGCACGCTCGCCGCGCGGCTCGGCGAGGCCGAGACGGTGCGCGAGGCGGACGCGCAGCTTGCCGACCCCGACGATCGCGCCGCCCTGCGCCAGCTGCTTGCGGACCGTGAGCAGGACTGGGCGGCGGCGCGCCGGGCCACGGCCGACCGCCTCGCGCTCGCCGCGCCGGGATCGGACGATGAGGCCCAGCTCTGCCGCAGCCTCGTGCGCTATGCCGTCCGGGCCGGCGACGACCGGGGCGCGGTGCGCGCGTTCCTCGACTTCCGTCGGCGCGACCCCGAAGCGGTGGCCACCGAGGCGACCGTCGTCGTACAGGCCGCGCAGGCGCTCAGGCGGATGGGCCGACCGGCCCGGGCCGAGGCCGTGCTGCGCGCCCATCTCGCGGCGCGCAGCGAGGGCGGAGAAGCCGCCGACCCGCGCGCCGACCTGTTTCTCGCGGAGTTGCTTATGGCGCGCGGTGCCCGGCTCGAGGCGATCACCGCCCTCGACCGCGCCGCGCTCGGTGCGCCTGACGCTGCCGCGGGCGCTGCCTCTCCGGCCCCCGCGCGGCCACCGTTGGAGGCGGCACTCGAGGCGCGGCGGATCCGGCTTTGGGCGCATATCGCCTCGGCAGAGGGCGCCCACCGCGAGGCAGCCGAGCTGTTCCGGGCGTCGAACGGCACGGGCCACGCCACCGAAGCAAGCGCCCTGCGCGAAGTCGAGGCCTGGGCCGCGCTCGGCGAGACCCGCGAGCGATCGCTCGCCCTGCGCCGCGGGCTGGGCCGCTTCCCGGCCTCGCTGGGGCTGGCACGGCACGCCGCCCTGTTTGCCGAGGAGGAAGGCGACTGGGAGAGCGCCGCGCAGGCCTGGGGCCATTGCGCCGAGCGCCATCCCGACGAGACGCGGGTCGCGCATCGGTTCGCCCTCGCCCTTCTCGAGGCACGCAGGCCCTACCATTTCCTGTCCGTGGTCGAGGCCCTCCCGGACGCGCAGCCGGTGCGAGACGACCCGCAAGGAGCGCAGACGCCCGGGGGGCGCGAGGGCGCCGAGGACGCCACGGGCGCGACCTTCGACGCGCGCCTGGTCGCGGCCTACCTGCGGCTTCTGCGCGAGCGGGCCGGGGGGCATGACGCCGATCTCGCGGCGCTCGAGCGGCTGGCCCGCAGCCCGGACGAACGCGCCGCCGTCGCCCGCTTCGCAGCGCGGGCGGCGCGCGCGCCCGTGGCGACGGCGCCTTCGGAGCCGGCCGCTGGCGCGGTCATGGCAGCGCGAGCCGACGCGGCGACGGAGGTGGGAAGCGGGGCCCAGACGTCCGCAGTGTCGCGCGTGCCGGCAGCAGCAGAGCCGCGCCCGACCATGTCCGGCGGGCTGGCGCCGGAACGGGCGCGTGGCGACCCGGGCCGTTCCATGCACGGCGCGGCGCGGGCTGCCGCCCATGCAGCATTGGAAGCAGGCGCGGGCGCTGCCGGACAGGCTGACCCCGCGCAGGCGCGCCAGCGGCCAGACGGTCGCGGACGCCCCCGGGTTCACGCCGACCGGGGCTGGCCCGAAGCGCCCCGTCCCCGTGCAGCGCCCGGCGTGCCCGGCACGGCGCCCGGTGGCGCCTGAAGACCGCCCGCCATGGCACGCTACCGCCTGACTCTGCATTGCGGCCTGCACAAGACGGGCACAACGGCCCTGCAAAAGGTGCTGCACCGCAATCGCGGCGCACTTGCCGCGCGCGGCGTCTTCTATCCCTCGCCTCCCGAGGGCGTCGGGCACAATCGCTTCTTCCGGGCCGCGCTCGCGCACGAGTTGCAGCATGCGCTCGAGGCGTTCTTCGTCTCCGGCACCGAACGGCTGCTGCTCAGCGCCGAGGACCTCTCGCTCCACCTCCTCGACCCCGCACGCGCGAGGGCGATCCGCGACACCTTCGCGCGGCTCTTCGACATCGAGATCATCGTCTATCTGCGCCGGCAGGACAGGCTCAAGGAGTCGGTCTATGCCGAGATCGTCAAGCGCCGGTTCACCGGGCCGATCGAGACCGACACCCACTACATGCTCGACTTCCGCGAGCGACTGGCCCGGCTCGAAGCCGCCTTTGGACGCGACGCGATGAAGGTGCGCCTCTACCCCGAGGACGCGCCTTGCCCCGCAACCCTCCTGGCCGACTTCTGCGCGGCGGCCGGCCTCGACCCCGCAGCGATGGAGACCGACGGCACCCGGCACAACGCGGCCTTCCACCGCCGCAAGACGCTGCTTCTGTCAGAGATGCCGGTGGGCGGGGGGCCGTCAGGGCGCGAGTTCATCCGGTTCCTCGCGACCTCGGCCGTGCCCGACGACGACGGGATCCGGTTTCTCGGGGCGCCGGATACCCACCGGGCGATCCTCGAGACTTACCGGGCGGGCAACGACGCGGTCGCCGCACGCTATGGCATGCCCGAGCCGCTACCCACTTTCGAGATGACGGAGGAACACGCGGCCTGGCGCCCGCCCGCCCCGATCACGGAGGCGGAACGCAAGGCCGTGCTGCATGCCTTCGTCGCCGCCGATTGAAGCGACGCCCGCCGTCGACCCACCGCGCAAGGCTCTTGCGAGAGCCTTGCCACGCGCCTTGCAAGGCGCGTCCCCGCGCGAGCAGCAACGCCGGCGCGAGACTGATCCACCAGAGACGGGGAAAGAAGCCCCGATCCCCCAGGAAACGCGCGAACAGGACGGGGGATCGGGGCATGTGGCCCGGCAGAAACGCCGAACCGCCAGGCTATGGCCGAACCGCGCCTCGCGGGAGGGGAACAGGAGACGACCCTGCCGCTGCCTTCGGTCCGTGATGTAAGGTCTAGCTGACAGAATCGATGTAAGCCTTGATATGGATCAACAGGCCCATTGCAATGCGCAGCCCCTTACGGGAAAGGGCCGCCCCGCGTGCGGGACGGCCCTCCGCGGCCAACCGAGACCGGCTGCGCTTTACTGCGTCGCGTCGGCGCTTTCGACGCCGCCGCCGAGACCGTGGACGTAGGCCGCCACGGCGCGGATCTCGGCCTCGCTCAGGCGCCCCTGCCACGAGGGCATCACGCCGAAGCGCGAGTTGTAGACCGTCTCGGTCAGCGTCTCGACGTCGCCGCCGTAGAGCCAGATCGCGTCGGTCAGGTTCGGCGCGCCCTGGACCGGGTCGCCGGTGCCGTCATCCATGTGGCAGGCGGCGCACTGCATGAGGTAGATCTCCTCGCCCGCCTCCGCGAGCGTCTCGTCGTGCTCCTGGTCGGAGATCAGACGCACGTACTGAACCACCTGCGCGATCTCGTCGTCGGTGAGCAGCTGGTCGCGCCCGAAGGCCGGCATCTGGCTCCACCGGGCATCGGGGTCTTCCTCGTTCCGGATGCCGTGGGCGATCGTGGCGTGGATGTCCTCGATCGTGCCGCCCCAGAGCCACGCATCGTCGAGCAGGTTGGGATAGCCCGCCGCCTGCACGCCCGCCGCGCCCGCACCATGGCACTGCGCGCACCAGGTGCGGTAGACGGCCGCGCCCGCGTTCTCGGCGTAGCCGAGCAGCTCGGGATCGGCCGAGATCTCGGTCAGCGGCGTCTCGACGAGCTGCGATCGGATCTCCGTATTGGCCTCCTCGAACAGCGCGATATCACGGGCCACGTCGAGACGGGTGTCGCCCGCCGCGCGCTGCCCGAGGAGGCCCTGCGTCGCCGAGGAGACGAGCGGCCAGGCCGGGTAGGCGATGGTGTAGCCCACCGACCAGATGATCGTGGCGTAGAACACCCAGAGCCACCAGCGCGGCAGGGGGTTGTTGTACTCCTCGATCCCGTCCCACGAGTGACCGGTCGTCTCCGGCTCCTTGCGCTCCTGCTTCACGGGTCTCTTGCTCATGTCCGAGTCTCCTTCCGGCTCTCCTCGGCATCGGGGACCGGGGCTTTCTCGTTGCGGAAGATAAGGTTGGCGCTGTCGCGATGTTGTTTCGAGGATCCCGGGCGGAACGCCCAGAGGATCGCCCCGCAGAAGAACACGAACATGAACAGCAGCATCCAGCTTCCGGCGAATTCACGCACGGCTTCGTAGGTCATGGCCGCCCCCTCACCGCGCCGGATCCGGCGTGAAGGTCGAGAAGTCGACCATCGTGCCCAGCACCTGGAGATAGGCCACGAGCGCGTCCATCTCGGTCACCTGCGGCTGCCCGTCGAAGTTGCGTGTCTGCGCGCCCGGGTAGCGCTCGACCAGGGCATCGGTCGCGTCCCAGTCGTCCTCGGGATTGGCCTGGGCCATGAAGTCGGAGCGGGCGGCCTCCATCATCTCGTCGGTGTAGGGCACGCCGAGCATCTGGTGAGTCTGCATCAGGTCGGTGATGTACCGCCCGTCGAGTTCGCGGTTCATCAGGAAGGCGTAGGGCGGCATGATCGATTCCGGCACCAGCGCCTGCGGCTTGATCAGGTGGTCGACATGCCATTGGTCGGAGTAGCGGCCGCCGACGCGGGCGAGATCCGGCCCGGTGCGCTTCGAGCCCCACTGGAACGGACGGTCGTACATCGATTCCGCTGCCAGCGAATAGTGTCCGTATCGCTCGACCTCGTCGCGCATGGGCCGCACCATCTGGCTGTGGCAGACATAGCAGCCCTCCCGGACATATATGTCGCGCCCCGCCAGTTCGAGCGGCGAGTAGGGGCGGACCCCGTCGACCTCCTCGATGGTGTTCTCGATGTAGAAGAGCGGCGCGATCTCGACGATGCCGCCGACCGTCACCACCAGGAAGCTGAGCACCAGCAGCAGGGTGGCGTTGGTCTCGATGATCTTGTGCTTGTCGATAAGAGCCATCTCGAGCCCCCCTTATTCGGCCGGCGCCGCGGCGGGCGCGGGCGCGGTCTGCTTGCGCTCGCCGCGCGTGATGGTGAGCCAGAGGTTCCAGCACATGATGAGCGCGCCGGTGAGGTAGAGCACCCCGCCGAGGCCGCGAACCACATACATCGGGAACTTGGCTGCGACGGTGTCGGCGAAGGAATTGACGAGGTAGCCGTTGGCGTCGACCTCGCGCCACATCAGGCCTTCCATGATGCCGGTCACCCACATCGAGGCGGCGTAGAGCACGATCCCGATCGTCGCGAGCCAGAAGTGCCAGTTGACGGCGGGCAGCGAGTAGAGCTGCGTGCGGCCCCAGAGCTTGGGCACCAGGAAGTAGAGCGCGCCGAAGGTGATCATGCCGTTCCAGCCGAGCGCGCCCGAATGCACGTGGCCGATCGTCCAGTCGGTGTAGTGCGACAGCGAGTTGACGGCCTTGATCGACATCATCGGGCCCTCGAAGGTCGACATGCCGTAGAAGCCCACCGAGATCACCATCATGCGGATGATCGGGTCGGTGCGCAGCTTGTCCCACGCCCCCGACAGCGTCATCAGGCCGTTGATCATGCCGCCCCACGAGGGCATCCACAGCATGATCGAGAACACCATGCCCAGCGTCGAGGCCCAGTCGGGCAGCGCGGTGTAGTGCAGGTGGTGCGGACCGGCCCAGATGTAGAGAAAGATCAGCGCCCAGAAGTGGATGATCGACAGCTTGTAGCTGAAGACCGGCCGCTCGGCCTGCTTCGGGATGAAGTAGTACATCATGCCGAGGAAGCCCGCGGTCAGGAAGAAGCCCACGGCGTTGTGGCCATACCACCACTGCACCATCGCGTCCTGCACGCCGGCGAAGACCTGCACCGACTTCGAGCCGAACATCGACACCGGGATCGAGAGGTTGTTGACGATGTGGAGCATCGCCACCGTCACGATGAAGCTCAGGTAGAACCAGTTCGCGACGTAGATGTGCTTTTCCTTGCGCCGCAGGATCGTGCCGAGGAACACCGCGAGATAGGCCACCCAGACGACCACGAGCCACCAGTCGATGTACCACTCGAACTCGGCGTATTCCTTCGACTGCGTGGCGCCGAGCAGGTAGCCGGTCGCGGCCAGCACGATGGTCAGCTGGTACCCCCAGAACACGAACCACGCCAGGTTGCCGCCCCAGAGCCGCGCCGCCGAGGTGCGCTGGACCACATAGAACGACGTTGCGATCAGGGCATTGCCGCCGAAGGCGAAGATCACCGCCGAGGTGTGCAGGGGCCGCAGGCGTCCGAAGTTCAGGTAGCCCTGGGCCCACTCGAAGTTGAGCGCCGGAAAGGCCAGCTGGAAGGCGATGAAGGTGCCCACAAGGAACCCCACCACGCCCCAGAAGGCGGTGGCGATCACCCCGTAGCGAATGACGTCGTCCATGTACGCGGTCTGGTCGACCGGCGCCTTGGGCTCGTCGGCCGTGCGCACGGCCCAGAGCATGAGGCCGCCCGCCGTCGCCATCACGATCAGCGCATGGACGAGGTAGGCCGCGTCACGCGCATAATTTGCCGCGATCGCCGCGCTGATCGCGATCACCCCAAATATGCCGATCTTGGCATAATCCCACATGATGTGTCCCTTGTTCGTTTGTTCTCGGCGCCTCGAATCCGGAAGGGACTCCTCCCGTTCGCACGCAACCCGACACCTCGCGGTATGCGGTTGCGTGCCGGGCCGCTGCCTTGATCTAGGTCAACGAAAGCGGGGGCTGCGCTTGCGGCAAGTCAAGGCGAATTGACACACCTTGTCCTAGCGTGCGAGCCGGAGGAGAAACGCAGGAAGGGCCTTCACATGGCATACAAATCGATCCTGACCGTCGTCATGGGCGGGACCGTGGAGGGATCTGCGCTCGAGGCCGCGGTGGCGATGGCCGAGGCACAGGACGCGCACCTCGAGGTGCTGGCGATGGGCGTCGACACGTCGGCGCCGGGCTACTACTACGCCGGCGCCAATGCGATGGTCGAACAGCAGGCGATCGAGCGCGCCCGCACCGAGGCTCAGAAGTCCGAGGGTGCGGTCCGCGAGGCGCTCAAGGGCGCCCCGGTGCGCTGGTCGGTCGTCTCGGGCGTCGCGCAGATCGGAACGATCCAGCAACTGGTGGGCGGCCACTCCCGCTTCGCAGACCTGGTGGTACTCTCCCGCCCCTACGGCGAGGGCAAGACGGCGGCCGACGAGGCGACCCTCGAGGCAGCGCTGTTCGCCGGTCACGTTCCGGTGCTGGTGGTCCCGGAGGGCAAGACCGTGACGGCGCCGCAAAAGATCGTGGTGGCGTGGAACATGTCGTCGGAGGCGATGGCCGCGATCCGGGCCGCGCTGCCGCTGCTGAAGGACGCGCAGTCGACCAACATCGTGATCGTGGACCCGCCGCGGCACTCGGCCGACCGGTCGGACCCGGGCGGCGAACTCAGCCAGATGCTCGCCCGGCACGGCGCCAAACCAGAAGTCTCGGTCATCGCGCAGACCCTGCCCAAGACCTCTGCCGTGATCGCGCGGCATTGCGAGGACCAGCAGGCCGACCTGCTCGTGATGGGTGCCTACGGTCACTCGCGGTTCCGCGAAGCGCTGCTGGGTGGGGCTACGCGCGACACTCTGGAATCGTGCGAGATTCCGGTCCTGATGCACCATTGAGAGCGACGGGCGGCCCCTTGGCCGCCCTGACCGCACCCGGCACAGCGTCAGGCCAGCATGCCGCCGTCGGTATCGTCGCCCGTCTCGTCGAGCAGACGGTCGAAATCGGGCACCGAGATGTGCCGCTTCGACGCCAGTTCGATCACCCCCTCGCGCTTGAGCGCCGACATCTGCCGGCTGACCGTCTCGAGAGTCAGGCCCAGATAATCGGCCATCGCCTCGCGCGTGAGAGGCAGGTCGAATTCGAGCTGCCCGCCGGTCTTGGCGAGCTTGAGCGAGGCATCGCGCCGGGCGATGATCGCCAGCAGCGAGGCGATCTTTTCCCGCGCCGTCTTCCGACCCAGAAGCAGCATCCATTCCCGCGCCGCGTCGAGCTCGTCGAGCGTCATCTCGAGGAGCCGCTGCGAGACATGCGGGGTCTTTACCATCATCTCTTCGAACGGCTTGCGGCGGAAGCAGCACATCGTGACATCGGTCGTCGCGGTCACGTCGTAGGCCGCCCGCTCGCGCCCCGGCCGCCCCATGAAGTCGGACGGCAGCAGCAGACCCACCATCTGGGTGCGCCCGTCTTCGAGCGTCTGAGTCAGCGTTGCGATCCCGGTCACAACCGAGGCCACGAAATCCATCCTGTCGCACGTCCAGGCGATGGTCTGCCCGGCCTGGAACGATCGATAGAACTTCATCTCCTCGAGCCGGGCCAGCTCGTCCGTCTCGCAACGGGCACAGACCGCGCGATGACGTATCGGACAGTTGGCGCACTCCATCTGGTAGGATTCGAGCTGCGTCGTGGGCATGGGCCTTTGCTTTCTTGATCCTGGTCAAAGCTGACCGTGTCAGGCTGGCTTAACGGTATGCCCATGACACACCTCTCGCAACTCGCCCGGATGGGCCTCTTTGACGCGCGGGTGCCTCGTTACACGAGTTACCCAACGGCACCGCACTTCTCGTCGGATGTCGGCCCCGCCCAGTTCGGCGAGTGGGTCGAGGCGATCCCCGAGGGGGCGGAGCTCTCGCTCTATGTGCATATCCCCTTCTGCAGAAGGCTTTGCTGGTTCTGCGCCTGCCGCACGCAGGGCACCGCGTCGGGCGCACCCGTGGCCGCCTATCTCGAGGTGGTGAAGCGGGAACTCGCGCTCCTCGCCGAGCGCCTGCCGCCGCGGGTTACGTTGTCGCACCTGCACTGGGGCGGCGGCACGCCCACACTGCTCGACCCCGACATGATCCGCGGCCTGACCGAGTCGATCTTCGGTGCCGTGCCGATGGCCGAGGGCGGCGAGTTCTCGGTCGAGATCGACCCTTCGGAGGTCGACGATGCGCGCCTCGACGCGCTGGCCGAGGTGGGCATGACCCGCGCCTCGATCGGCGTGCAGGACTTCGACCCCGAGATCCAGAAGATCATCGGACGCGAGCAGAGTTTCGAGATCACCGAGGCCGCGGTGAACGGCATCCGCGCCCGCGGCATCCAGAGCCTCAATGCCGACATCCTCTACGGCCTGCCCGACCAGAGCCAGGCCCGCATCACGGATTCGGTGCAGAAGCTTCTGTCGCTCGATCCCGACCGCGTGGCGCTCTACGGCTACGCCCATGTGCCGTGGATGGCGCGGCGGCAGACGCTGATTCCCTCCGACCGGCTGCCCACGCCGGAAGAGCGGCTGCAGCTTTTCGACACCGCGCGCCGGCTCTTCATGTGGGACGATTACGACGAGGTCGGCATCGACCATTTCGCCCGAAAGGGCGACTCGATGGCCGTGGCCGCCCGCGACGGCACGCTGCGCCGCAACTTCCAGGGCTACACGGTCGATACCGGCGTCGCGCTGGTGGGGCTCGGCGCCTCGGCGATCTCGCGCTTCCCGCAGGGCTATGCGCAGAACCGCCCCGGTACCGGCGATTATGCCAAGGCGGTCGAGGCTGGTAGCTTCGCCACCAAGCGCGGCCACACCTTCACGACCGACGACCTGATGCGCGGCCGGATGATCGAGCAGCTGATGTGCCGCTTCCGCACCGACCGGGTGGAGTTGCAGCGCGACTACGGCGCAGACCCGGCCGTGCTCGACCGGCTCTTTGCCCGGGCCGAGGCGGAGTTCGGCGCCTACGTGCATCGGGTGCCCGGCGGGCTCGAGATCCCGCAGGAGGGGCGCCCGCTCACGCGCATGATCGCCCGGCTCTTCGATGCCTACGAGCTCGACCGTGCGGGCCATAGCCCCGCGGTCTGAGCTCCGGCGCCACCCCCGTCGCAAGCCGGCGGACCACAGGATGACCACGCGCGCCGCGCCGCCCCGGCGGCGCGCCTTCTCGTGTGAGCGCCGGCCCAGTGGGGTGCCGTTCCGCTTGGCGGAAAGACGGGCCACCCCTCTGGACCCAGCGGCGTATGGCCGCTACGAGGCATTCTCGCTATTTGTCGCGCCTTCGGCATGGACATGCGCCGCGCGCGACCGATGTTTCGGCAGGTTTGGCAAGGGTCTCCCCGCAGGAGGATAGAGTGGACAGAACAAGCGCAGTGATCCTCGGCTTCGGTCTGCCGGCGATCTTGATCTTCGTCGTGTGGGCGACGGCCGGCTCGATCTACCAGACGACCTCGGCGCCGCCGCCGCGCCCCGCCGCGGAGCAGGTCGATGAGGCGTCGGAAGACACGGCCGCCGCCGAGGCCCCTGCAGAGGACGCCCCCGCCGAGGAAGACACGGCCGAGGCCGAGGCCCCCGCAGAGGACGCTCCCGCCGAGGAAGACACGGCCGAGGCCGAGGCCCCCGCAGAGGACGCCCCGTCCGAGGAAGACACGGCCGCCGCCGAGGCTCCCGCAGAGGACGCTCCCGCCGAGGAAGACACGGCCGCAGCCGAGGCCCCTGCAGAGGACGCCCCCGCCGAGGAAGACACGGCCGAGGCCGAGGCACCCGCAGAGGGCGCTCCCGCCGAGGAAGACACGGCCGAGGCCGGCATCGACCTCGCCGCGCTGGTCGAGGCCGGCGACGTCCGCTCCGGCTCGCGCCTCTGGCGCCAGTGCTCGGCCTGCCATGTCGCCGACCAAGAGCAGAACCGCGTCGGTCCGCATCTCGTGGACGTGATCGGCCGCGAGAAGGCGTCGATCGACGACTTCCGCTATTCCGAAGCCCTCACCTCGCTGGAGGGGTCCTGGACGGCCGACGAGATGTCGGCCTGGCTCGAGGACCCGCGCGAGTATGCGCCCGGCAACCGCATGACGTTCAACGGCCTCGACGACCCGCAGGAGTTGGCGGACATCCTCGCCTATCTCGCCGACATCCAGCTGCAGAACGGCAGCTGACGACATCGCGGTGCCCCGGTGGGTCGTCCAGCCGCCCCGGGGCCCCGGGGCACCGCGGCCACGCCGGGCATCAGCCGCCAGGCACACCACCGGCCGCGAACGCCCCAGGTCGCGCAGGCGGCGGTGCATCGACCCTTTCGCATCCTCCATTCCGCATTATCGCCGCGCCCCGCCCTTGAGGCCGCGCGTTACGATCCGCGGTGAAAGGTCCGGGTGCTGTGCGGCCGGCAGCCTCCCGCGGGCGGCCGGGGCGACGCGCTGCAGCGCCGCGCGCGGCGTCCAGCTCAACGGATCCGGGGCCGCGCGATGCGCCGCCCCGGACGGAGGCGGGAGCGCCCCCGGCACACCGGCAGGGGGCTCGGCGCGTCGCCGGGCCCAGGCCGACCCTGTCAGTCGAGCGTGCCAGTGGCCGAAAGCAGCGTCTCGCCCGAGTGGTCGTCGCCCCCGTCAGTGTCTGTCGACACCCACGCCGCGCCGTTGGCGCGGATCACCAGCCCGCCACTTCGGGCCGCCTCAGCGGCGGTGCAGGGCGCGGGCGGCGGCGTCCTGCGAGAGGGCGCCGATCTCGCTGCGGGCAATGCCGAGGTCGGCCAGCTCGCGCTCGCTGAGGGCCGAAAGCTCGCGCCAGGTCTGACGATAGACGGCGTTGTAGGCGCGGCGCTCGCGCAGCGCGTCGAGGGTCGTCTGCAGCAGGCGGGCAAGGGCGCCGTCGCGCTTGCCGGCGGCGTTGATGAAGGCCATGTCCTGTCCTTTCTCGAGGTCGGGGCGGCGCACCGAGGCACCGCTCGTCGGTCTCCCTGCCCCAAGAGTTGGACGGAATGCTGCAGTTGCACAATGACCGGCAGCGAAATGCTGCCATGCAGCATCCGCAGGGCAGCAGTCACCGGACCGTAACCTTTCCCTGGTCCGATCCGCCGACTGTCGGCCTCGCCCGCCGCGTCAGACCGACAGGCAGACGTATTTCATCTCGAGATATTCCTCGATCCCGTGGCGCGAGCCCTCGCGGCCAAGCCCCGACTGCTTGACCCCGCCGAAGGGCGCGACCTCGGTCGAGATGATGCCGGTGTTGACGCCCACGATCCCGTACTCCAGCGCCTCCGAGACGCGGGTCACGCAACCGAGGTCGTTGGCGTAGAAATAAGCCGCGAGACCGAAGATCGTGTCGTTGGCCATCGCCACCGCCTCATCCTCGGTGTCGAAGCGGAAGAGCGGCGCGAGGGGGCCGAACGTCTCTTCGGTGGCGAAGCGCATCTGCTGCGTCGCGCCGGCCACGACCGTCGGCAGGAAGAACCGCCCGCCATTGCCGTGGCGCGCGCCGCCCGTCAGCACCTGCGCACCCTTCTCCTGCGCGTCGGCGAGGTGCGCCTCGACCTTGGCCACCGCGTCGTCGTCGATCAGCGGGCCGATCTGGGTGCCCTCGGCCATCCCGTCGCCGACCTTCATGCCCTCCATGCGCCTGGCGAGCTTTTCGGCGAAGGCGTCGTGGATGCCGGCCTGCACGTAGATGCGGTTGGCGCAGACACAGGTCTGGCCCGCGTTGCGCAGCTTGCACAGGATCGCGCCCTCGACGGCGGCATCCAGATCGGCGTCGTCGAAGACGATGAACGGCGCGTTGCCGCCCAGCTCCATCGTCGCCTTCTTCACCGTGTCGGCGGACTGGCGCAGCAGGATGCGGCCGACCTCGGTGGAGCCGGTGAAGGTGATCTTGGCGATCTTCGGGTTCTCGCAGAACTCCTTGCCGATCTCGGGGGCGTTCGACAGATCCGACGGCAGGATCGACAGCACCCCTTCGGGGATGCCGGCGCGCGTCGCCAGCACACCCAGCGCCAGCGCCGAGAGCGGCGTCTGCTCGGCCGGCCGCACCAGGAAGGCGCAGCCGGCGGCGAGCGCAGGCGCGGCCTTGCGGGTGATCATGGCGTTGGGAAAGTTCCACGGGGTGATCGCCGCGGCGATGCCGATGGGCTGGCGCAGCACGTGGATGCGCTTGTCGGGCTGATGGCCGGGGATGATCTCGCCGTAGACGCGCTTGGCCTCCTCGGCGAACCATTCGACGAACGACGCGCCGTAGGCGATTTCGCCGCGGGCCTCGGCCAGCGGCTTGCCCTGCTCGGCGGTCAGGATCACCGCGAGATCCTCGGCCGCCTCGGTCATCAGGTCGAACCAGCGGCGCAGGATGGTCGCGCGTTCCTTGGCGGTGCGGGCAGCCCAGTCCTTCTGCGCGGGGCCCGCGGCATCCACCGCGCGCGCGATGTCGGCGCGCGACAGGTGCGCCACCTGGGCGATGCGCGCCCCGTTGGCGGGGTTCGTCACGGCGAAGGTCGCGCCGTCGCCCGCCTCCTCCCACCTGCCGGCGACATAGGCTTTCGTGGCGAGCAGGTCGGGGTCGGACAGGCGGGCCCTGAGATCGTCGAACGTGTCGAGCATGGTGCGTCTCCTGGTTCTGGCGGTCCGGGCGGCGGCGGCGAGGCGCGCGCGGGCATCGCGCCCTCTGGCGCCCGGTCTCGCGCCCTGCTTATCTTACGGCAGGCAGGCATGCGAGGGGCGATGGCCGACCCGACCGACTATGACAACGCAGATTTCATCCCCGACGGCCCAGGCTATTTCACGCGGTGGGAGGCGGCGGCGGCGGCATTCCGCGCGGGGCACCCGGAGGCACGCCTGGGCCTGCCCTACGGCGCCCATGCGCGCGAGCGGTTCGACCTGTTCCTTCCCGGCACGGCGCCCTCGGGCCTTGTCGTGGTCGTGCATGGCGGCTTCTGGCGCATGGGAGACCGCTCGATGTGGTCGCACCTCGCCGCCGGGCCGCTCACCCGCGGCTGGGCCTGCGCCCTGCCCTCCTACCCGCTCTGCCCAGAGGTGCGGATCGGCGAGATCACCCACTCGATCGCCCGCGCCTTGCCCGCGATGGCGGCCGAGGTGGGGGGGCCGATCCTGCTCGCAGGCCATTCGGCCGGCGGACATCTCGTGCTGCGCATGGTCTGCCCCGACATGGGCCTGCCGCTGCATGTCGCGCAGCGCATCGCGGGCGTGCTCTCGATCTCGCCGCTGAGCGATCTCGCGCCTCTCATCGAGATGCCGATGAACGCCGACCTGCGGATCGACGCGGCCGAGGCAGCGACCGAGAGCCCCGTGCACCACCCCGCCCCCGGCCTGCCGGTCGAGGTGCTGGTGGGCGCGGCCGAGCGGCCCGCCTTCATCGACCAGGCCCTCTGGATGGGCGACGCATGGCCCGCGGCCGAGGTGACCCTCGCGCCCCGCCGCCACCATTTCAACGTGATCGAGGCGCTCGAGGACAGCGACAGCTCCCTGCTCCGCCGCTGGCTGCCCTAGCCCGCGCCGAACCGCTCCGACCATGTGGGCTTGGGGTCGCCCGGCACGGGTCGGGCGGCGTGGACGCCGCGCGCCACGGCGCGGGCGAGGCAGCAGGAGGCCGCGTGCCCGATGAGCAGCGGGTCGGCTACCGGATCGGCCAGCGGGCGCGCGCCGGTGGCAACGGCGAAGACGAGATCACCGTCGATGGGCGTGTGCGCGGGCACGATGGCGCGGGCGAGCCCGTCATGGGCGGCCACCGCCATGCGCGCAGTCTGCGCCTTGGTCAGCGCGGCGTCGGTTGCGACGATGGCCAGCGTCGTCGCCTCGCGGGCTCCGCCCCCTCCGCTGCCGGGATCGAAGCCCTTGATCGGAGGGCGCCGCGACGGGTCGGGCGGCGTGCCGGGGCCATGCCCGCCGAACTCGTGGCCGAACTCGAAGGGCGCGGCCCAGAAGCGGCCGGCCTCGTCGATCGTGACCGAGCCGGCGCAGTTGACGGCCGCCAGCGCGCCTACGGTGACGCCGCCCTCCAGCACCGCCGAGGCCGAGCCGAGACCGCCCTTGAGCGTGGCCGTGACGCAGCCCGTCCCCGCCCCGGCGGTGCCGAGCGCGAAGTCGTCTGCCGCTGCGGAATAGGCATCGCGACCGAGCGCCGCATAGGGGCTTGCGCCCCACTCCTTGTCGCCGCCATTGGCGAGGTCGAAGAGGATCGCCGCCGGCACGATGGGCACCCGCACCGGACCGGCGGGATAGCCGCGCCCCTCGGCGCGCAGGGCAGCCGTCACGCCGCCGGCCGCGTCCAGCCCGTGTGCCGAGCCGCCCGCCAGAACCAGCGCGTCGACCTGCTCCACCAGCCGGTCGGGCGCGAGCAGGTCGGTCTCGCGCGTGCCGGGGGCGCCGCCCATGACGTGCACGGCGCCGGTGAAGGGCATGTCGGCGGTGAGCACCGTCACGCCGGTCCTGACGCGGTGGTTCTCGGCATTGCCCACCCGCAGGCCGGCGACGTCGGTGATCAGGTTGCGCGTGCCCGGCCTCATGCTGTCCTCATTCGGGGGCGATCCCGCCGGGGCCGGGGCGGTGGCGAACGCCGCGATGCACGCCGAGCCCCGTCAGCCGGTCGGACTGGTCGGGCAGCAGGCGGCCCTCGGGCACCGCCTCGGGGAACATCAGCACGCAGGTCGTGTGAAGGCCCAGCGCATCCTCCAGCGCCTGCGCCAGCTCGGTTTCGAAATGATGGGCGAGGCGGGCGCGCGGATCGCCCATGATGACCTCGACCTCGCCGAGATCGAGCCCCGGCATCGCGTCCTCGAGATGGGCAAAGACCAGCGGCTGGCTGTCGAACGTGCCGGCATAGACTGCGATGCGGGTGGCCTCGGTCGCCATCAGATGCAGCGCCCCCCGTCGACCTCGAGCACCGCCCCGGTGATCATCGACGCGCCGTCCGAGCACAGGAACGTGGCCGCCGACCCCATGTCCTGCGGGGTGGAGAAGCGTCCCATCGGGATGGTCGACAGGAACTTCGCCCGCATCTCCGGCGTGTCCTCGCCGAGGAAAGACGACAGCAGCGGCGTCTCGCCCGCGACGGGGGCGAGCGCGTTGACACGAATCCCGGCCGGGGCGAGTTCCACCGCCATCGTCTTGGTCGCGGTGATCATCCAGCCCTTCGACGCGTTGTACCAGTTGAGCCGCGGCCGGGGAGAAAGGCCGGCTGTGGACGCGACGTTGAGGATCGCGCCCCGTCCCCGAGCTTTCATCCCCGGCACGACGGCGCGGGCGGTCAGGTAGACCGACTTCGCGTTGACGGCGAAGACACGGTCGAAGTCGTCCTCGCGCACCTCCTCGAGCGGTCCGGGCGCGTGGGTGATCCCGGCATTGTTCACTAGGATGTCGAGCGGGCCGAGCGCCTCGTCGGCCGAGCGCAGCATCGCGTCGACCGACGCGCCCTGCGAGACGTCGGCCTCGCGACCGACGCCACCGATCTCGCCCGCCACCTCCCGCGCCGCGCCGGCACGGATATCGGCCACCGCGACGCGAGCGCCGGCCGCCGCGAAGGCGCGTGCGATGCCCGCGCCGAAGCCCGACCCGCCGCCGGTGACCAGGGCCACCTTGTTCTCCAGCATCCTCCGTCCTCCTCGGGGGCGAGCAAATCCCTTGAGAAAGGGATTTGCAAATCCGTTTCCAACGGATTTTCCCCGCGCAGCCGCGACGGTGGCGCGCAGCCTCGCCGGGCGTGCGGCAGGAGGTCAGCCGGCGCTGTCGGGGCGGGCCTTGGCCCGCGCCTTCTGCGCCTGGGCGGCGGCGCGCGCCTGGCCGATCTCGGCCAGCTTGGCCTGGATGCGGCCGCGGCGTCGGTTCTGGTAGGCGGTGATGACGGGCAGCGACAGCGAATAGATGACCGTCGCCGTGATCAGGCCGGGGATGATGCCACCCACCGTGTAGGGCAGGAACACGTCCCGGTAGAAATCTGCCAGCCCGCCCCAATGCGCCACCTCGGGGGTAAAGATCGCCTTGGCGTTGTGCCACAGATCCTCGAAGGCGCCCGAGAACTTCTCGCCCAGCCGCCCTTCGCCCGCCGCCGAGAACTCGCCGTAGAGCATCCAATTGCCGAGCCGCAGGCTGACGGCGGCGATGATCGGAAAGGTGATCGGGTTGCCGAAGAAGGTCGCCAGCAGCGCCGCCACCACATTGCCCCGGATCAGCCACGCGAAGCCGGCCGAGACGAGAAAGTGCAGCCCGTAGAGCGGCGTGAACGAGATGAACACGCCCGACCAGATGCCGCGTGCGATCCGGTGGGGGCTGTCGGGCAGTCGCCGCAGCCGGTGCTTGACGTATTGCGCCGCCCGGCCCCAGCCGCCGCGCGGCCAGAACGTCTCTACCGTGGCTCGCGCCCAGCTTCGCCTCTTGCGCCGCTTGAAGACCACGCGCGCCCCCTTCAGCCCGGCATCACCGGAGCGGTCGCGACAGGATCGACGCCGTTGCCGGCGCCGGCCGGCCCCGTGCCGCCGCCGTCGGCGGGCGCGGCCTCTTGCCCGGACCGGCGCAGGCGCGCCAGCTCGGCCACGTCGTTTTCCGCTTCAAGCGCCGTCATGACCATGTGCAGATGCTCTACGTCTCGCAATTCAACATCCACACGAAGTCGGTAAAAATCCGGCTTCGTGTCGACGAACTCGAGATCGGAAATGTTGGCTTTCTGCTCGCCGATCAAGGTGCAGATGCGCCCAAGGACGCCCGCGTCGTTCGACAGCACGATCCCCAGAGACACGGTGTAGACGGCCGGGTGCAGGCCCGAATGCCAGTGCAGATCGATCCAGCGGTCCGGCTGATCCTCGACGGCGACGAGCTGGGGGCAGTCGATGGCGTGCACGACAACGCCCTGCCCACGATAGGTGATGCCCACGATCCGCTCGCCCGGCAGGGGCTGGCAGCAGGTGCCGCGATGGGGGTGCTGCTCGGGCGCAAGGCCGAGCACGGCTCGCGAGGGCGCGACCTCTTCCCCCTTTCGGGAGAGGTCGGGGTAGAGCGTGTCGACCACGTCGCGCGCGCTCATCTCGGCGGAGCCGAGGCGGGCGAGCAATTCGCCGGCGTGGGGCAGGCCGAGCTGCTTCGCGGCGGTGGCCAGCGCCTTGTCGGTGGCCTTCTTGCCGACATGTTCGAAGGCAACGCGGGCGAGTTCCCGGCCAAGCTTCATGTAGCGCTCGCGGTTCTCCTCGCGCAGCGACCGGCGGATCGCGGCCTTGGCACGGCCGGTCACCACGATCTCGAGCCAGGTCGACTGGGGTCTTTGCCCCTCGGCGGTGATGATCTCGACCGACTGGCCGTTCTTGAGGCGCGTCCACAGGGGCACGCGCACCCCGTCCACCTTGGCGCCGACGCATGAATCGCCGATCCGCGTGTGGATGCCGTAGGCGTAGTCGAGCGGCGTCGCCCCCTTGGGCAGTTTCACCACGTCGCCCTTGGGCGTGAAGCAGAACACCTGGTCGGAATACATCTCGAGCTTGACGTGCTCGAGGAACTCCTCGCCCTCGGCCTCGACGAACCGCTCCTTGAGCTGGCTGATCCACTTGGCGGGGTCGACGGCGAAGCGATTCTCGGCGCGCACACCGTCGCGATACGACCAGTGCGCGGCCACCCCCGCCTCGGCTACCTCGTGCATTTCGCGGGTGCGGATCTGCACCTCGACGCGCTTGCCGTCGCGCCCAGAGACGGTTGTATGAATCGACCGGTAGCCGTTCGATTTGGGCTGGCTGATATAGTCCTTGAAACGTCCCGGCACGGCCTTCCAGCGCTGGTGGATGGCGCCGAGCACGCCATAGCATTCCTGCTCGGTGCCCGTGATGACGCGGAAGCCGTAGATGTCGGACAGACGGGAGAAGCTCAGCTGCTTTTCCTGCATCTTGCGCCAGATCGAATAGGGCTTCTTGGCACGGCCGAACACCTCGGCCCCGATGCCGACCTTCTTCAGCTCGGCCCGGATGTCGCCCGTGATCTTGTCGATCACGTCACCCGTCTCGCGCTGGAGCGTGACGAAGCGGCGGATGATCGAGCGGCGCCCGTCGGGATTGAGCACCTGGAAAGCGAGATCCTCGAGCTCGTCGCGCATCCACTGCATGCCCATCCGGCCGGCGAGGGGCGCGTAGATGTCCATCGTCTCGCGGCTCTTCTGCTTCTGCTTCTCGGGCTGCTGCCAGCGTATCGTGCGCATGTTGTGCAGGCGGTCGGCAAGCTTGACGAGGATCACGCGAAGATCCTCGGACATGGCCATGAAGAGCTTGCGAAAATTCTCGGCCTGC
>LJNT01000039.1 GCA_001314685.1 Rhodobacteraceae bacterium HLUCCA09
GCCACGCCCACCTTCTGCGGCGGCTGGTCGGGCTCTCCGGTCACCGACATCAGCCCCGACATGCCCTGGATCAGAAAGTCGTAGCCCGCGCGAGAGGCATAAGGCCCGTCCTGCCCGAAGCCGGTGATCGAGCAGTAGATGAGCCGCGGGTTGAGCGCCGCGAGGCTTTCGTAGTCGAGCCCGTATTTCGCCAGCCCACCGACCTTGAAGTTCTCGAGCAGGATGTCGGCCCCGGCCGCGAGCCGGCGCACCCTCTCGCGCCCCGCCTCGGTGCGGAAATCGGCGGTGACCGAGCGCTTGCCCCGATTCGCGGCGTGGAAATAGGCGGCCGAGCGCTCGGGGCCGCCATCGGGGCCGGGGCGCTCGACAAAGGGGGGGCCCCACTGGCGCGTGTCGTCGCCCTCGGGCGCCTCGACCTTGACCACCTCGGCGCCGAGGTCGGCCAGCGCCTGCCCCAGCCATGGCCCCGCGAGGATACGCGCGAGTTCCACCACCTTCAGCCCCGAAAGGGGCGCGTCCTTGGCCATCTGCTCCTCCATCGCGGGCCTGATTGCCCAAGCCCGGCCCGGGCGCAAGGCGCATCGGCCGGCGCGGAGGTTTGAAAAAGTTTCGTGACAAGCGGCCGTCCGGGGCGCTACACAGGCCTCCGACAGGGGCGTCCCGGCACATCCGGGGCTGAGAAGAACCCTTTGAACCTGAACCGGATCATGCCGGCGGAGGGAGTCGTTTACGGCCGTGGTGCATTCGCGCCCATGTCCTGCGCCTCCCCGAAGCCGGCGGAGGAGCGCATGACCCAGACCATTCCCTCTCCCGCGGCCGCGCTGACGCGCATGCGTGCCGCCTGCCCGCTGGTGCACTGCATCACCAACTACGTCGCGATGAACGTGGCCGCCAACGCCGTGCTCGCAGCCGGCGCCTCGCCCGCCATGGTCCATGCCGCCGAGGAGGCCGGCGATGTCGCGCGCATCGCCGGGGCGCTGACGATCAATGTCGGCACCCTCTCGCCGCACTGGCTGACAGGGATGGTGGCCGCGGCCGAGGGGGCGACCGCCGCCGGCACGCCCTGGGTGCTCGACCCCGTCGCGCACTTCGTCTCGCCGTGGCGGCGCGAGGCCGTGCAGCAACTCGTCGCGCTGAAGCCCGCGATCATCCGCGGCAATGCCTCGGAGATCATCGCCCTGGCCGGTGCCGACGCCGCGGGGCAGGGGGCCGATTCGGGCGACGACGTGGCGCTGGCCGAGGGGCCGGCGCGGGCGCTCGCGACCCGGACGGGCGCGGTGGTGGCGGTGACCGGCGTGCGCGATTTCGTGACCGACGGCACGCGCGCCGCCCGCGTGACCGGCGGGCACGACCTGATGCCCAGGGTCACCGCGCTCGGCTGCGCGCTGACCGCGGTGACCGGTGCCTATGCCGCGCAGGAGGCGCCGTTCGACGCCGCGCTCGCCGCGCTCTGCCATTACGCCGCGGCGGGCGCGCGGGCGGGGCAGGGCGCCACCCATCCCGGCAGCTTCGCGGTTGCCTTCATCGATGCGCTGGCGGCCGTGGGCGCGGACGATCTCGACGGCCGGGCGGAGGCTGCATGACCCCCGATCTCTCCTGCTACGTCGTGCTCGACGCCGGCCTCTGCGGCGACCGGCTGACGGAGGTCGCCGGCGCGGCGGTCGCGGGCGGCGCCGGCATGGTGCAGCTCCGGATGAAGGACGCGACCACGGCAGAGCGCATCGCCACGGGCCGGGCGGTGCAGGCCGCAATCGGGGGGCAGGCGCTCTTCGTGGTGAACGACGATATCGAGGCCGCGCTCGCGCTCTCGGCCGACGGGGTGCATGTGGGGCAGGGCGACATGCCCGCCGCCGAGGTGCGCCGCGCCATCGGTTCGGGGCGCCTGCTGGGCCTGTCGGTCGAGACCGAGGCCCAGGCCCGCGCGGTGCCCGACTGCGTCGACTACATCGGCGCCGGCCCGGTGCGCGCCACCGCCACCAAGCCCGGCCACGCCGCGCCCACCGGGTGGGACGGGCTCGCGCGGATCGTCACCGCCTCGCCGGTGCCCGCCGTCGCCATCGGCGGCGTGACCGCGTCCGACGCGTCCGCAGCGGTACGCGCGGGCGCAGTGGGCCTCGCCGTCGTCTCGGCCGTCTGCGCCGCGCCCGACCCCGTCGCGGCGGCGCGCGACATCGCGCAGGCCATGCGCGCCGCACGGGAGGTGGCATGATCCCCACCGCCCTCTCCATCGCCGGGTCCGACCCCTCGGGCGGGGCTGGCATCCAGGCCGATCTCAAGGCGTTCTCGGCGCGCGGCGTCTACGGGATGGCCGCGATCACGGCGCTGACGGCGCAGAACACGACCGGCGTCGCCGCCGTCCACGCCCTGCCGCCCGACTTCGTGGCGAGCCAGATCGCCGAGGTGCTGGTCGACATCCGTGTCGGCGCGGTCAAGGTCGGCATGATCGCCAACGCGGGCATCGCCCGCGCCGTCGCCGGCGCGCTCGAGGAGATCCCCGCGCCGATCGTCGTCGACCCCGTGATGGTCGCCAAGGGCGGCGCCGCGCTGCTGGAAGAGACCGCCGTCGAGGCCGTGCGCGAGCGCCTGCTGCCGCGGGCGGGGCTCGTCACGCCGAACCTGCCCGAGGCCGCGCGCCTGCTCGACGCGCCCGTGGCCACGAGCCGCGACCAGATCCAGGTGCAGGCGACCGCCCTGCTCTCGCTCGGCCCCCGCGCCGTGCTGATCAAGGGGGGCCACCTCGCCGGCGAGGAGTGCCCCGACCTGCTGGTGCACGACGACGACGCGATCTGGATCGAGGGGCCCCGCATCGCCACGACCAACACCCACGGCACCGGCTGTTCGCTCTCGGCCGCCATCGCCGCCGAACTGGCGAAGCGCCGGCCCCTGCCCGACGCCGTGCGCAACGCCAGGCGCTGGCTCGAAGGGGCGCTCGTGGGTGCCGACAGCCTCGGCGTGGGCCATGGTCATGGCCCTGTCCACCATTTCCACGCGCTCTGGCCGGTGCCTGACGACCGGCCCGAGGCACACAAGGGAGACGCCACATGACCCGCGCCCTCACGCTTGCCGCCCTCCTGCTCGCCGCCGCCCCGGCCGCGGCGCAGGACCGGCTGACCCTGCTGCTCGACTGGTTCGTCAACCCCAACCACGCGCCCGTCGTGCTGGCCGAGGAGCTGGGCTATTTCGCCGACCAGGGCCTCGAGGTCGAGGTGACGGCGCCGGCCGACCCCTCGGCCCCGCCCAAGACGGTGGCCGCGGGCGGCGCCGATCTCGCCATCTCCTACCAGCCGCAGCTGCACCTGCAGGTGGCCGAGGGGTTGCCGCTCGTGCGCGTCGGCACGCTGATCGCCACGCCGCTCAACTGCCTGATGGTGCGCGCCGACAGCGCCATCGACGGGCCGGCCGACCTCGAGGGTCTCAAGGTCGGCTTTTCGGTCGCCGGGGTGGAGGAGGCGCTGCTGCAGCAACTGCTGTCGCAGGCGGGTCTCACGCTGGGCGACGTCGAGATGGTCAACGTCAACTTCTCGCTCGGGCCGGCGCTGATGTCGGGGCAGGTCGACGCGGTGATCGGCGCCTACCGCAACTTCACGCTCAACCAGATGGAGATCGAGGGCGTGCCGGGCCGCTGCCTCTACCTCGAGGAGCTGGGCATCCCCGCCTATGACGAACTCGTCTACATCGCCAACCCCGACTCGATGGACGCAGGCCGGATCGCCCGCTTCCTCGCGGCCACCGAGCTGGCCGTGCAGCACATGATCAACGATCCGCAGGGCGCGTGGGAGACGTTCGCCGCGACCGCGCCCGAGCTGCAGGACGAGCTGAACGAGCGCGCCTTCTTCGACACGGTGCCGCGCTTCTCGCTGACGCCCGCGGCGTTCGACCACGGCCGCTACCGGGGCTTCGAGACGTTCCTCTCCGAGGCGGGGCTCGTGGAGGGCACGCGGCCCGTCTCCGAGCTCGCGATCGACGTGGGGGCGGAATGAGCGCGCCCGACTATGGTCGCGCCTTCGCCCTCTGGCGCGCGTCGGCGGGCGAGGCGTGGGCGGCCTACACGCGTCATGCCTTCGTCGCGGGGCTCGCGGACGGCACGCTGCCGCGCGCGGCCTTCCTGCGCTATCTCGTGCAGGATTACGTCTTTCTCATCCACTTCTCGCGCGCCTGGGCGCTGGCGGTGGTGAAATCCGACACGCTCGCCGAGATGAAGATGGCCGCCGGCGTGGTCGACGGGCTGGTGAACCACGAGATGCAGCTGCATGTCCGCACCTGCGCCGAGGCCGGCATCTCCGAGGCGGACCTCGAAGCGGCAGAGGAGCACCCGGCCAACCTCGCCTATACGCGTTACGTGCTCGAGGCGGGGCAGGCGGGCGACCTGGCCGACCTGCTGGCAGCGCTCGCGCCCTGCGTGCTGGGCTACGGCGAGATCGGCGCGCGGCTGGGCGCCGAGGCGTTGCCGGGCGGCGCCTATGCCGACTGGATCGAGACCTATGCCGGCGACGAGTACCAGGCGCTCGCCCGCGAGACCGGCGCGCTGATCGACGCCGCGCTCGCCCGACGGATCGGCGAGCCGTTCGAGACCGCGCCGCGCTGGCCCCGGCTGACGCGCCGGTTCGTGACCGCGACGCGGCTCGAGGCGGGCTTCTGGCAGATGGGGCTCTCGGGGTGAGCGCGCCCGGCGTCACGCTGGCCGGCACCGCCCGGTTCGGTGGCACGGCGCTGTTCGAGGACGTGCGCCTCTCGCTCGCGGGGGGCCGGTGGACCTGCCTGCTCGGTCCCTCGGGCTGCGGCAAGTCCACCCTGCTGCGCCTGATCGCCGGGCTCGAGACCGGCGCGGCCTTCGCGGGCGAGGTCGCGGCGTCGGACGGGCGGCCGATCGCGGGGCGCGTGGCCTACATGGCGCAAGACGACCTGTTGATGCCGTGGCTCGATGTGGCGGGCAACGTGGCGCTCGGCGCGCGGTTGCGCGGCGAGGCGGCGGATACGGGCCGCCGCGACGCGCTGATCGCCCGCCTCGGCCTCGCCGAGCATGCCCGCAAGCGGCCCGCCGCGCTCTCGGGCGGGCAGCGGCAGCGGGTGGCGCTGGCGCGGACGCTGATGGAGGAGCGCCCCGTCGTGCTGCTCGACGAGCCGTTCTCGGCGCTCGACGCGCGCACCCGCGTCGACATGCAGGAGCTTGCTGCCGAGACGCTCGCGGGCCGCACGGTGCTGCTGGTCACCCACGACCCGGCCGAGGCCGCGCGGATGGGCGACGCGGTGTGGCTGATGGAGGGCGGTGCCCTGCATGCCGTGCCGGTGCCGGGCTCGGCCGCGATCCGCCCGGTGTCGGACCCCGAGACGCTGCGCTTCGGGGCCGATCTGCTGACGCGGCTGCGGGCGGCGTGAGACGTCACGGCGGCACGGACGGTTCGGGGGAGCGCCCTCGGGGGGCATCGAGCCCCCGCTCGGGCGCCCGCGGCCCGGCGCCGTCGGCCCGGCTGGCGAGGGCGGGGCAGGCCGCGGCGGTGACCGTCGCGCTGCTGGCGGCGTGGCAGGCGGCGGTCTGGCTCTTCGCGCTGCCGCCCTTCATATTGCCGGGCCCGCTGCGCGTGCTGGCGGCGCTGCGCGACAACGCCGGCCTGATCGCGCATCATGCCGCGATCACCGCCGCCGAGGTGGCGCTCGGCCTCGTGCTCGGCGTGGCGCTCGGCGCGGCGACGGCGATCGGCCTCGCCGCCTCGCCGCTGGCGCGGGCGCTGCTGCGCCCCGCCCTCGTGGCCACGCAGGCGCTGCCGGTCTTCGCGCTCGCGCCGATCCTGACCCTTTGGCTGGGCTACGGCCTCGCCTCGAAGGTGCTGATGGCCGTGCTCATCATCTACTTCCCGGTCACCTCGGCCTTCTTCGACGGGCTCATGCGCACGCCACGGGGCTGGCTCGACCTCGGCCGCACGATGGGCGCCTCGCCGCGGCGGCTGATGTGGCGCGTGCGCGTGCCGGCGGCGGTGCCGGCGCTCGCCTCCGGCCTGCGGCTCGCCGCGGTCTACGCGCCCATCGGGGCGGTCATCGGCGAGTGGGTGGGTGCGGCGGGCGGCCTCGGCTACCTGATGCTGCTCGCCAACGGGCGGGCCAAGACCGACCTGATGTTCGCCGCGCTGCTGGTGCTTGCCGCGCTGACGCTCGCGCTCTACTGGGCGGTGAACCGGGGCTGCGACCGGCTGACCGCCCGGATGGCCTGAGGCAGCGGGAGACCCCGGCCAAAGACGCGGCGCGCCTCCGGCCGGCCGGGACCGGCAGGCTCAGGCGGCGGCTGCGGCGCCCTCTCCCCCCGGCTTCACGATCAGGCCGAACCCGCCCCAGGTATCGCCCTTGCGCGGGTTGACGTGGAAGCGGCAGAGCGCCTCGTTCATGTAGATCTGGTAGACCGGCACGACCCGGTCCAGCGCGGCGAAGAGCTGCGCCTTGCCCTTGCCGGTCTCGTTGCCCTCCCAGAACACGTCGTGGACGAGGATCACGCCGCCCGGCTTGAGAAAGGTCCAGTACTTGGCGACTTCGTCGCGGGTGTGCTCGTACATGTGGCTCGAGTCGAGGAAGATCAGGTCGGCCGCCTCGGGGCCGATCTCGCGCCGCAGGCGGTGGAGCGTCTTTTCCTCGACCGAGTTGCCCTCGATCTGCACCAGCCGCTGGTCGGGCTGAAGGTGGGTGCGGAGCCGCTCGGTCGCCGCGTCCCAGTGCTCGAGGTCGATATCGACGATCGTGGCGTCGGGGGCGAGCAGGCCTGACACCCAGGCGAGCGTGCCCTTGTCGCGCGAGCCCACCTCGACGTAGCAGCGCGCGCCGCGGGCGAGGCGGAAGGCCCGGGCGTAGTCGACGGAGTAGCCGGGCCCGCTCTCGGGCCGGCGGAAGGCGCGGCGGATCTCCTCGACCTCGGCCACCTGCGCCTTTGTCGAGGGCGCGGCGGCGGGCGCGAGCGCGGCCGGAACCCGGCAGAGCACCTCGGGGATGCGCGGCAGCACGAGCGGCTGCGCGACCGCGGTCTCGTGGACGGGGTCGAAATCGGCGGGCAGCGCGAAGCTGCGGCCTGCCGCGCTCTCGGCCTCGGCGAAGCCCGGCAGGGCGGCGCGGTAGGCGGCCGCGTCCCTCCTGCGGGCCGCCAGCCAGAGCGCGGCAAAGCTCTCGGCGAGGCCGGCATGCAGCCCGAGCGGCGCCGCGGTGGCCGGGTCCGGCGGTAGATGAGCGGGGTCGTCGGAGTAGCCGAACGCCTGGAAATCCGCGGCGAAGGCGTCGCGCACGCGCCGGATGTCCTCGGGCGCGTACTGCGCGGCGACCTTCTCGGACGCCTCGGTGCGGTGCACCGCGCGGTTGCCGGTCTCCGGAGGGGCCACGCCGAAACGGGCGGCCAGCCCCTGCAGGAACAGGCCGAGCGATTCGAGATGGCCGACAGCGTCGTAGGGCAGGAAGGCGGCGCCGGTGCGCGCGGTCTGGCTCGTCCAGTGGATGTCGCGCTCGAGGTCGGGCTGGGCGCAGACGATGTCGACGAACTCGGAGAAGCTCTCGGGCAGGTGGGGCAGCGAATGCTGGCGCAGCCCGGCCTCGGGGTCGTTGGCCTCGCGGATCTTGCCGATCTTGTCGAGATAGCCCGAGAGCAGCCGGGCATAGGGGTTGCGCACGACCGAGAAGAGGAAGTGCCGCCGCGCGTCGTCGAGGAAGCCGGTCACGTCCTCCGGGCCGTAATGCCGCCACGGCGTGGGAGACTCGCCGCGCGACTTCGCCCAGCCGTCGTTATGGACCGAGAAGTACCCCTCGGATTCGGGAATGTCGGCGCCGCGGGCCTGCTCGACGCCCCAGAGAAAGTTCTTGATCTCGGTGTTGGCAGCCTTGCCCACCGGCACGTAGAGATACCCCGCTCGATCGGAGGCGACGCTGTCGCGCAGGGTGTCGATCACGTTGCGGAAGGACCAGATTGTGGCCGACATCGTGTCGGCGCGCGGGGCGGGGGCGATCATGGGAAGCTCACTCCTTCTGGAACGATGGGGGCGGCTCGGCCTGCCGCCTTGACCTGATGGCCGGCTCACGCCGGCCCTGTTGGGGCGCGCGGTCTCACTGGCGCAGCGCCTGCGCATAGAAGGCGCGCGCGAGGCTGGCGACCTGGCCCGGATCGGCGGCGCACATGGTGCGGGCGGCCTGGCTCAGCATCGTCTGCGTGCCAACCCGCTGGCCCTCCGACCACGGCCACGACATCGAGCCCTTGCGGAAGCGGTAGTGCAGGCCGCGCTCGGGCAGGGGCACGCCGACATGGCCCCGGCCGGTGAACTCGAGCCAGAACACCCAGTCGTCGGCCTCGCCGTTGCGCCGGGTGGCGTCGAAGCCGATCTCGCGCAGGATGTCGGTGCGGATCAGCGCGGTCATGCGGTAGTCATTCTGCAGCAGGTGCAGGTGGTCGCCCAGCAGGTGGCCCAGCACGCATTCGGCGCTCTCGCCGAAATTCTGCCGCTGGGGCAGCACGGCGTCGGGCCGCCGGGGCGAGGCATTCCACGCCTCGAGCGCGTGCTCGAGAAAGTCGGGCGCGAGCAGGTCGTCGGTGTCGAGAAACAGTGCCAGGCGCGTGTCGCATTCCTCGGCGAGGGTGTTGCGCGCGGCGAGCAGGCCCGAATTGGGTTGCCGGACGATGCGGCACGCGGGCAGCATCGCCTGCGCATAGTCGAACCAGGGCTGGAAGTCGCCCGGCGTGCCGTCGTCGCAGATCAGCACCCGGGGCACGCCCGCGGTCTGCCAGGCAAGGCTGTCGACTGTCTCCATGAACTCGGCGTCGGGCTTGTAGGCGGGGATCAGCACGGTCACGTCGTCGACGCTTGCGCGCTCGGGCGCGGCGACGGCATGGGTGCGGATGCGCCGCTTGGCGCGCAACGCGGCGTCGTAGGTGCGGCCCATGTCCTCGGCGATACGCTCCGGCGCGAGCGTCTCGCGGCAGTGGCGGCGGATCTCGGGCAGGGCGGCGGGCGCCTCGTCGAGGAAGCGGGCGACCTGCCGCTGCAGGCCGCGGACCGAGCGCATCTGCGCGTCGAGCACGTGGTGGCGCAAGTCGTCGGGAAAGAACTCCGCCATCGGGGTGTCGTGGCGCACGATGGGCACGAGACCCGCGTCGATGCTCTCGACGCAGGCGTACGAGAAGGTCTCTGCCGAGCCGAGGCTGGGGCAGATCGCGCCCGGCTCGAGCAGCGACAGGGCGGTGTCGCGCGGCAGGTAGCCGGTGAAGAACAGGCTGTCGCGCAGCTTGGGGTGGAGCCGGCCGCGCAGGTAGCTGCGCATGTCGTACTTGCGGAACGGCGTGTCGACGATGCGCCCGATCAGCCGGATCTGGCGCAGCGGGCGCACCGTGTGCAGGGCGTTGGCGAGGTAGACGAGCTTGTCGAGCCCCTTCGATACGGAGATGCGGCCGATATACGCGATCTCGTCGCGCACCGGCGCGGCGGGCCCGCCGGGCCAGCGAAAGACGTAGGGCTCGCGGGTGACGTGGACGCGCCCGATGCGGTGGCCCTCGAGCCGTGCCGCGGCGGCGCGCGACGGCGCCATCACGAGGTCGCTCGTGCGGCATTGCTGGCGCTCGCACAGGTGGTCGAGCTCGGCCGCGACCGGAGCGACGATCTGATCGGCCTCGTAGAAATCCTCGATGAAGCCGTGGTTGTAGGTGACGCACAGACGCCGGCCGGCGCCCGCGCGCGTCTGCATCCGCTGGAAGGCGGTCAGCGCCGGGGCGAGGTAGTCGGTCGCCTCGATCACGTCGACGTCCCAGTCCTCGGCCTTGGCGATCAGCCGGTCGGCGAGCCAGGTCGACACGCACAGGCTGCGCGACGCGACCGGCAGGATGCGCCATGTCTCGTCGTAGTTGACGTGCTCGACATGCACGTTGCCCGCGTCGAAGGGCGCGGTGTCGGGGGGGCGGGCGGCGCGGTCGCCCTCTGTCCAGGTGAAGAGGAACACCTCGTGGCCCGCCTCCCGCATCGCCGGCACGATGTGGGCGAGGTAGGTGGCGATGCCGCCCGCCGGGGCGAAGGGCGTTTCCTTCGAGACGTAGAGGAAGGGCGTTTCCTTCGAGACGTAGAGGATGCGCATGTCTCGCCTCAGCCCGCCACCGCCGTCACCGACAGCCAGTCGAGGTGGAACGTGTAGGTGCCGTACAGGGGCAGCACGACGATGAGGGTGACGGACTCGGCGTTCTCGATGTCCATCTTCGACAGCGTCTCGGGGGCGACGCGCAGCGCATGCTCCATCGGCATCGTGGTCACGGGCACCTTGTGGTCCAGATGATCCTCGACCGTGCCGCCCGAGCGCGCGACGCGCAGCGTGACGGTGTAGTGCGGCGGGATCGCGGCGCGGTTGCCCGGCCCGATCTCGAGCGAGGCGACCAGGGCGATGTCGAGAGCGCCGGCGGCGGCGAGCGCCGCGCGGTCGACCGCGGTCTCGAGCGTCACCCAGCGCGGCTTTTCCACGAGGGGAAAGGTCGGGTTGGCCGAGAGGCGCGCGGTGCGCACCGTGCCGGCCTGTGGCAGCGCGACGTGGGCGGCCTTGAGCGTGGCGGCGAGCGAGGCGCCGCCCACCTCCGGGTCGATCCCGAACCAGACGCCGGGGGCCACCGGCTCGTAGGGTGTGACGGCGACCGGGGCAAAGGCGGCGCCCTCGGCCAGGAGCGTCGAGAGGCCCGTGGGCACGCCGGCCATGCCGTCGATCGCATCGGGGTCGAACTCGGCGAGCTGCGCGGCGGTCTCGGCCTTGAGGGTGCGCACCATGCGCTCCAGCCCCGCGAGGTGGATCATGGTTCGAGACAGGGTCGAGGGCACGCTCCTGCGCAGGGGCGCGCGCGGCGGCACGGCGCCGTGCGGTACCGGGCCATCGGGGGCAGAGGGGGCCATCGGCGTCTCGGGGTCGCGGTCGAGCATGGTATTCTACCTGTCCTGGGCGCCCGCCGGGCACGGAGCCGCCCTTGCGTGCCCCGATGCTGCGTGCCGCCACGCGCCCGGGCGATGGCCGGCGGAGCCGAGACGCCTCGTTTCGTCCGTCATCTGCGGCCTGGGGCACGCCCGCGCGGCGGCGAACCGCCCCATCGCCACGAGTCGCACCCTGTCAGGTTGTCCTTAACGGCGACTTAAGCGCGACGCGCCGAGGCGGCGCCCCGCGCCCTCCTGCCGCCACGTCGCCGCCGCTGCCCGTGCCCGACGGCCGACGCGCCTCAGCGCAGGGCGAGCCAGGCGTTGGCGACCGCGTGGGCGGCGTTGGCGAACATCCGCCGCTGCTCGGCGCGCAGGGTCTCCTGCGCCTCGACCGCGCGCGCCACCGCCGCGTCGATCTGGGCGATATGGGCGTCGATGCGCCGCTCGGTCACGCTGCGGTCGAGCGGGAACTGCGAGCCGATGAAGTAGCGTGAGCCCCCTGCGCGATCGACCAGCGCCTGCAGGAACAGCAGGTTGTCGAACGCCTCGCCGTCCTTGCGGCGGTTGCGGAAGACGATCTGCCCCTGTCCGCCCGAGGCCAGCACCTGCCGCGTCTCGGCGCGCGCCTCGTCGTTGGGCAGATCGGCCTGCAGGAAGCGGCAGTTGCGCCCCGCCACCTCGTGGCGGGCATAGCCCGTCAGGTCGAGGAAGGCGGCGTTGGCCAGCACCAGCGGGGCGTCCGGCAGCGTCGTGTCGGCCAGCGTCAGCGCCACCGGCGAGCGCTCGAACAGCTCGGAGAGCCGCTCGAGGCCCGGCGACCCGTCGCCGCCCGCCGCAGCCTCGGCCGGTGCATCGCGCGCCGTGCCGGGGCGCGGGGCCTTGCGTTCGGGGTCGTCCTTGTCGATCATATTCCGGCGTCTTTGCCACATCCTTCGGCGTCGGCGCTAGACTAGAACAGGCGCACGCCGGGCGGAACAGGGCGCTAAAACATGCCGCAGGACGCAGACGTGACAGCAGCGGAGAGCGACTCCGCCGCGCGGGACGGGTCGGCGCCGCTCGTGATCGGCGTGGGCGCCTCGGCCGGCGGCCTCGAGGCGTTCCAGACGCTCCTGTCGCACCTGCCCGAACGGCATGATCTCGCGCTGGTGCTCGTCCAGCATCTCGACCCCGACCACGAGAGCCTGCTGCCCGAACTGCTCTCCAAGCGCACCCGCACCCCCGTCCAGTCGATCACCGACGGGATGGAGGTGAGCCCCGGCAACATCTACCTGATCCCGCCCGGCTTGTCGCTGACGCTCGAGGGCGACCGGCTGCGGCTGCAGGCCTTCGACAGCCCGCGCGGCCTGCGCCGCCCGATCGACCGCTTTCTCGTCTCGCTGGCGCAGTCGGCAGGCGCGAACGCCACCGGCATCATCCTGTCGGGCACCGGCTCCGACGGGTCTGTGGGCGTCAAGGCGATCAAGGAGGCGGGCGGCCTCGTCTTCGTGCAGGACCCAAAGCAGGCCAAGTACGACGGGATGCCCCGCTCGGCGCTCGCCACCGGCGCGGTCGACCTCGTGCTGCCCTCGTCCGAGATGGTCGACGTGCTCAACGACTACTACAACCGCCGCTCCGGCATCGAGCCGTCGATCCGCAACGACGCCGAGTTCATCGAGCGGGTGGCCAAGCACGTCCGCTATCGCACCGGCCACGACTTCAGCCACTACAAGGAAGGCACGTTCCTGCGCCGCCTCGCGGTGCGCATGTCGGTGCTCGGCATCGACACGCCGGCGGCCTATCTCAAGGAGCTGATCGACAACAAGGCCGAGGCGGGCCGGCTGTTCCGCGACCTGCTGATCAACGTTACCGCCTTCTTCCGCGACCACGAGGCCTTCGAGGCGCTGCGCGAGAACATCATCCCCAAGATCGTGCAGTCGCGCGACCGCGAAGAGGAAATCCGCGTCTGGGTGCCCGGATGCTCGACCGGGCAGGAGGCGTATTCGATCGCCATGCTGATGGCCGACGAGGTGCGCCGCGTCGATGCCGGCCCCCGCATCGCCGTCTTCGGCACCGACATCGACGACGAGGCGCTGCGCGTCGCCCGCCGCGGCGTCTACCCCAATTCGATCGCAGAGGAGGTGCCGGCCGAGTATCTCGAGCGTTACTTCCGCCCCACCCCCGGCGGCTACGAGGTGGCGCCCAGCTTGCGCGACATCGTGCGCTTCTCGAACCAGTCGATCGTGAAGGATCCGCCGTTCTCGAAGATCGACCTCGTGTCGTGCCGCAACGTGACGATCTATTTCGACCAGGTGCTGCAGGATCTCGCGATCCGCGTGTTCCACTACGCCCTGCGCGAGGACGGCTTCCTGTTCATCGGCCCCTCCGAGAACCCGCCCGTCCTCCAGCGCTACTTCACCGACTTCGTGGCGGGCGCGCGCATCTTCCGCCGCCGCGCGGGGCCGGCGCGCCCCCTCAACCTGCCCAACGTGGGCGTGCCCACGATCACGCAAGTCGGCCAGCGCGACGCGATGGCGAGCGAGGTCCGGCAGAGCAGCCACGAGCAGGCGCTGCTCGACCACCACGTGCCGCCCTTCGTCGTGCTCAACCTCTCCAACGAGGTGATCTACGCCTCCGACGGCGCGGCGAAGTATCTGTCCGTCAAGCCCGGCGCCACCAAGACCGGCGTGCTCCATCTGATCCGCCCCGAGCTCGAGGGCGTGGCGCGGCGTCTCGTCAACCTGCAGCCCGAGCGCGGCGAGCGGTCGGAGCGCGAGTACCAGGGCGAGATCGACGGCAAGCCGGTGCGCATGGTGCTCACGCTCGAGCGGCTGGAGGACGACACCACCCTGCTGGTGCTGCGCGACCACCTCGACCTGCGCGACGACCGCCCCGGCCACGGCGAGGCCGACGACGGCGGCATCACCGACTACGTGCGCGACCTCGAGGAACAGCTCGACGGCGCGCGGCAGACCATCCGCACCACGGTGGAGGAACTCGAGACCTCGAACGAGGAGCTGAAATCCTCGAACGAGGAGATGATGTCGATGAACGAAGAGCTCCAGTCGGCCAACGAGGAGCTCTCGACGATCAACGAGGAACTCCAGAACAAGGTCGCCGAACTCAACGAGGTCAACTCCGACCTGTCGAACTTCATCCATTCCACCCGCATTCCCACCGTCTTTCTCGACGAGGACCTGCGGCTGCGCTCCTTCACGCCCGAGGCGCAGACCTTCTTCCGCTTCGTCGAGCAGGACAAGGGCCGCCGGATCGACGACATCGGCGCCGATATCGACCTGCCCACGGTGCTCAGGCTCTCGCAGGAGGTGCTGGCCACGGGCCAGGCGCAGGAGGCCGAGCTGCAGACGGCCGACGGAAGGGCGGAGCTGGTGCTGCGCGTCCTGCCTTACCGGACAGACAGCGCCCCGGTCGCGGGCGTCGTCTTCACCCTTACCGACGTCACCGAGCTGCGCGCCGGCGCCCGCGAGATAGAGCACCAGCGCGCCCAGGCGCAGAAGAACCTCGCAGAGATCGAGGAGCTCTACCGCGTCAGCCCCCAGGCGATGGCACTCATCGACCGCGACATGCGCTTCCTGCGCGTCAACCGGCGGATGGCCGAGATCGACGGGGTCGAGATCGACGACCATTTCGGCCGCACCGTGGCCGACGTGATGCCGAGGCTCGGCGACCAGATGATGCCCCCCGTCCACGAGGTGTTCGAGAGGGGCCAGCCGGTGCTCGATCGCCGCATTTCGGGCCACACCGAGGCCCATCCCGAGCAGGAGCGGGTGTGGGAGGTGGACTGGTATCCGATCATGGAGCGCGGGGCCGTCCGCGCCGTCGGCGTCAACGTGCGCGACGTCACCCACCAGGCCGACATGAGCCGCGAGCTGCAGCGCGTGATGAAGGAGCTGCAGCACCGCGTGAAGAACATGCTCTCGAACGTGCTTGCGCTGGTGAACCGTGCCCGCCGCGAGGCCACGACCGACGTCGAGGTGTTCGAGACGCTCGCCCGGCGGATCGAGGCGCTGGCCAATACCCACAAGCTGCTCACGACCGCCAACTGGGGCGCCGCGCGCATCCGCGACATCCTCGAGCCCGAGCTCTCGGCCGTCTACGGGGCCGACCGGGTGCGCCTGCGCGGCCCCGACCTGCTGCTCAACGCCCGCGCCACCCTGTCGGTCGGCATGGCGATCCACGAGCTCGCCACCAACGCCGCCAAATACGGCGCCTTCTCCAACGCCGGCGGCACCGTGGGCCTGTCCTGGAGCCGGCTCGACGAGGGCGACGGAGAGGTCGTGCGCATGGTCTGGCAAGAGAGTGGCGGGCCGGAGGTGGCCGGTCGGGGCAGGCAGGGCTTCGGCAGCCAGCTCATCGCCTCGACCATCGAGGGCGGGCTCGAGGGCCGGGTCGAGATGGACTGGCGCCGCGAGGGCCTGCGCTGCACCATCGAGTTCGATTACGATCTCGCGCGCGAGAACATCATGGACGTGAGCGCCGATGCGGCCGAGTGACTGCCGCCTTCTCTACCTCGAGGACGAGATCATCGTCGCCCTCGACACGGCCCAGACGCTGGAGGACATGGGCTTCGCCGAGGTGCGTATGGTGCACAACCTGCGCCGCGCCCGGGGCGCGGCCGAGTCCGCCCTGCCGGATTGCGCGCTGCTCGACGTCAACATCGCCGGCGAGGGCCTGAGCATCGAGTTCGGGCAGGGCCTGATGGCGCAGGGAGTCTCTGTGGTGTTCGCCTCGGGCTACAACCGCCACGAGATGGAGGTAGAGCACGCGGGCCTCGTCTTCGTGGAAAAGCCGCTCAGCGCCGACGCCATCGCCGACGCCTTCGGCCGCGCGGGCCTCGCGCCCGGCGCGCGCGGGCCGAGCGGCTGACCCATCATGCTCCCGTCACGGGCCCGTGACGGGGCGGTGGCACGAGCGGGGGTGGGCACGAGCGGGGGGCACGAGCGGGGGGCACGAGCGGGGCGCACGAGCGGGGCGCATTGATCGGAGGACAGGATGCGCGACGCGACGTTCGAGGCCCCAGGCCGGTTCTGGCGCGGCAACCTGCACTGCCATTCCATCCTGTCGGACGGGGCGCTCGAGCCGGCCGAGGTCTGCCGCCGCTACCGCGACGAGGGCTACGACTTCATCTCGCTGACCGACCATTTCGCCGGCCACTTCGGCTATCCGGTCGCAGACACCAAACCCTTCCGCTCCAACGCCTTCACCACCATCCCCGGCGCCGAGATCCATTCCGGCGCCAAGCACGACGGCGAGCTCTGGCACGTCCTCGCCGTCGGCCTGCCAGAGGATTTCACCCCTCCCGCTCGCCGCGGATGGTGCCCGTCGAGGGCCAGGAACGGGGCCGGAGCTCGCCGCCCGCGCGCGCGGCGCCGGCGCCTTCGTCGCCATCGTCCACCCCGAATGGTCGGGGCTGACCGAGGCCGACGCGCTCTCCCTCGAGGCTGCCCACGCCGTCGAGGTCTACAAGCACGGCTCCGAGGTCGAGACCGACCGCGGCCGCGGCTTCCACACGCTCGACCGGCCGCTCGAGGCGGGCCGCCGCCTCACCCTCGTCGCTACCGACGATTCCCAGTTCAAGGCGCGAGACCATTTCGGCGCCTGGGTGATGGTCAAGGCCGAGGAGAACGACCCCGACGCCCTGCTCGCCGCGCTCAAGTCGGGCCGGATGTATTCGTCCACCGGCCCGCAGATCCACCGCGTCACGTGGAAGGCGCGCGCGGTCGATGTCGAATGCTCGCCGGCCGTCACCGTGGCCGCGCTCGGCCCCGGCAGCGCGGCGGCGGTCGTCGACGGCCTGTCGATGACGCGCCTCACCCTCCCCTTCGGCCGCCTCGCCGGCGCGCCCTGGATGCGCCGCGTCGTCACCGATGCCGCCTGCCGCAAGGCCTGGACCAACCCGGTCTTCCCCGGCTGATCCCTTGGCGCCTGTCCGCCCTGCCCGCGGCGGAGCCCCCGGCCGCCACGCCGCGCCATGCGTATTTGGACCAGGAAGACGCAGATATCGTGGTCGCGAGACCCACCCGCCTGCACTGCCCTGCCGGCTTCTTTCTGTCTCAAATACGCACGGCGCGGCGTTGGCCACCCGCGCGGGCGGCGGGGCGCGGTGCGGGTTGCCCTGCCTCAAGCGTTCATTTTAATGGAACGGTATGGCCGAACTCAACTACAAGCATCTGCGCTACTTCTGGGCGGTGGCGCATGACGGCAACCTCACGCGCACCGCCGAGCGGCTGAACCTGTCGCAATCGGCGCTTTCCACCCAGATTCGCAAGCTCGAGGAGAGCCTGGGCACCAGGCTCTTCGAGAAGCAGGGGCGGGGCCTCGCCCTCACCGAGGCGGGCCGTATCGCCCGCGACCATGCCGACGCGATCTTCTCGGCCGGCGCCGAGCTCGCGGCCACCCTCGCCCAGAGCGCGGGGGCGCGCCGGGTGCTGCGGGTGGGCGCGCTCTCGACGCTGTCGCGCAACTTCCAGCTGTCCTTCCTGCGGCCTCTCATCGGGCGTGCCGACGTGGAGGTGGTGCTGCGCTCGGGCCCCCAGCCCGACCTGCTCGCCCAGCTCGAGGCGCACCGGCTCGACCTTGTCCTGCTCAACGCCGCGCCGCCGCGCGACGCCGCCACCCCTTGGATCGCCCGGCAGATCGACGCCCAGCCCGTCAGCCTCGTCGGCACGCCCGCGCGCCTCGCCGGCCGGTCCGACCTGACCGAGATCCTGTCGGCGGAGCCGGTGGTGCTGCCCACCATCGAGAGCCCCCTGCGCGGCGGGATCGACGCGTTGCTGGGACGGCTCGGCATCGCGCCCCGGATCGCGGCGGAGGTCGACGACATGGCGATGATCCGCCTGCTCGCGCGCGAGGGGGCGGGCCTCGCCGTGGTGCCGGCCATCGTGGTGGCCGACGAGCTCGCCGCGGGCACGCTGGTCGAGGCCCACCGGTTCGACGACCTCGCCGAGACCTTCACCGCCGTCACGCTGGAGCGGCGCTATCCGAACCCGCTGATCGCCGAGCTTTTCGCCGGCTGAGAGGGCGGGCGGGCCGCCGCGGGGCGCGACGCGCCGGTCATGCGCTTCGGCCGCCGCTGCCAGGTTTCTCGCGATCCTCGCCCACGGCCGCGCGCCGGCCTTGACGGGCCCTGCCCCATCGTGGCGCCCGAGGCGGGCCCTGCATGAGTCCTGGCGATCGGAGAGGCGCTGCCGGGGGGGCTCGGACCGGCGCTCGGCGGGCCGGCGACTCCACAGGCGCCAGTCGGGGCGCCGGACGGGGGGAATCGGCTTGACAGGCCGGCCCCTGCCGTGTTGAAGGCGCCGATGTATTTCGGGGGCGCCCCGGCCCGGCCGGGTGGCGCCCCTTTCCAGTCCGAGCTTCAGGGGATGAACCGATGTCGCGCGTCTGCGAACTGACCGGCAAGGGCCCGATGGTGGGCAACAATGTCAGCCACGCCAACAACAAGACGAGGCGGCGCTTCCTGCCCAACCTGCAGGACGTGACGCTGATCTCCGACGCGCTGAGCCGGTCGGTGCGCCTGCGCATCTCGGCTGCGGCGCTGCGCACGGTCGACCACCGCGGCGGCCTCGATGCCTTCCTCGCCCGCGCCAAGGATGACGACCTCTCGCCCCGCGCCCTCAAGCTCAAGCGCGAGATCGAGAAGGCGCAGGCCGGCTCTGCCGCCGCCTGAGGGCCTCCTGCGGCGCGCCCTGGGCCGCGACCGGGCGCTGCGGGCGCCTCCGCGACACCGTGACCGCCCGGCCCACCGGCGGGGCGTCTTCGTTGCGCTTCCCGAATGGCGGGCCTGCCCCTAGAACGACGCCCATGCGGCGCGCTTCCAGGCTTCTTGCGCTTTTCACCGCGCTCGTCCTCGGCCTCTCGAGCGTGGGAGCCGGGCATGCGCGCGGGCATGCGCAGCACGCCGGCGCCATCGTAATCTGCACCGGCCAGGGCGTCGTCACACTCCGTGTTGACGCCGAGGGTCGGCCGGTCGAGCGGCAGGTGCCGTGTCCCGACTGCGTGCTGTCTCTTCTCGCCTGTGCCGGCGTCCCGCCCGGCGCGCTGCCCGCCCCGTTGCCGCGCCTCGCACCGCGCCCCGTCCGCCAGGCGGCGCAGGTCGCGCCGGGCCGCCTCCTCGGGATACCGGAGGCCCGCGCCCCGCCGCGCCCCGCCTGACGGCGCCGTATCCCGCCGCCTCGTGCGCGCGGGGGCGCCGGCGCCTCGCGTGTCGCATCCAATTCCCCGGTCCTGCGTCGCCGCGGCAGCGGCGCGCGCCCCTCATCTGGAGTTCGCCATGATCCTCAGAGTCTCCTTCGCGGCCGCCGCCGCGCTTCTCGCCCTCGCCCCCGCTGCCCTCGCCGAGGGCCTCGAGGTGCGCGACGCCTATGCCCGAGCCTCCTCGCCCGCCGCCATGTCGGGTGCGGCCTTCATGGAAATCGTCAACACCGGCGGCACCGACGACCGCCTCGTCTCCGCCGCCTCCGACATCGCCGCCCGCGTCGAGTTGCACACCCACGTCATGGAGGGCGACGTGATGCGCATGGTTCATGTCGAGGAGGGCTTCGAGTTGCCCGCCGGCGAGACGGTGGTGCTCGAGCGCGGCGGGCGCCACGTCATGTTCATGGGCCTCGCCGGGCCGATGGAGCAGGGCGAGACCGTCGCGGTGACCCTGACCTTCGAGCAGGCGGGCGACATGGTCGTCGAGATTCCCGTCGATCTCGAACGTCAGGACTGACGTCGCTGACCTTGCGTCCGCCGCCCGCCACGGGCGGCGGCGCTCACGATCTGTTCACGTCTCGCCCCTAGGGTCGCAGGGGGCGGAGCACGGCCGCCCGCATCAAGCGGCAGCAGGTCGGGCATGGAAGACGTGACATTCCGCGGCACGGGCCACGGCACGGGCCACGGCACCGGCCGTTGCCGCGGCCCCTCCACATCCCCCGGCTCCCCCACATCCGCCGGCTCCCCCACATCCGCCGGTTCCCGCCCCTGCGCGATGTCCCGCTCATCCACAGGGATCGCTGCCGGGATCGCCATCAGGATCGCCATCGGGATCGCCATCGGGATCGCCGCCGGATCGCAGGCGCCCGCCGGCCCGGTCGCCACGGTGCGCTCGGGCCGGGGCCGGACCGGCCCGCCGGCCTACTGCCCGGCCGCCGGATGATCCCCGCCCGTCCCGACCGGCCCGGCAGCCGGCGCCGGGCGCTGCGGCGCCGCGCGAGCCTGATCCTCGTCGCGATCGCCCTTTCGGTGGCGACGGGCTTTGCCGGCTACGCCACGCTTCAGCGCACGAGCGAGTTCAACCGGCGGAATTTCGTCCACCTCTCCAACGCCGCCGAGGCCCGCCGCCTGGTCGACTACGTCGCCACGCCCGACGACATGCGCGCGGTAATGCGCTATGTCGAGCGCGCCGTCGACGAGGCGCGCTGGTGCTTCGAGACGTCGACGCGCCTCGAGCAGGCGGTGCTGCGCCTGCTCGACGCCAAGGGCGCGATTCGCCTGTGCGAGGCCGACCTGCGCTCGGGCGAGCGCGCGCTCGAGATCCTGGAGTCCTACTACGACGGGCGGGTCGGCCTGCAGACTGCGATCGCCACCGTGTCGACCAAGACCGCCGACATGATGGCCTATTCCGCCGCGTTCGAGCCCTATGTCGAGCGGGTGGAGCGGCAGGCGCTCGCCGCCGTCATGCTGGCCACGGCGCTGCTCGGGGCCGCCCTGACCGTGCTCGTGTGGCGTGCCAACCGCACGACCCTCTCGCTGTGGGATGCCGCGCACCGCGAACGCCAGCGCCTCGACGCAGCTCTGGCCGCCGTCGAGGAGGGCTTCGCCATCTACGACTCGGGCGACCGCCTGCTGGCCTGCAACGACGCCTATCGCCGCCTCTCTGCTGCCGCGCCCGACGGCGTCGTGCCCGGCCTGCCCCGTGCCGAGGTCATCCGCCGCGCTCTGGCCGAGGGGAGGTATGGCGCCGTGGCGCCCGGCACCCTCATGGCGCTCGTGCGGGAGCATCTGGCGCGGCTGGATTCCGGCCTCGCGGTCGAGCTTGTCACTGCCGACGACCGCTACATCCATGCCACGCAGACCGACTCGGCCACCGGCGACCGCGTGGTGGTGCTCTCCGACCGCACGTTGCACCGCCGGCAGGAGATCCTGCAGCGCCGCCATGCCGACGCGCTCGCCGCCGCCAACCACGAGGTGGAGAGGCAGGCCCGCGAGGATGCGCTCACCGCGCTGCCCAACCGCCGCGCCTTCGAGGAGGCGCTGGCGCAGCGCGGCGCCGCGCACGAGGCAGCGCGCGTGCCCGGTGTCGTCGCGCTCGCCGAAGCGGACGATGTGGTGCTCGTGCGCATCGATCTCGACGACTTCAAGTATGTCAACGACGTGTTCGGCCATGCCATGGGCGACGCCGCCCTGCGTCATGTCGCCGACATCCTGCGCGACGAGACACGCGCGGGCGACCTCGCGGCGCGGATCGGCGGCGACGAGTTCGTGCTGCTGCTTGCCCCCGGCTGCGACACCGCTGCCGCCCGCGCGCTGACCGAGCGCCTCAAGGCCCGCCTCGCCGAACCGATGGAGCACGGGGGCAAGGTCTGCCGCCTCTCGGCGAGCTGCGGTATCGCCGCGTCGTCCTCGGGCGCGAAGGACAGCGACGAGCTGCTCTGCTTCGCCGACACCGCGCTCTACGAGGCCAAGGCGCGCGGCCGCGCCCGGGCCGAGCTCTTCACGCCGGCGATCCATGCCCGCCTTGCCCGCAACCGCCGCCTCGCCGACGAATTGCGCGAGGGGCTCGAGAACGGCGAGTTCGAGCCGTTCTTTCAGCCCCAGTTCGACGCACGCAACCTGACGATCACGGGCGCAGAGGTGCTTGCCCGGTGGCGCCGCCCGGACGGGCGGCTGCGCCAGCCCGGCGACTTCCTCGAGATCGCGGGCCAGTTGCGCCTCACCGCCGAGATCGACGCGGCGATCTTCGACCGGGCCGCGCAGACGGTCGCGCACTGGCAGAAGCTCGGGGTCTGCCCGCCCAAGCTGGCCTTCAACGTCTCGTCCCAGCGGATGCACGAGCCAGGCCTCGTCGAGGCCGCGCGCCGGCTCTCGGGGCAGGGGCCGCGCATCGCCTTCGAGCTGCTCGAGTCGACCATGATCGAGGAGGAGAGCCAGGTCTTCGCCTTCCATCTCGACGCGCTGAAGGAGGCCGGCATCGGCATCGAGATCGACGACTTCGGCTCGGGCCGCGCCTCGGTGCTCGGCGTCATCCGGGCCGGCCCCGACACGCTCAAGATCGACCAGCGGCTGATCCGCCCGCTTCCGCACCGCGAGTCCATGCAGCGCATGGTGCGCGCCATCGTCGAGATCGGCCGTGCGCTCGACGTGTCGATCACCGCCGAGGGGGTCGAGACGATGCAGCACGCCCGGATGCTCACCAGCATCGGCTGTGACACGCTGCAGGGCTACGCCTTCGCCCCGCCGCTCACGGCCGAGGCTTTCGCCGAATACGCACGCGCCTACGTCGCCCCCGGCAACCAGCGCAGCGAAAGCGCGGGCTGAGCCCTGCCCGGCGCGATCACTCGGGCAGCGCCGCCTGCCGGGTCTCGCTGTCGTCCGGCCCCGCGCCCAGGCCGCGATACCAGGCGACGATCAGCGCGCGCTCGGCCGGCTCCATCCACGACAGGTTGGCCGGCGGCATCGCGTGGCTCACACCGGCCTGCAGGTAGATCTGGCGCGCATGGGCGGCGATCTGCGCGTCGGTCGCCAGCGCCACGCCGCCGGGCGCCGAGGCCAGGCCCGGCCAGTTCGGCTGCTCGGCGTGGCACATCGAGCAGCGGCCGAGCACGATGTTGCGCACCTCCTCGAACTCGGGCGCCGCCAGTGCCTGCGCGTGCCGCTCGGGCACCGCGCTCGCCACCTCCTCGGCGCCGTCCACGCGCCACGCCGGCGCGGTCGAGAGCGCCACGATCGCGGCGAAGACCGCCGCCGTCGCCCCCCATGTCCACCACGGGCGGCCGCGCCGGGCGTGCATCGAGTTGAAGAAGTGGCGGATCGTGACGCCCATCAGGAACACCAGCGCTGCGATGATCCAGGCGTATTCGGTGCCGAACGCGAGCGGGTAGTGGTTCGACAGCATCAGGAAGATGACCGGCAGCGTCAGGTAGTTGTTGTGGGTCGAGCGCAGCTTGGCGATGCGGCCGTAGTCGGGGTCGGGTTTGCGGCCTGCCTTTAGATCGGCCACCACCACCTTCTGGTTGGGGATGATCACCATCGCCACGTTCGCCGTCATGATCGTGGCGGTGAAGGCGCCGAGATGCAGCAGCGCCGCACGGCCGGTGAACACCTCGTTCAGCCCCCACGACATCGCCACGATGATGACGAAGAGCACCCCCATCAGCAGCGTCGGCCGGTGGCCGAGCGGGCTGCGGCAGAGCGCGTCGTAGAGCAGCCAGCCCACCACGATCGTTCCCGCCGAGATCGCGATCGCCCCCCAGAGCGGCAGGTCGGCCTTGCCGGGATCGACCAGGTAGAGCTCGGCCCCGAACCAGTAGAGCACGACGAGCAGCGCCGCGCCCGAGAGCCACGTCCAGTAGCTCTCCCATTTGAACCAGGTGAGATGCTCGGGCATGTGCTCGGGCGCGACGGCGTATTTCTGGATGTGGTAGAAGCCGCCGCCGTGCACCTGCCATTCCTCGCCGGTCACGCCCGCGGGCTGGCCCGCCCGCTTCGTCAGCCCGAGATCGAGCGCGATGAAGTAGAACGACGAGCCGATCCAGGCGATCGCCGTGATGACGTGCAGCCAGCGAAGGGCAAATGCCGCCCACTCCCAGAGGACGGGCCCGATCAGGAGGTCTGTCATGCGCTCTCTCCCCGTGTCGCCAGCGTGTTAGCCGGTTTCCGCGCGGGGCGGAACGGGGCGATCGCTGGGCCGACGGGGCAGGGCGCCACACGGCACGATCTGCCTGCGCGCCGGGCGCCCGTGCCCTCAGCTTCCGCGATAGGTGGAGTAGCCGAAGGGCGAGAGCAGCAGCGGGACGTGGTAATGGCTCGCCTCTGCCATCCGGAAGCGCACCGGCACGTCGCCGAGAAACGTGGTCGGCAGCCCCGTGGCCGCGAGGTAGGCGCCCGCGGCGAAGACCAGTTCGTATTCGCCGGTGGCGAACCGCTCCTCGGGCAGGATCGCGCCGTCGGTGCGCCCGTCCGCGTTGGTCACCGCTTGCGCCACCCTGTCCCGTGCGCCCCCCTCGATCCGGTAGAGCGTGATGGCGAGGCCCGCCGCGGGCCGCCCCTGCGCGGTGTCGAGAACGTGGGTGGTCAGGTATCCGGCCATCGGCGCCTCCTTTCCGCCTGCCTACCGGGCCGCGGCGGGGAGGGGAAGCGGTGACACCGCGCCGGTCTCCTGCTAGGCAACGCGCATGCCCGCGCCGCGCCTGCTCTTCGTCTGCCTCGGCAATATCTGCCGGTCGCCCACCGCCGAGGCGGTCACGCGCGCGCTGGCCGAGGCGCGCGGTCTGCCGCTCTCGATCGACAGCGCCGGCACCGGCGACTGGCACCTGGGCGAGCCGCCCGACCGGCGGATGCGCGATGCCGCGGCGCGGGCGGGCTACGACCTGGGCGATCTGCGCGCCCGGCAGGTGACGGCCGACGATTTCGGCCGCTTCGACATCCTCTACGCGATGGACCGGCAGAACCTGCGCGATCTCGGGGCGCTCCACCCCGGAGGCGCGGGGCCGGAGCTGCGCCTCTTTCGCGGCCATGACCCGGAGGGGGGCGCAGGGCGGGCCTCGGACGTGCCCGACCCCTATCTCGAGGGCGGGTTCGACGGGGTGGTGCGCCTGATCGAGCGCACCTCCGCCCGCCTGCTCGACGACCTGGAGCGCGACGGGCTGGCCTGAAGCCCGCTCGCCAGAGGCCCGCTCCCCTGCGGCCCGCTCCGACGTGGCCGGATCAGTTGCAGATATCGGCGGCCGACCGCGCGTAGTCGCGCCAGCGGCTCCAGAACGCATCGTCGGCCGGCGTATCCGACTTGCGCACTTCCTGCGCCCGCTGCGGATCGCGGAAGAAGCGCGCGGCCTTGCGCTGGTCGCGGGTGGTCAGCATCTGGTCGGCCACCCGCTGGATGCACGAGCACAGCGCCGGGTTGGCCGCCCGCCGGTCGGAGGCGTTGCAGGCCCGCTCGATGCGGCCGGCCTCGGCCTGGGTCGCGGGCAGCACGACGGCCGCCGGCAAGGCGAGGGAGAAAACGAGAAGGGAAGTGCTCAGAAGTCGCATGGGTCTTGCCTCGTATGATGGGCGCCCGCCTCTTGTGGGCTCTCTCCGGGCGGTGCGCCGGTGCGCGCAGTTTCCTCAAGCACATTATCCCTGAAACATCAACAATAAGCGAGTCAAACTTGATGTGTCGAGCGAGGCTGCGCTCATCCTGCCATGCGTGAGCCGGCACCTTTCCGCCCTGCACCCGCCGGCCGCGTGCCGGGTGCGGGGCGCGCGGGAATATCCGCAGCGCCCGACCGTAGACTCAGGAGATCACACCGAAACCGGAGCAACAGACATGACCCGCACACCCATCCTCGCCGCCGCCCTCGCCGCCGCGCTCAGCCTTTCGGCCTGCACCAGCGACGACGGCATCAACGCCGCGACGGGCGCCGTGATCGGCGGCGCCCTCGGCAACCAGATCGGCGAGGGCAAGGGCAACACGCTCGCCACCGCCGCGGTCGCGCTGGCATGGCACCG
>LJNT01000017.1 GCA_001314685.1 Rhodobacteraceae bacterium HLUCCA09
TCAGCTCGTTGCCTCAGGCGCAAGGTGCGGAATCTTACTCCGCGACGGTCAGACCAACCGACCGCTTCCGCTGTCCAATTTGTCTCCGGGATTCACAAAGACGATCGCCCGCCCTTCCGAGCGGAACTGGCGCAACGTGTCGAACAGCCCCTCGATGGCCTGCGGCGTCAGCACCGAGGTCGGCTCGTCGAAGATCAGGATCCGGGGATCCTGCAGCAGCACGCGGACGATCTCTACCCGCTGCCGCTCGCCGACGCCGAGATCCGCGACCACCCGGTCGGGCTCGATCGCGAGGCCGTAGCGGGTGCCGATCTCGGCGATGCGCGCCCGCAGGTTCGCCCGCTCCGCCGCGGTATCGAGGCCGAGCGCGATGTTCTCCAGCACGGTCAGCGACTCGAACAGGCTGAAATGCTGGAACACCACGCCGATGCCGGCGGCCCGTGCCGCCGCGGGCGAGGGAATCGAGACCGGCGCGCCCGCGATCTCCAGCGCGCCGGCATCGGGCGCGACGAGACCGTAGACGATCTTCACCAGCGTCGACTTGCCCGCGCCGTTCTCGCCCAGCAGCGCGAGGATTTCCCCCTGCCGCACGTCGAGCGACACGTCGTCGTTCGCCAGGCAGCCGGGATACTGCTTGGACACCCCGGAAATGCGCAGGGCAGGCGGAGCGGCGGACGCGGTCATGGCGCTACCCGGGCAGGCGGCGGCGGGACTGTCCAGCGCGCCGCGATGCCCGCGCCTCGTGCTCCGGCCAGCGCCGGTCGCTTGGGCCGCGCCGATCGGCCGCTGCCCGATTCGCGGGCGGAAGTGGAAAGCTTGTGCGCCACGCTCAGGCCGTGCCGAGCAGGTCGAGGAGCGCGGCGGCGAGCGCCCCCGGCGCGGCCAGCATCGGGGCGTGACCGCAGTCGAGACGCCGCAGCCCGGCCCCCGGGCGCGCGGCACACATCGCATCCTGAACCGCCGGCACCACCGAGCGGTCGCCGCCGCAGCGCACGTAGCCGCGAGGCACTCGGCCCGCCCGGGCATCGGTGAAGTTCACGCGCGGCGCCTGCACCGCCGCGCCCTGCGGCGTCAGCCGCGCCGCAGCGGCGCGCGCGGCGCCCGGCCCGACGTCGTGATAGAATATCTCGCGCGCCGCCGCCTCCGGGACGGCAGAGCGGCCGTCCGACCGGACCAGATGCGCCGTGATCCCGGCCGCGGTCGCGTCGCGCGCGACGAACGGTGCGACGAACTCGGGAAAGGTGACGCCCGAAGGCAGCATCATGCCGCAGACATATATCACCTGCGCCACCCGCTCCGGCATCGCCTCGGCCAGCGCCGTGGCCAGCACGCCGGCGCCGCTGTGGGCGACGATCCTCACCGGACCCGGCGCGGCCTCCACCGCCGCCGCCGCATGGGCCACGTGATCCGCCCAGCGCACCTCCTCCGGTGCCTGCCCGTCCACGCCGTTGCCCGGCAGGTCGAGCGCGTCGCAGCGCCAGCCCGCCGCCTCCAGCGGGCCGGTCTGGCTTTCCCATACCCACGAGCCCTGCCACGCGCCGTGCAGCAGGACGACCCGCTCAGGCATAGGTCCGGGCGTACATCTCGCGCAGATGCCCCTCGACCGTGGTCGGCGCATAGCGCGGCGCCTCGCCGTCGCAGCCGGGCAGGCAGACCACCGGCTGGTCGGGGTTCCCGGAGTAGAAGAACGGCACCGAATAGCGCTCGCGCCCGGAGGTGTTCACCACCCGGTGCATGGTCGAACGATACCGGTCGTTTGTCCAGCGCGCGATCATGTCGCCGAGATTGACCACGTAACTGTCGGCGAGCGGCGGCGCGTCGATCCAGCCCGCCGCCTCGTCCCGGACCTGCAGCCCGCCTGAATCGTCCTGCATCAGAAGCGTCAGCGCGCCCCAGTCGGTATGCGCGCCGCAGCCCTTTTCCCCCGGCGCCGGATCGGCGGGCTGCGGCGGATAGTGGATCAGCCGCAGGTTCGACATCGGCTCGTGGCAGAACGGGTCGAAATGGTCCTCCGGAAGGTCGAGCGACAGCGCCAGCCCCCGCATCAGCCGCGCGGCGAGCGCCTGCATCGCCTCGAAATAGGCCTCCATCACGGGGCGAAAGCCCTCGGGTCGGTCCGGCCACTGGTTCGGTCCGTGGTTGAACTTGCCCGCCACGACCCGCGGGTCGTCCGGCGGCAGATCCTCGCCGGTATAGAAGCTCTCCTTCAGGTCTGGCGGCGCGCCCGCCTCCAGCGTCTGGCCCCGGATCGGCTCGTAGCCGCGGTTGCACGGGCTCAGCGCCATGCTCACGGCCATCTTTTCCGCCTCCGGCAGCGCAAAGAAGGCCGCCGCCCGGTCCAGCACCTGCGCGCGCAGACCGGCGTCGACGCCATGGCCCACGACATACATGAACCCCTTGTCGAGACAGGCAGCCCGGATCGCGGCGCCGACCGCGGCGCGCGCCGCCGGATCGGGACTGTCGAGACCGGCGATGTCGACCACCGGCAGGGCGGCGGCAGGCTGGGTGTCGAGGCTCATGGGATCGTCTCCTTCATCGCGTCGGTGGACCTTCGACAGGCCGACCGCGACCCTGCGCGCGCCCTGTCCTTCATCTTCGTGAAAATTTCTCTCCGGGGGGTCGGGGGTGGAAAACCGCCCGCTCCGCGGCGGCCGCCGGAACTGCCCCTCGCCCCTCATGGCCCGGCCTGCACCCGGGCGGCGGCAGCCTGGTGGTCGCGGCGGAGCGCGGCGAGGTCGAGCCCCGGGATCGCGCCGTCCCAGACGGTCCAGCGCCCGGCGATCATCACCCGGTCGGCCCGGTGCGCCCCGCAGTTCACCAGCGCCGCCACCGGATCGCCATGGCCGGAGAAGCGCAGCTCGTCGAGGGTGAAACAGGCCAGATCCGCCGCCATGCCGGGCGCGATCCGGCCCAGCTCACCCCGGCCGAGGCAGCCGGCCGAGCCCTCCGTCGCCCAGCGCAGCGCGTCGAGGTGGTGGACCTTCGAGACGCCGTAATGGTGCCGCTGCAGCAGGAACGCCTGTCGCACCTCCTGCATCAGGTTCGAGGCGTCCTGCGCCGCCGAGCCGTCGACGCCGAGGCCGACCGTCACCCCGGCCGCCTCCAGCTCGCAGACCCGGCAATGCCCTGAATGGATGATCATGTTGGAGCACGGACAATGGGTGACGCTCGTGCCGGCCGCGGCGAGCCGGGCGATATCGTGGTCGGAGAAGTGGATGCCGTGCGCCAGCCAGACGTCGGCGCCGAGCCAGCCGGTCTCCTCGAGATAGTCGAGCGGGCGCATGCCGAAGGTCTCGGCGCACCAGGCGTCCTCGTCGTGCGTCTCCGACAGATGGGTGTGGAGCCGCGCGCCATGCTGCCGGGCGAGGTCGGCCGAGGCGGTCATCAGCGACCGGGTGACCGAGAACGGCGAGCACGGGGCGAGGGCGATCTGGATCATCGCGTGCGGCGACGGGTCGTGATGGGCGGCCAGCAGCCGCGCGCTGTCGGCGAGGATCTCGTCCTCGTCCTGCACCACGCTGTCCGGCGGCAGGCCGCCGTCCTTGGCCGACAGGTTCATCGAGCCGCGGGTGAACACTGCGCGCATCCCCAGCGCCCGCGCCTCGGCCACCTCGATGTCGATGCCGTTCTCGCAGCCCTTCGGAAAGACATAGTGGTGGTCCGTCGTCGTGGTGCAGCCCGACAGCATCAGCTCGGCCAGCGCCACGCGCATCCCCAGCGCGAGGTCCTCCGGCGTCATCCGGGCCCAGACCGGGTAGAGCGCCTGCAGCCACGGGAACAGCTCGCGGTTCAGCGCCGGCGGGAAGGCCCGCGTCAGCGTCTGGTAGAAATGGTGATGGGTGTTGATCAGACCCGGGATCACCACGTGGCCCGACATGTCCACGGTCTCGTCCACCGGCCGCCCGGGGGCGCCGCCTGCGGGCACAAGCTCGGCGATCCGCCCGCCCTCGACGACGACGCCGCCTTCCGCGCTGTCGGCCAGAATGGCCAGCGGCTCCCTGAGGAAGATCCGGGTCACGCGCCGGTCCAGAAACCGTCGTGCACCGCGGCCGACTCCTCCGCCAGCAACGGCCCGACCACCTCGACCCGACGCTGGCCGGCGGCGAAGACCGCGGTGCAGGGCAGGTCCATGGTCAGGTTCTCGGGATCCGGGCCGATCAGCGCCTTGAGCGCGGCCTCGCTCATGCCGTGGACCACCCGGCCGACCCCTGTCCAGTAGACCGAGCCCGCGCACATCGCGCAGGGCTCGGCCGAGGTATACATCGTGCAGCCCGCGAGGAAGTCGACATCGTAGAGCTTCGAGGCCGCCGTCATCAGGTTGCGCTCGGCATGGCCCGTGCGATCGCCCTCGGTGCCGCAGGTGTTCATCGCCTCCAGCAGCACCTTGCCGTCGGCGTCGGCCAGCAAGGCGCCGAACGGATGGTCGCCGCGGGCACGCGACTGCGCGGCCAGGTCGATGGACCGGCGCAGCAGCGCGAGGTCGGCGTCGGTGGCTGTCGTCACGGGGGGTCTCCTTCGGGGGCTGCGACTCGGCCTCTCCAGCGTCGCCGCGGCCCCGGCGAAGGCAACGGACCCCGCGCCGCGGCACGGCGCGCGTCCGGCGTTTGCCCGAGAAGGGGGCAGCGCGCGGGGAATCTGACCATTCGCGCGGCGCGGCGTCCCCGGCCCTCCGCAGTCGTCGCTTTTTCCTACCGCTTCGGCGCTGTCGCCTCAATCTGAGAGCGTCGATCGGTAGAAGCATTCAGGGCGTTCCTCCCGCGCGCCCGGGGAATTGCCGGCGACGTGACGGAACGGACCGGGTGCGTGCCCGGCCGTGGGGGCGGTCCTGTCCCGGCCGCAGCCACGCCTGTGCGCAGCGCCCGGACCACACGCCAGAGGATATCGCGATGTCACGCTTCCACACTCCCTTCCCCGCCTCCCCGCTTTCCGCCGCCCTCCTCGCCGCCGGCCTCGCGCTCGGCGCCCAGGGCGCCGCCGCCGCCGACCTCGACAAGGTCACCTTCCAGCTCGACTGGCTGCCCGGAGGCGACAAGGCGCCGATCTATGTCTGCATCCATGAAGGCTTCTGCGAGAAGCACGGGCTCGACGTGACGATCAACGGCGGCCGCGGCTCGTCGGAGGCGATCACCTTCCTCGCCACCGGCCGGTCCGACATCGGAACCGGCGGGATCGAGGCGCTGATGGCCGCGGTCGCCAACGACAGCGTGCCGGTCAAGGCCGTGGCCTCGGTCTACACCCGGGCGCCGCACGCGTTCTACACGCTCAAGTCCTCCGGCATCGACACGCTCGCGGCGGTCGAGGGCAAGACGGTGGTCACCTCGCCGTTCACCTCGTCCAACGTGTTCCTGCCGCTCGTGCTGTCGGAACTGGGGATGGGCGAGGACGACATCGAACTCGTGCGCGCCGATCCCGGCGCGCTCGGCCCGATGCTGATGAACGGCGCGGCGGACGTGATGATCGCCTGGATGACCGACGTCACCCGCTACACGAACCAGGCGACCGCGGCCGGGCACGAGCTCAACATCATGCCGTGGTCCACCGGCGGCCTCGATCTCTACGGTCTCGTGCTGATCGCCTCCGACACCTTCATCGAGGAGCGGCCCGAGGTGGCCCAGCGCTTCGTCGATGCCTATCGCGAGTCGGTCCGGTTCACCTACGAGAACCCCGAGGCCGCGGCCGCGGCGGTCGTCGCCATGGTGCCGGAGCTGGAGATGGAGAACGTCGTGGGCTCGGTGAAGGACATGCTGGTCCTCGCCTTCAACGACGTCACCGAGGAGGATGGACAGGGCGCGCTCGACGCGGAACGGCTGGTGCAGACCTGGGACTGGGTGAGCAAGGCGCAGGGTCTCGATCCGGACGCGCTGGAGCCCGAGAGCGTCGTCGACCGCCGGTTCCTGCCCGACACGCCCGAGTCCTGAGCCATGCCGGCCGACCTCGCCCCGGCCCCCGGGCCCGCGGCGACGCCCGCCAGCATCCGCTTCGACCGGGTCGGTCAGATCTTCGACACCGAGACCGGCCCGCTCGAGGCGCTGCGCGACGTGACCTTCGCCATCGACCGCCACGAATTCGTGGCGGTCCTCGGTCCCTCGGGCTGCGGCAAGTCCACCCTTCTGCGGATCATCGCCGGCCTGATCGCACCGACGGCGGGGCAGGTCGAGGTGTTCGGGCTGCCGGTGACCCGCCCGCGCGACGACATCGGCATCGTGTTCCAGAAACCGACGCTGCTGCCCTGGGCGAATGTGGAGGACAACGTCGTCTTTCCGATCCGCCACACCCGCGGCCGCGTCGGCAGCGCCGACCGCGAGCGGGCGCGGAAACTTCTGTCGATGGTCGGCCTCGAGGGCTTCGAACGGCGCCTGCCGGACGAGCTTTCGGGCGGGATGCAGCAGCGGGTGGGGATCGCCCGCGCGCTGCTGATGGACCCCGACATCCTGCTGATGGACGAGCCCTTCTCGGCGCTCGACGCGCTCACCCGCGAGGAGATGGGCTTCGAGCTGCTCCGCATATGGGAGGCGCGGCCGAAGACGGTCCTCTTCATCACCCATTCGATCAGCGAGGCGGTGCTGCTGGCCGACCGGGTGCTGGTGATGGGCGCGCGCCCGGGCACCATCGTCGAGGACGACATCGTCCCCCTGCCGCGCCCGCGCGGTCTCGAAACCACGAAGAATGCGGTGATGCATGACTTTGCCGGCCACCTCCGAAGCCTCCTCCTCAAGCGTGCGGCCTGACCGGGCGGCCAGCCTGCCGCTGGGCCGGCTGCTGGTGCGGACGCCGGGCGCCCTGCCGATCCTGACCTTCGTCGCGATCCTGCTGGTCTGGGAGGGAGCGACACGGCTGTTCGGCGTGCCGTCCTACGTGCTGCCCGCACCGTCGCGCATCGCCACCGGGTTCGATGCGGTGTCGATCGAGCGCTGGAGCACGCATGTCTGGTCGACGCTGCGGGTCGCGCTGATGGGCTATTTCATCTCGATCGTCGTCGCCCTGCCGCTCGCGGTGCTGCTCACGCGGTCGGAGGTGGTGAACAAGGCGCTCTATCCGATCCTCGTCGTCATCCAGTCGACACCGGTCGTCGCGGTGGCGCCGATCATCATCGTCGTGCTCGGCTCCGGCGACGCGCCGCGGGTGGTCATCACCTTCCTGATCGCCTTCTTCCCGCTCGTCGTCAGCACCGCGACCGGCATGCTCGCCACCCCGCGCGAACTGATCGAGCTGTCGCGATCGCTGCGCGCGCCGGCCTGGCGGGAGATCACGCAGATCCGGCTGCCCTTCGCCATTCCCTACATCTTCTCGGCGCTGAAGATTTCCATCACCCTCGCGGTGATCGGCGCCGTGGTGGCGGAGTTCGTCGCCGCAGATACCGGGCTCGGCTTCTTCATCCAGTTCTCCACCTCCATGTTCCGCCTGCCGGAAGCGTGGGCGGGGCTCGGCCTGCTGGTGCTCCTGTCGCTGATCCTGTTCCAGCTGGTCACGGTGGCGCAGCGGGCGTTCTTTCCGTGGTCCCTGCCGAGGTCGCCGCGATGACCGACCTGCTGCTCACCGGCATCGCCCATGGCTGGACCGGGGCCGAGGGCGAACGTTTCGCCGGGGCGCTGCGCATCCGCGACGGCCTGATCGCGGCGATGGGGGAACTCGCCCCCGCGCCCGGGGAGCGGGTGGTCGACTGCGCCGGCGCCGTGGTGTGCCCAGGCCTCGTCAACACCCATCACCACCTGTTCCAGTCGCTGCTGAAGGGCGTGCCGGCGGGGATGGACCTGCCGCTCGACCCCTGGCTGATGCGGGTGCCGTTCACCTGGTGGCCGCATTTCGACGAGGCGACGTTTCGCACCGCGGCGACCGTCGGGCTGGCCGAACTCGCGCTCTCCGGCGCGACGACGGTCTGCGATCACTCCTACATCTATCCCGAAAGCTGGGCGTTCGACCCCGACGCCATCCTGTTCGAGACCGCGGCGCGCCTCGGCCTGCGCTTCGTGCTGGCGCGGGGCGGAGGCACGCGCGGCCGCGTCTTCGACGATCCGGAGGTGCCGCCGGTCCCGGTGCAGAGCCTCGACGCCTTTCTCGACGGCGTGCTCGCCTCCGCCGACCGCTGGCACGATCCGGCCCCCGACGCCATGACCCGGGTCGCCGTCGCCCCGACCACCCCGGTGTTCAATCTCGATCCGGGCGAACTGCGCGAGATCGCCGCCGCGGCCCGGGCGCGCGGTCTCCGCCTGCACTCCCACCTGTCGGAGAACGGGGCCTACGCCGCGGCGACCCTCGCGCGCCATGGCCAGCGCCCGGTGCCCTGGCTCGCGGGCCGGGACTGGCTCGGCCCGGACGTCTGGTTCGCCCATCTCGTCGACTGCGACCCGGGCGAGGTCGCGCTTCTGGCCGAGACCGGCACGGCCATGGCCCATTGTCCGCAGGCCAACGCCCGGCTCGGCTCGGGCCTCGCCCCGGCGGTCGCGCTGCACGGCGCTGGCGGCACGGTTTCCCTCGCCGTCGATGGCGCGGCGGCGAACGAGGCCGCCGACATGGGTGCCGCGCTCTACGCCGCCTTCTCGCTCCACCGCACCGCGCGCGGGGCGGAGGCGCTGCGCGCGGACACGGCGCTCCACTGGGCCACCATGGGGGGCGCCGCGGCGCTCGGCCTGCCCGCCGTGGGGCGGCTCGCGCCCGGCATGGCGGCCGACATCGCCGTCTTCGACCTCGCCGCGCCGCGCGCCATGGGCCTGCACGATCCCGCCCTCGCCCCGGTCGTCTGCGGTGCGTCGCTCCCCCTGCGCCATCTCCTCGTCGCCGGGCGAGAGGTGGTGCGCGACGGCCGCATCCCCGGCCTCGACCTCGCCGACCTTGCCGACACGGCCCGGCGCGAGACCCTCGCCATGATCGCCAGAAAGGAGAGACAGGCGCCCCACCGGGCCCGCGCCGCCCTCGAATGATCCCCGATCCGGGGCAGGGAGTAGAAGCTGTCAGCGCCGCGCGCGGCGCAGGTCATTGCTCCGACAGAGACTACTTCATCGCCCGCCGCCGCGCGGGCCGAGACAGCGGAGACCACGCATGAGCACCGAGACCTACGCACTCAAGGAACTGAACAAGGAGACCCGCATCGGCGGGATGGGCGTCGAGATCGAGCGGGAGATCCCGCAGATCGACATGAGCGACTACGCCGCCCGCAAGCCCGAGATCACCGAGGCGCTCTGGACCGCCGCCACCGAGATCGGCTTCTTCCAGCTGACCAACCACGGCATCCCGCAGACGCTGGTGGACGAGGCCTTCGCCCTGACCGCCGCCTTCTTCGACCTGCCGGCCGAGACCAAGGCGCGGTACCCGCTCCGCCCCGGCACCAATTCCGGCTGGGAATTCAAGGAGCAGGTGCGCCCCTCCACCGGCACCGCCGACAACAAGGAGAGCTACCAGATCACCCTGCCGCGCATGGCCGACCTCTGGCCCACGGGCGCGGAGGTGCCGGGGTTCAAGGCGACGATGCTCGCCTTCGAGCGCGCCAACTGGGCGCTGGGGATGAAGGTGCTGTCCTGCTTCGCCGACAGGCTCGGCTTCGACACCGATTTCTTCACCGTGGCGCATGACCCGCTGGTGCCGGAATACCAGTCCACGCTGCGGCTGCTGCACTATCTCGGCATGGAGGACGCCAAGCCCGAGGACTTCAGGTTCTGGCGCGCCGGGGCGCATACCGATTTCGACTGCCTGACGCTCCTGCACCAGAAGGCCGGGCACGGCGGGCTGCAGCTCTGCCCGGGCAAGGACACCGAGGGCCGTGCCATCGGCTGGACCGACGTGCCGCCGCTCGAAGGGGTCATCACCTGCAACATCGGCGACATGTTGATGCGCTGGTCAGACGACAAGCTCCTGTCGAATCTGCACCGCGTCCGCATGCCCAAGCCCGACGAATACCTCGGCCCGCGCTACTCCCTGGCCTTCTTCTGCCAGGCAAACACCGACGCGATGCTCGCCGGGCCCGAGGGCAAGTACGAGCCGATGACCGCGCACGACTACATCCAGATGCGCCTCGGCGCCAACTTCCACAAGACCTGAGCCAGCCGGGCGGGGCGGACGGTGCGCCGTCCGCCCGCTACACCACGATGCAGACCGTCTTCGTCTCGAGATAGTTCTCCAGCCCCTGCGCCCCGTTCTCGACCCCCCAGCCGGAGAGACCCCGGCCGCCCTTGGGCAGTTCGGGCGAGAAATAGCTGTGCGCGTTCACCCAGACCGTGCCGGCACGGAGCGCGGCGCTCATCCGGTGGGCGGTGGACAGACTCTCGGTCCAGACGCTGGCGGCGAGGCCGTAGTCGGTGTCGTTGGCCAGCGCGACCGCCTCCTCGGCGTCGTCGAACGGCGTGACGGTCGCCACCGGGCCGAAGATCTCCTCCCGCATCAGCCGCATGTCGCCGCGAACGCCGGTCAGCACGGCGGGCGCGAAGAAGGCCGGGCCGAGGTCCGACGGCCCCCCGCTCAGCACCTCCGCGCCGGCCGCGCGCCCCTCGTCCACGTAGGCGGCCACCCGGTCGCGATGGCCGGGGCCGACCAGCGGACCCAGATCGGTGCCGTCGGCCAGCCCGTGCCCCAGCCGCAGGCCGCGCGCATGGGCGGCAAGCGCCTCCGCCAGCTGGTCGGCGACGCTGCGATGGGCGTAGATGCGCGAGCCTGCGACGCAGACCTGCCCGGCATTGGCGAAGACGCCGCGCGCCACCCCCGGCACCGTCAGATCCAGATCGGCGTCGGCCATCACCACCGCCGGCGACTTGCCGCCCAGTTCCAGGGTCAGCTTCTTGAGATTGCCGCGGGCCGCGCCGACGAGCGCCCGCCCGGTCTCCGTCGACCCGGTGAAGGTCAGCTTCGCCACGCCCGGATGCGCGGCGAGCGCGGCGCCGACCTCCTCGCCGTAGCCGGTCAGCACGTTCACCACCCCCGGCGGCAGGCCGGCCCGGTCGAGGATGTCGGCAAGCATCAGCGCCGACAGCGGCGTCTCCTCCGCCGGCTTCAGCACCAGCGTGCAGCCCGCGGCAAGCGCGGGCGCGAGCTTCATCGCCGCCATCAGCAGGGGCGAGTTCCACGGCACGATCGCCGCCACCACGCCGATCGGCTCGCGCAGCGTGTGCGCGACCGCGTGCCTGCCGGGCGGGGCATGGCCGATCGAGGGGCGGATCGTCTCGCCGGTGATCTTCGTGGCCCAGCCGGCATAGTAGCGGAACTGGCCGATCGCGCCGGGGATCTCGGCGTGGCGCGCGGTGGCCCAGGTCTTGCCCTGGTCGAGCACCTCGATCTCCGCCAGCGCGTCGGCCTCCGCCTCGATCAGGTCGGCGATCCGCCACAGGAGCGCCGCGCGGGCGGCCGGCAGCATGTCCGCCCAGCCCGGGCTCGCCAGCGCTGCGCCGGCTGCGGCAACCGCGGCGTCGGCCTCCGGGGCGCCGGCCCGCCCGACCTGCGCGAGTTCCGCCCCCGTCGCCGGATCGTGCGTGGCGAAAGTCGCCGGCGCCGTGCGCCACGCCCCGCCGATCCAGAAGCCTTTCGGTCCGGTGGCGAGAAAGGCGCGCGCGCCCTCGGTGCGCGGCCCGGTCACGCCCTTGCCCGCAGCCGGTCGCGGGCCAGCAACGCGCCGGCGAGGATCGAGGCATAGCCCGTACACCGGCAGAGATGGCCCTCGAGCGCCCGCAGGATCGCGTCCTCCCCAGCCTCCGGATCGGCCGCGAACAGCCCCGCGAGAGCGAGCGCGATCCCCGGGGCACAATAGCCGCACTGGAACGCGTTCGCCTCGGCCAGCGCGTCGAACAGCGGCGCCCAGCCGGGATCCGCCGCCAGCCCCTCGACCGTGGTCACCGCGCGGCCCTCGACCTGCCAGGCCATCAGCAGACAGGCGTTGACCGCCGCCCCGTCGAGCAACACGGTGCAGGCGCCGCAGCGCCCGATCCCGCAGCCGAGCTTGGTCGCCGTCCTCTCCAGGGTCTCCCGCAAGATCGCCGTCAGCGCCCGGTCCGGCGCGCATTCGACCGACAGCGCCTCCCCGTCCAGCACGAAGGCCATCCGTCCCGCGCCGTCCCGCTCCTTCATCTTCGTGAAAATACCTCCGGGCTCCGGGGCAGCGCCCCAGTCGGCCCCCCGCCGGTCCGCGCGCTCGCTCATTCGGCCGCCTCCCTGGTTTCCAGCATCGCCCCCGGCCGGACCGGCGCCACCGCGGGCCAGAAGCCAGTCGCCGCCGCCACCGCGTTGGCCACCGCCGCCGTGACCGCCCCGATGCCCAGTTCGCCGACGCCTCGGGGGCCCCAGGGATCGTCCCGGTCGAGCCCCTCGAGCGCGGTCACCCGCAGCCGCCGGGGCACGTCGCGGATCGTCGGCACCATGTAGGTATCGAGGTTGGCCGTCACGACCCGGGCCCCGCGCATGGCCACGTCCTCGGTCAGGGTCAGGCCCAGACCCTGCACCAGCCCGCCCTCGATCTGCCCGAGATAGGCTGCGAGGTCGATGACCGGCCCGGCGGCGGTGTGCATCGTCAGATCGGTCACCCGCACCGTGCCGTCGACCGGGTCCACCTCGACCCGCGCCAGCGTCGCGCCGAAACAGTGGATGAACCGCGCATTTCCACGCGTGTACTCCGTTTTCGGAAAGGCGAAGCGCGTCGCCGCATGCGGCAGGTCGGCCTCCGGCAGCGCGCCGGCGAGATCGGCGAAGCGCAGCAGCGGCTCGGGCGCGTTGCGCGCCGCCTCGCCGACGCCGCCCGGCACGATCCGCAGCGCCTCGGCCGGCATCCCGGTGCGCGCCGCCGCCCGCGCCAGCACCTCCGCGGCGAACCCCGGCGCGCAGCGCGCCGCGGCCTGCCAGGCCACGAAGGCGCCCCGCGAGGCGGAGGTGGAGCCCGAATCCGGCGCCGCCCCGGTGTCGCCGGAGACCGGGCGCACGTCCCCGCGGTCGCAGCCCAGATGCGCGGCGACCGATGCCTGCAGCGCCGGCACGAGCCCCTGGCCCATCTCGTCGAGCCCGCAGAGCACCTCCACGGCGCCGTCCGGCGCGAGGCGCAGCGCCGCCGCCGCCTCGTCGCGCGGCAGGCTGCCCAGCCCGTTGCCCTGCAGGTTGAGCGCCATGCCGACGCCGGTCCCGGCCGCGCCCGCGCGCTGCCAGAGCGGGTCGGAGGCGGCGGCCTCCAGCATCTCGGCGAGCCGCTCGGATCCCGCGACCCGGTGACCGAGATAGCCCGGCGTGCCCGGCACCCGCAGGTTGCGCCGCCGGATCTCCGCCGGGTCGAGGCCGGCGCGCGCCGCCAGCCGGTCCATCTGGCACTCGATGGCGAAGGTCATCTGGTTCGCGCCGAAACCGCGGAAGGCCCCGCCGGCGCCGTTGTTGGTGTAGGCGAGGCGCCCGTGGCTCGCGACGTTGGGCACCCGGTAGGGGCCGCAGGCATGTTCCATCGCCGTCTCCAGAACCGCCGGCGACAGCGAGGCGTAGGCGCCGCTGTCGGCCAGCGCCGCGACCTCCTGCGCCACCAGCCGCCCCTCGGCGTCGCAGCCCGTGCGCATCCGGATACGCATCGGGTTGCGCTTGACCCCGGCCAGCACCGACTCCGCCCGCGACAGGTGCAGCCGCACCGGCGCCCGCGCCTTCAGCGCCAGCAGGGCCAGCGCCGGCTGCACCGTCAGCTCGTCCTTGCCGCCGAAACCGCCGCCGATCGGGCTGGTGACGACCCTGATCGCCGTCTCCGGCAGGGCGAGGATGCGCGCCAGCTGCTCGCGGTCGCGCGCGCCGTGCTGGCCGCCGACATGGACCTCGACGCCTTGGTCCGTCGGCGCGCACCAGCCGCCTTCGGTCTCGAGAAAGGCATGCATCTGGCGAGGCGTGACATAGGTGTCCTCGACGACGTGCACCGCCGCCGCCCAGCCCGCCTCCATGTCGCCGCGGTCGAGCCGCACCTCGCCGGCGAGATTGCCCTTCGAATGGAGCGCCGGCGCGCCCTCTTCCAGCGCCGCCTCAGGGTCGTCGATCACGGGCAGGTCCTGCCAGACGACCCGGATCGCGGCGAGCGCGGCCTCGGCCGTCCCGGCATCCACCGCGGCGACGGCGGCGACCGGGTCGCCCTCGTAGCGGACCACCTCGCCGCACAGCGCGGGCTGGTCCTGCCACATGATGCCGAAGGCGTTCTCCCCCGGCACGTCGCGGGCGGTGACGACGGCGCGGACCCCGTCCATCGTCTCCGCGGCGGACGTGTCGAGCTCGACGATCCGCGCGTGCGGCCGCCCGGCGCGCAGGATGCGCCCCACCAGCATCCCCGGCGCCCGGGCGTCCGTAAGATAGCCGGCGCGCCCGGCGATCTTCGCCGGCATGTCGGCGCGCGGGTGCCAGTCGGGCCGGCCGGTGTCGCGCACCAGGGGACGCAGCCCCGCCGGCGCCGTGCCTGCGGGCGGCCGGGGCGTCGGAGCGGCGGCGGCGGCGGCGGGGGCGATCCCCCGCAGCCCCGCGAGCAGGGCCCGCGCCGCGACCCGGCGGCGATAGGCCGCGGAGCGGAAGGCGCAGTCGGGTGCCTCGAGCTCCGCCTCGATCGAAACGGCGAGGTCGGCATCGGGTGCGCCCGCGGCCAGCGCCGCCTCCGCGGTGTGGAGTCGCTGCGGCCGCACCACGCCGCCGCCCGCGGCCAGCCGCCCGCCGGCCCCCGCGACCGCGATCACCGCGGGCGTGAACGCGGCGCGCAGCCCGACCTTGCGCCAGGCCCAGGGCCCCGGATCCTGTGCCGGCAGCTCGATGCCGAGCGCGAGCCGGCCCGGCGCGGCCAGCCAGTCGGCCAGCGGCACGCTCTGTTCCTCCGTGCGCACCCGCGCCCCGAGCGCCAGCAGCGCGGGCAGCAGGCAGCCCGCGCCCCAGCCCAGCTGTCCGCCGAGCGTTCCCAGCCGCCGCACCCCGGGCGCGCCCACGTCGAGCACCGCGCGGGCGAGGAGCGGCGCCGCCTGCGCGACCGCCGGCGAGGTCTCGATCCCGGCAAGCGTCACCGTCGCGCCGATCCGCAGCATCCCGTCCGCGACCGACAGCCCGCCGAGGCCCAGCGCGTCGAGCCTGACGAGCCGGGCCGGCCGCGGCGCGCCCTGCGCCCAGGTCGCCTGCAGAGCCGTGCCGCCCGCGATGGCGCGCGTGTCCGGCGCGGCGAGCATCTCCGCCGCCTCCGCCAGCGTCCGGGGCGCCAGCACCTCCATCACGCCGTCCCCGCCAGCGGCGCGCCCGCGGTCGTGCCGAAGCGCAGGCCCTTCTCCTTGAGCCAGCGCCGGTAGGCGATCGAGGAGCCGTCGGCGCGGGTCGGGATCTCCGCCCGCGGCTCCAGTGGCAGGCGCAGCGGGCGCTGGTTCTCGACGATGATCTTGTCCTGCAGGAAGATCACCTGCTCGAACCGGACGAGCTCGGTGTGGCTCGACCTGTCGTCGACCAGCCACATCAGCGGGATCGCCCGGGTCAGCACCTCCGTCATCGGCTGCATCAGCAGCGCGATCGCGTCCAGCCGGTCGGGGGCGGAGGGACAGACCCGGTAGAGCACCACCGAGAACGGCGTCGGCACCCGGTAGCTCAGCTGCACGAAGTCGCCCGCGCTCTCCGTCGCCGCGATCTGGGACTGGAAGAAGGTGCAGTTGGTCGCCCAGACCTCGTCCACGTCGCGGCGGATCTCGCTGCGATACTCCGGCACCTCGGTGTGCGGCTCGTCCCCGAGGATGCCGGTATGGACGAAGGGAAAATGCGCCATGTCGAGGAAATTCTCGACGATCCGCAGGGGCGAGGCGCGCAGCGTGAACCAGCCGCAGGGCACGAAGCGGCGGTCGGGCTCCGCGGCCTCGGCCATGTCGAAGATCTCCCGCTCCGGCGCGCCGAAACTGGCGAACAGGAGGCCCCATTTCTCGCGCGTGGCGAGCGCGGCGCCGGTGTCGGTGCGGCGCACGGCGGCGCCGTCGATCTCGATCTCCTGCCCGAGCAGCAGGGTTCGCCCCGGCGCGGCGCCGAGGCCGGCCACCGGATACCAGTCGTTCAGCGCGACAGGATCGGTCGTCAGCGTCATGCGGGCTCTCCGTCGGTCCATTGCACCGTGCGGTTCTCCGCCAGCCAGGCGGCGCGGCGGGCGAAGTGCCCCGGCGCCAGGCTGCGAACCCGGCCGAGTATGTCGGCCATCTCCGCGGTCAGGAGCCGCCCCTCCGCCACCAGCTGCCGCCCGTCGACCCAGACGGCGGCCACGTCCGAGCCGCGCGCGGCATGGACGAGGTTGTGGTGCAGGTTGAACCACTCGCCCGTCTGAAAGAACGGCGTCATCCGGGGCGTGTCGGCCCGCACCGCGACGATGTCGGCGCGCTTGCCCGGCTCCAGCGACCCGATCGTCGCCTCCAGCCCCAGCGCGCGCGCGCCGCCGGAGGTCGCCATGCGCAGACATTCCCAGCTGTCCATCGCCGCGGCGTCGCGGTGGCGCAGCTTGCCCAGGAGCGAGGCGCCCTTCATCTCCTCGAACATGTCGAAGTTGTTGTTCTCCTTCTCCCCGTCCGTGCCGAGGCCCACGGGCACGCCGGCCGCCAGCATCTCGGCAATGGGGGCGATGCCGGAGGCGAGCTTCATGTTGCTGACCGGGTTGTGGGCCACGGCGACGGGCAGGCCCGAGATCAGCTCCACCTCGGCGTCGTCGAGCCAGACCGCATGCGCGAGCAGGACGCGCGGCGCCTCGAACAGGCCCAGATCGGCGAAGACGTGCATCGGGCGCTTGCCGTAGCGCCGGTCGAACTCCGCCAGCTCGATCTCCGCCTCGCTGCAATGGGTGTGGAGACCCGCGCCGTGCCGCAGGGCCATCTCGACCGCGCGGCGCTGGCCCGCCTCGTCGGCATAGAACAGGTGCTCCAGCCCGACCCAGACGGTCACCCGGCCGCCGGCCCCGCCCTGCCACGTCTCCAGCAGCGCCTCGTTGGCGTCGAGGCTCTCGAAGTAGTCGTAGTCGGGATGGGCGCCGACATAGGGAACCCCCACCAGCCGGTTGCCGAGCGTCTCCGCCACCTGCGCCGAGCGGTCCATGTAGCGCCACATGTCCAGCACCGTGGTCACGCCTGACAGGAGCGATTCGGCATAGCACAGCGCGCTCGCCGCCTCGGCCTCCTCGGCGGTCAGGACGCGGTGCATCGGGTTCACGTGCAGCGTCAGCCAGTCCCAGACCGGCAGGTGCTCCGCCGTGCCGCGCAGGAAACCGGAATGCGCGTGGGCGTTGATCAGCCCCGGGATCAGCACCGCCTCCGGCATCGCCCGGTGCTCGGCGCCGGGATGGGCGGCGAGGAGGTCCGCGCGCGGCCCCACGGCCACGATCTCGCCCCCGGCGACGGCCACCGCGCCGTCGGCATGGCAGGTCAGGCCGGCGTCCATCGTCACCACCGCAGCGGCGGAAAGAATCAGGTCGGGCTCGGTCATGCGTCCTCCAGGATGAATTCTGCCGCCCGCTCGCCGATCATGGTGACGGGGGCGTGGGTGTTGCAGGACGGGATGCGGGGGATCACGCTCGCATCCGCGATCCACAGCGCCTCGGCCCCGGCCACCCGCAGCCGGGGGGTGGTCACGGCGCCCGGGTCGCGGCCCATCCGTGCGGTGCCGCAGGGGTGGTAGAAGGTCGAGCACGCGCACCGCAGGAACCGCTCCCGGTCCGGCCCGGGCGCCAGCGCGCCGTCGGTCCAGGCTGCGAGCGCGGGCCGCGCGGCGAGGTCGAGCGCCTGCTCGATCCCGGCCAGAAGCGCCGTGCGGTCCGCCGGATCGGTGAGGAACCCGGGATCGAGGTGGAGGGGCGCCGCCGGGTCGGCGGAGGTCAGCGCCATCCGCCCGGTGCTGCGCGATCCCATCAGCCCCGGCACGATGGAAAAGACGCCTGCGTCGGGTAGCGCGTGGTCGGCCGTCACCTCCGCCGTCGCGCTGCGCCCGGGCACCGCAAAGGCGTGCAGGTCGGGCCGGGGCAGCGCCGGGTCCGAGCGCCAGTTCAGGATCGCGCCGCCGCCGTTGTCGCGCGGCGGCGGCATTGTCCGGCGCGCGCGGAAGACGCAGCCGCGCACCAGTGGATGGTCGGCGAGATTCTCGCCCAGTTCCGGCAGGGCGAGACGGGCCGGCAGGCCCAGCCGCGACAGCGCCGCCTCCGGGCCCGCGCCCGACAGCATCAGCAGGCGGGGCGTCTCGAACGCCCCGGCCGCGAGCACGACGCCCCGCCGCGCGGTCAGCTCGACCGTGCCGCCGCGCCGGGCGAGCCGCAGGCCCGCCGCCCGGTCGCCGCGCCACAGGATCGCCAGCGCCCGGGTGGCCAGCGCAACGGTCAGGTTCGGCGCCTCCAGCACCGGGGCGAGATAGCCCTCCGCCGGGCCGAACCGTCGGCCCGCGCGGATGTTGAGGTTCGCGAGCGCCGCGCCCTCGTTCGACGGCCCGTTGGGGTCGTCGAGCACCGGCATCCCGGCCTGCCACGCCGCCTCGACCAGCGCCAGCGCCAGCGGGTGCGGGTCGGCCGGCGGCGCCACCCTCAGCGGCCCGCCCTGCCCGCGCAGCGCACCGCCTGCGGGCCAGTCCTCGCAGCGGCGGAACGCCGGCAGACAGTCCTCGAAGCGCCATCCGTCGCAGCCCATCTCGGCCCAGGCGTCGTAATCGGCCGGGTGGCCGCGATACCACATCATCGCGTTGATCTGGCCCGAGCCGCCGAGGATCCGGCCCCGCGGAATGGGGATCGCGCGGTCATCCACCTGCGGCCGGGGGGCGTAGGCATGGCCCCAGTCCCATTCCGTCCCGGCGATGCGGATCCACTGCGTCGGATCGGCGACGACCTCGGCGGGCCGCCCGTCGCCGCCCGCCTCGATCAGAGTCACCTCCCAGCCCGCCTCGACCAGCCGGCGCGTCACCGCCGCCCCGCCCGAGCCGGAGCCGACCACGGCGATGTCGCAGGCATCGGGCAGCGTCGCGGGATCGAAGGCCATCGGCGGCGCCTCAGGGAAAGGCCGGGAGACCCGGCATCCCGACGAAGCCCGGCAGCATGCGGATGCGCCGTGCCCAGAGCCGCAGCGCCGGGAACGCCTCGTGCCCCAGCCCCCAGTCGCGGCTGAGCGCGAAGCCCGGAAAGAGGGCGAGGTCGGCCACGCCGGGCGTGTTTCCGGCGACGAACCCCGCGCCGCGCAGGCCCTGCGCCGTCAGGCGATCCTCGAGGACGAGGAGCGCCGCCCGCGCCTCGCCCGCGGCCCTCGCGTCGCCCGTCCCGAACAGCGCCGCCGCGCGCGCCCGCCCCGCTGCGGAGAGGTCGCGCGCAGCGAAGATCAGCCAGTCCAGCGCCTCGGGCGTGTCCGGCAGCAGCGCGGCGCCCCGCTCCCCGCGCCGCGCGAGGTCCGTCAGGATCGCCTCGGTCTGGGTAAGCACGACCTTCCCGTCCACCAGAACCGGCACCCGGCCCATGGGCGACAGCGCGCGGAACGCGGCGCTCCCGGTCTCCGCGCCCGGGACGACGTCCACCGCCCGCAGCGTCACCTCCGCCCCGGCGAGCGCGGCCGTGAGCCGTGCGGCATAACAGGCCTCGTCGAGGTCGTAGGTCCACAGGACCGGCACGCTCATGCCGCCGCGCCGCGGCTCTGCGCCCTCACCTCGCGCCGCAGCGCCGCGGTCGCCGGCACCAGCGCGGCGCGCGCCGCCGCCGTGCCGTCCGAGGTCAGGTGCAACGCGCAGGCGGCGGGGCCGATCTCGTGTCCGCCGACCGCGAACAGGTGCCCGCCCTGCGCGAAACGCAGAAGCGGCCCGTCCCCGATCAGGTCCACCTCGCCGAGGCCCGGCAGACCGCCGCTGCGCAGCCGCGTGCGGGCCGTGTCGAGCGGCGCGTCGAGGAACAGGCTGCGCAGGGGCATCGCCTCGGGCAGGTCCGGCGGCTGGCCGGCGTCCCGCGAGCCGACCCAGAGCAGACCGCCGGTCTCCGCCACCTGCCAGGGCGTGGCGCGGATCGTCTCCGGCACGTCGAGGTCGGGATGCGCCGGGATCAGCGCACAGCGCGTATCCGCGCCGTATTCCCAGCCGTGGTAGAGGCACACGAGCCGGTCGCGCCGGACGAAGCCGAAGCTCAGCTTCATCCCCCGGTGCGGGCAGCGATCCTTCCAGGCGTGGGGGGGGCCGGCGCCGTCGCGCCAGAGCACGATCTCCTCGCTGCGGAGCACCACGCCCGCCACCGTCCCCGGCGGCAGATCGGCAGCCAGCGCGACCGGCGTCCATCCGCTCATCGCGCGCCCCCGCCCGACGCAGTTTCCAGCCGCCGCACGTCCCGCACGAGGCACTCCGCCGGACCGAGGCTCAGCGCCATCTCGAACGCCTCGACCAGCGCCGCGGCCCCGGTGAGCCGGATCACCGCCCGGCCCGCGTCCTGCGCCACGACCTCGTGCACGACCGACAGACGCGCGGCGCGGTGAGCGGCGAAGGCGGCGAAGGGCGCGGGCGGCAGATCGCCGGTGAACTCGACTGTGACCGTGGTCGTCATGCCTTCTGTGCCCGCCTCTGGGGTCCGGCGCGAGACGCCGGCCCGCCCAATGTCAGACCGGGGCAGCCACGCGCAAGCGAGGCCCCGGCCCGCCGCCGCGATTCCCGAAGCGCGCCGTGATCTGCTCAAATCGTGGGCGGTCCTGCGCATTGTCTACGCAAGCGCGCGACGCCGGGGCGGAGGGTTTTGACACCGCGCGGGGGCGGGAGGATGGTGAGCCGGCGGCGGAAAGGAGCGCGGGCGATGACCGGGAACGACATCAGCGGGACGCCCCCGGGCGACCTGCGCGGCCGATTGCTGCGGGCGGACGCGCTGCACGCGCCGGCCATGGGGGAGGTCGAGGCGCTCGACGGCGCGCTGTTCGACATCGACGGCACCGGCGCGCTCGCCGCCGTCCTCCGCGCCGGCACCGATGCGCATGCGCAGGCGCTCGCCGGCGCGGGCGGGCGGCTCGTGACGGCGTCTTCGGGCACCGTCCTGCTGCCCGGGCTGGTCGACCTGCACATCCACGCGCCGCAATATCCCCAGCTCGGCACCGCGCTCGACCTGCCGCTCGAGGAGTGGCTGATGGAATACACCTTTCCGCTGGAGGCGCGCTATGCCGACACCGCCTTCGCCGGGCGGGTCTATGGGCAGCTTGTGCGCGACCTGCTGTCGGTGGGCACCACGACGGCCGTCTATTTCGCCACGATCCACGACGCCGCGACCTGCCTGCTCGCCGACATCTGCCTCTCCGCCGGGCAGCGCGCCTTCGTCGGCCGGGTGGCCATGGATCATCCCGACACCTGCCCGCCGGACTATCGGGACGACTCGCCCGCCGCCGCGCTCGCCGGCACCCGGGCGGTGATCGCGCACATTCGCGACCATCCCGACAATGTCGACGCGCGCGTGCGGCCGATGATCTGCCCGCGGTTCGTCCCGGCCTGCACCGACGCGCTGCTCGCCGGGCTGGGGGCGCTCGCGGCAGAGACCGGCGTGCCGGTGACCACCCATGTCTCGGAGAGCGACTGGGAGCACGACCACGTCTACGACCGCCACGCCATGAGCGACACCGAAAGCCTCGACCGGTTCGGCCTGCTGCGACCCGGGTCGGTGCTCGCGCATGGCTGCCTGCTGTCGGAGTCGGACATGCGGCGGATGGCGGAGCGGCGGACCGGCGTGGCCCATTGCCCGCTGTCGAACGCCTATTTCGCGGGCGCCGTGTTTCCCCTGCGCAAGGCCCTGGGGCTGGGCCTCGGCGTCGGGCTCGGCAGCGACATCTCCGGCGGGCCGGCGGCGACGGTGTGGGAGACCGCGCGCCAGGCGCTCGTCGCCGCGCGGATGCTCGAATCCGGCACCGATCCCGAGCTGCCCCCGGACGCGCGCAGCGCCTGTCCCGAGGCGCGGATCGACGCGGCGACGGCGTTCTGGCTGGCCACCGCGGGCGGGGCGGACGTGCTCGGCCTGCCCGTGGGTCGCCTCGCGCCGGGGCAGCGGTTCGACGCGCTGCTGATCGACCCCGCCGCGCGCCTCGGCGGGCTCGCCGCCTGGGGCCTCTCGGGGCCGGAGGCGCCTGTGCGCAGGCTCGAACGCCTGCTCTACGGCACCGCCCGCGCGAACATCGCCGCGGTCTGGGTCGACGGCGCACGGGTTGCCGGCGCGTCTTAGCGGTCGCGGCGTCGCCGCGCAGGCGGCGTCGGCGATCCCGAGCTTGGCGCTGAGTCGCGCGGCCGCGGTGCGGACCTCGGCGAGATAGGCATCGCGCCGGACATCGTCGAGCCGGGCGCCGGCGACGGAGAGCGCGGCGATTACCACGCCGGCGCTGTCACGGATCGGCGCGGCGATCGAATACCGGCGTCAGCCCGATGGAGCAGGCCAGCCCGGTCAGCGACATGATGAACTTGGCCGATGCGGCGTTGAGTAGCTCGCGTAGGCTGTCGTCGGTAATCTCGGCGCCTCCGATCGCGGTGAGCGCCGCAATCAGACCGAGAAAGGTCAGCAGCAGCCCGACGGACACGAACAGGCCCGGCAGGATGCGCCACCACCCGCCGTCGAAGCCGAGATCCTCCGCGTCAAAGAAGGCGTTGGGACGCAGGCTGTTACGCACGACATCGTCGCTCCCCGGCTCCGGGTGCACCATGGTCTCGTGATACTCGCCCCATGCGACACCGAGGGGGCGGCGATATTCCGATGCGCGAAGGAAGCCGGGCCGGCCTTCTGGCGCATCGCGCGCCTCGGTCATCTCGCGATGCACGTCGACGACCTTGCCGACGAAATCGCGACGATCCTCTGCCATGCAAATTGTCCGGCGAGCCCAAAGGAGCGCGCGCCGTCGCTGCCTGTCCCGCCAGACGAGCGCCAGGGCGGCGACGACCGCGAGCGCGGCGAGAATGAGACTGACCGCGCCGGGCGTCCATTCTTCCCGCAACAGACCGGCAGCGGCGAGGATCAGTTCACGAAAGGAAAGCCCGACCTGTTCCATCAATCGCCTCCGGACCAATGCGTCGACCCCGCGGGAGGGCCAGCGCGATATTGATCAATGGAGAGCGGTGCGGTTCTTTGTTCGAAATATGGAAATCCGGTGCTGGGCAGCCAGAGTGACGCAAGGTCCAGCTCCCCGGAGACGCCGGTGGCGTTTGGCTGCCATCTTCCCGGCAGATTCTGCCGCCACCCTGCACCACAAATCGAAGCCGATCACGTCCACGAGTAGGGAGCCATGCCGCTGATTGATCCTCCCGTTACGGTCCACCCCCTCACCGGCGCCGCGCGGCGCGTCACACCGGATCTGCTCGCGGAGACGTACCTCGCCCCTCGGACCGGACCGTTCGACATCTCGTCGGTGGTTGGAGACCCGCGTTGGCCGTGGGCAACGAGCTACGCCGCAGCGCCGCGTGAGACGTCCGCCGCGGTGGAGGCAGCGCTCGCGGAACTCATTGCCGCCGTGCCGGGGATGGATCCGGATCTGGCCGACCCGACCGGTCTGCCGGCGAGCAGCCGGGCGGCTCGGCATCTGGGGGCGCTGCGCGATCTCTGGGTGGCGGCGGGCGGCGCGGTGCCCGATGCGCTGGCGCCACTCCGCCACGCGCTCTCCTGCCGGGCCGAAGATGCTCTCGACGCCTTGCCGGTGATCGAGGCCGGACCGCATCCGGGCTGGACGGAGGCCGATCGTGCCCTTCTCGACCTGCTGCGTCAGCATCACGGACCGGTCGCGCCTGAGGTGGCCGAGGCCGAGCGCATGCGGCAGCCGGGAGGCCGGACGGCGGGACGCGGACCGCTGGCACAACTCCAGGCCGGCCTGCTGCAGGGGGCAAGCGCGGCGGGTGCCTCGGTCAGGACGATCGCGGTGCGCGATGCCGCGGCCGAAGCGCAGGTCGCCGCGGCTGTGGCGCAGGAGATGCTCGACCGGGGCACCGTGGCGGTCCCCGAGGAGATTGCGCTGCTGGTTCCTGCCGAGAGCACCTATGTCGCGGACGTCGCGGCCGCGTTCGACCGGGTCGGCGTGCCCCTCTCGGGGCTGCCGGACACCAGCGGTCGCGACCTTGTCACGGAGGCGGTCCGCCATCTCTTGGCCGTGCTCCGCCCCGGGGGCGCGCCCTCCGCGCGGGCCAGCCTGATGCTCTCGCCGCTGATGCCGTGGGATGGGGCGACCGCTGCGGCGCTCGCCCGTCGGGCGATGGACCAGCCCGGGCGGCCGGAGCCCGACGCGCGCGGAAGGGCGTTGCTCGCCGCGGTCGCTGCCCCTGTCGAGACGGCCGGCGCGCTGGCCGAGCGGCTGGAGAAGATCGCCGCGCTTGTCGAGGCCCCTCTTGCGCCGCGCCTTCGCGCGCTGGCCGCCGGGCTCGCGGGCGAGGTCGCCGTTCCCTGGGCGGACCTGCTGGACGCCGCACGGCCCGCACCGACCGAGTTGACCGACGGCGCCCGCACCGTCGAGGGCGTAACGGTGCTCCGGGCCGACGAGGCACCGTGGCGGACAGCCCGTCGGCTGATCGTCCTGGGGCTCGCGGGGGACCGCTATCCCGCCACGCCAGGGGTCAATCCCGTTTTCCTCGACGCCGAGGTCGATGTCATCGCCCGGGAGTGCGGCCTGAGAATGCGCCGCCGCGCCGACCGGCTCGCCGAACGCATGGAGTTGATGCGACGCCAGCTTGCGGTCGCCTCCGAGGGCATCATGGGACTTGTGCCCCGGCGCGCGCTCGACGGCAGCCCCCAGGCGCCCGCGCCGCTGGTCACGCTCCTCGCGCGTTGTCTCGGCCGAAAGGGCGCCGATGCGTTGGTCGAGGATCTGCCCGTCGATCCGGCCCTCTGGCCCTGCGCGGCGACACCCGTGCCACCCGCACCGCCGTGGCCCGCCCCTCCGCCTGCGGGCGAGATCGCCCTGGGGCGCGACCTGCTGGTCCTGCGTAGGGATGAAGAGGGCCGACCGAAGCCGCAATCACCCTCACGCCTCGAGAAATTGCTGGTCAGCCCGCTGGCGTGGCTTCTGGCCGAGATCGAGGCGGAGGATCTCACCTGGGTCGCCGAAGCGCCAGACGTGCTCAGCCGCGGAAGTGTCGCCCATGCCGCGTTCGAGATCCTGTTCCCGGCTGGAACGGTGCCGGAGGCCGACGCGCTTGCGGCTGCGTTCGAGGAGACCTTCGACCACGCCGTCACGCGCGCAGCGCACTTTTACGACCTGCCCGACTGGTCGGTGGACCGCCGCCACCTCGCCGCCGAGACCGAGCGTGCCGCTCATGCCTGGCGCGACATGCTCACCGCCGGCCAGGCGGAGGTTGCGGCGGCCGAGACGCTGCTCGAGGGCGAGGCGCACGGCCTCGCGCTTCGGGGCAAGGCCGATGCCGTGGTCACGCTGGCAGACGGGCGCAGCCTCGTCATCGACTACAAGTCGGGCGGCAGCCGGCGGCGCCGTCTGCGCATGCGCGAGGGGTGGGACCTGCAGGCGCAGCTCTACATGGACCTGCTCGGCGCGACGGGGCGCACCGCG
>LJNT01000153.1 GCA_001314685.1 Rhodobacteraceae bacterium HLUCCA09
TGATCGTCGTCGTCATCGATGTGCCCTCCGTTCGGTTCCGATGGAACCATCATGGCATACGAGATGCCGCTGGGTGGGGGCATCCACCGCATCACTTCAGTCAGAACCTGTAGCGCGCGCCCACGAAGACCTTGCTCGCATCCTGATAGGATGCGGCATCGTCATCGTAGTAATATTCCCGGTAGCCGAGATAGACATCGAGATCGGTGAAGGTCTGCATGGCCGCGATGGCAACGCCCTCGGATGACGAGTTCTCCGTGGCCAGATCGCGTCCGCCGTAGTAGCTGACCGCGAAGGCGGTCGGACCCTGCGCGATCAGGTCGTCGACCCATCCGGCTCGCACGAAGCCATAGCTGCCGCCATCGGGATCGCCCCCGGCCGAGCCGCTGAGGTTCACTCCGGTCGGGGTGTGCAGCACGGAGAAGGAGCCCGAGAAGCGCTCGTTCGTGGTGACATCGCCCGGCCTCACGCCGGGGGCCCTGCTTTCGCCCTCGCTTTCCCAAGCGTAGCCCGCCGCGGCGGCCAGAGCAAAGTCGCCGTGCGTGCCGGACCACCGGAGCGCGATATCGTAATAGTCGGTGTCATCGTCTTCGGCGAGGACGTTGCGCCCGTAAGATGCCGCAGCGGAAAAACCCGAAAACGTCGGCGTATCGTAGCGGATCCTGAACAGGCGACCGCCGTCGAAATCCTTGAACGCGTCGACGACGCGGATGTCGGACAGGGCACCGGACTCCTCGCGGAATGCAAAGGCCGCGTCCGAAACACCGACCGATACGACGAGGGCCGTGCCCGTCGGGTCGAGCGTCGCCACGTTGTCTGTGGCCATGAACCCCTGACCGATCGCGAGCGTGCCAAAGCCGGCCGTGTAGGCGAGCTCGAGCCTGCGAAGGGCGGTCCTGCGCCAGTCGAGCGCCGGGGGCGTGGTGGTCTGCGAGACCAGCGCGCTCTGGCGCAATCCGAGGCCCGTCTCGAACGTGAAGACAAGATCGCCGTCCGGCATCGGCTGGCTGATGACGACCCCGAGCCGGGTGTTGGAGTTGGAGTTGTCGACAGGGTTTCCCGTCGTCTTCTCTCCGTCGTCGAAGCTCAGATAGCTTGGGCTGAACTGTCCGTAGAACCGGGCCGAACCGCCGCTGTCGTTCTCGAACGTCTGTGCGCCGGCGGCCGTGCTGCCAAGAAGGGCCACGACGATCAGGCCCGCGTATTCTCTCAGCCTGTTCCCGTCCATCTCGCCCCTTTCCATGACTCGCATCTCGTTCGTTTGCGGGTGTCTTCCGTCCAGGTCGCGGCGTGAGCACAAGCGCCGCCCCCCCTGCGCATTTCGCCAGGTGCCACGCGGCCGTTTCCCCGGAGAACCGGAGACATCACATCGCGAATTGCCGGAGCTCGGGACCGAGGATGCCGCGATATCCCGGGCGCGTTTCGGCGCCCGCCCGAATGCGCGATGTTGCTGAGCGACGGCCGTCCCGGTCAAGCTTCCCAGATCGACGGCGCGAGCCGCAGATGTGTCTCTGGCGGATGCTGCGCGCGCCAGTGGTCGGCGCACTGCTTCGCGGTTGCGATCCACACGCCATCCCTTTGCTTCACGGATGCAAGAAACTCCTCGAGCACCTTTATCCGGTGCAGGGCCCCGATGAGGTGCGGATGCAGTGTCATCGTGAACATGCGGCCGCTGTCGTACTGGGCCGAGAACGCGGAGCGCCAGTTGCTGGCCAGCACCTCCGGGTGCTCGATTCCGGATCCGGCGCCAAGCGCGAGAGGCGGGAACTGCAGAAAGAACTGGTCATCTGAATGATACGAATAGGGCATTGTGACCAGTGCCCTCGGCGGCTCGGGGTCGGTCACCCAATAGTGGGGCACGTCGTCGGCCATGCCATTTCCAAGATATTCGAATCCCTCGTCGATCAACAGGTCGACGGTATTGGGGCTGACCGAGCCCGCCGCATACCTGTCGCCCTGACGGGGCAGTCCGTACCATCCTGCCGGAGGCTGTCCTGTCGCTTCGCCGATCGCGTAAGCGGTGGCCATCAGGCGGACACGCTCCACCTCCGGCGGAAGGTCGGTCGGGTCTTCATGCCGAAACCCGAGCGCCGCAATCTCGTGGCCGGCGTCGGCCAGTCGGCGCACCCGGTCGGATTCGACCGCCGCGATGACGGCAGGCACAGCGAACGTCGCACGGATGTCGAACCGATCGAGGACCGCGAGAAGCGCGTCGAGCCCCGCCCCGAAGCCCAGTTCTGCATCGTCGCCCGAAAGATCCCTCGGAAGGAGTCCGTCCGGCAGGACGGCGGTGCTGAGCGCCACGGTGACGTTGACCGCGCAGCGGTTATCCGAGGGCCAGGTGATCTCGTCATCCCGGAGGGCGATCTCGTCCGAGATCGTGTAACCCGATTTCCATGGCATAACGGCGTCACTCCTCGTTGCAGGCGAAAGCGTCGGATGGAAGAGCGAGACAGTGGCGCGCGACCTCTTCCGAGCTGGCGAACCAGACGCCGGGCAGGCTCTTCATTCGGGTGATCAACTCGTCGAGCATTGCGATGCGCGCGGAGTGACCGATGATAAAGGGATGCAGGGCGATGTTCAGGTAGCCGCCCGCGTCGTACTGCTGCTCGAAGGCCTGCCACCAGATGTCCAGAACCAGCTCCTGGTCGGAAAGGCGCTGGGCCGATGCGGCGCTGCCGATCCAGCCGTAATTGAAATACATCGCATCGTCGATCGCCAGGTGAACCGACAGGTTCAGCAGCTCCTTGTCGTCGTGCTTCAGCTTGTACGGAAGCGGCGCGGCGAAGCCATGGGAATTGTAGATGTAGCCCATGTCCAGCACGAGGTCGTCGGGGTAATTGCTGCGCGTTCCGACGGGCGGGCGGCCCGCCAGTTCGGTCAGCGCATCGCGCGTGCGCAGCATGTGATCGCGCTGAACCATTGGATCCGCCGGCACATAGTGTTCCCACATGTGATCTGCGAATTCGTGCCCGCGTTCGGCGATCTCGTGAAGCACTGCCGGATAGAGATGCACCGTGCGTCCGGGCGTGAAGAATGTTCCGACAATCCCGTGGCGCTCGAGCAGGTCGAGCGTGCGCCATGCACCCACACGACCTCCGAATTCGCCCTTGGCGACCTGCATGGGCGGCTCGTCGTTCGCCGTGCGGCTCAGGACATGGTCGACGTCGAACGTGAAATTGACCGCGATTTTCGCGCCATCCGGCCAGCCGGGCTGCGTCAGGTGGCAATAACGGCGTCTCCGCGCCCGGGTCGCCGACTGCAATTCTCTCAGTTCGGCCAGCAGGCTTTCCCGGGTCGAAAGCGGCAGGCTGCCCTTTCCTCCGGCATTGGGGTGGCGCGTCACCCTCTGGGAGTCTCGTTCAGATTGCTGCGCCCAGACAGCGGTTGGCGCGGCCGTCAACGAGACGCCCGAAGCAAGCAATTGCAGAAGAAGTCTGCGGTCCATTTCGCGAATCCTTTCCGCCTGTTCTCTGCGCCGGTTTCATTCCTCAATGCCCTGCATCGGCCACCCGAAGCACGGCTTGCTCATGAAAACACGCAGATTCCGGTGGTGCCATTGCATGGGGCAGATCCGGAGTCCAATGCACTCTTGTCCATCTGTAATGCCTTTCATGCATGCCGTGGAAAGAAGCAGGCTCAATCCGCCTGTCGCGGATGAGCCGCACGTCGTGGCCGTGCCGTTGTGCCGCTTGGCTGCAATGGTGCCGGGCACAGGCCTCCATCGCCAGGCCGCTCGCTGGGCATGACGTGTCGCCAGCCGCCTTCGCGCGAAACCCCGGTGTAGAGAGAACGCCCATCCGGCCCGACGGCGCGCCCCTTAAAGCGGCCCCGTGCCATGCCGCCTGCCCGGCATGTTCATCGCCGTCGGCGCCACGGCGAGCGCCGCCTGAGCGTCATGGACTCGTCACGGCACGCAAGATGCCGCTGGGTGCGGGCACCAACCGCATCGGTGCACGGCGCTCCGGCTCGCCCATGCCCAAAACGACATTGTCGGCACCCAAGTATGCATTGGACAGCAGAGATCCCGGACGCGAATGATACGCAGCGTACAAAGTGCAGCTGCCGGCCCCGCCAGCGAGAGGCCCAGGCGTTTTTTTCCGTCTGAATTTCGAAAAGGAGCCGCCGAAGATGGATCGCAGACTGCTTTTGAAGCTGCTCGCCTCGGGCACCGCACTGACCGCCGCACCGGCCAGTGTCTGGGCGCAGATGAAGGGCGAGAGTTCGCCGCGCAAATACGAATGGGGTTTTCCCGAATATCCTCCCACCCCGGCCGGCAGCGGCAATGCCACGCCCTTCGGCGAGGGGCCGCTGAACGGCATCGAGACCGAAAGTGGGCACGAACTCTACAGGTTCCCGCGTGATCACCGCTACCACTACGGGCCGATCTATCGAGGCCCGGAATACTGCGAATGGTATTATTTCAGCGCCTTCGTCTACGACAAGGCCACCGAAGAGCCCTATACCCTCTTCTGGATGACCCTTTTCTCGGGCTGGGACGAGGGCCTTCAGCGCCCGGTCAAGAACGTCTTCTTCGCGCTGCACAACCTGCGCACCGGCGAATTCCAGCCGGCCGTCACGCTTTATCCCGGCGAATTCGTCGCCGATGGGTCGCCGAGCGACGCCTCCAAGGAGGATTTCTGGTTCCGCTATCGCATCGGCACACCGGAGCATGGCGAGATGGAGGAAAGCTACCGTGCCGCCGACGAGACGTGGCGATTCAAGGCCAACGTGGTGAATGCCGCGCCCGAGCGCAATTCCGTGCCCTTCAGCATGGACATCACCGGCAAGGTCTACGCGCCGGGCTACATCTTCAACACGCCATGGGGCCTCGAAAACGAAGGCTACGACGTGTCGCGCACGGGCCGCCACAACCCCGAGACGGTCTACGGCATCTCGTATTACACGATCGCGCCGAAAATGATGATCTCGGGCCCCGTCATGGTCAACGGACGCGAGATGGAGGTCGAGGGCCTCGCCTGGTGGGAGCACCAGTGGGGCAACCTGCGCACGCCCGATCACCTCGAAGGCCACTACATCTGGCAGAACGCCTATCTCGACAATGGCGACATGTTCCGCCTGCGCTTCTGGCGCAAGCCCGATCTCTCGATCGCCGAGGAGATCACGAACTACGCCTACATTCACGCAGATGGGCGGATGGAATACGCGCTCGGCGGGTCGGTGAGATGGACCACGATCAAGTCCTGGCCCTCGAACGTCGTCGAGAATGTCGACATCCCGCTCTACGGGAAACTGGAGACTCCGCAGGGCACCTTCTACGTGGCGCCGGAATATCCCGAGCAGCAGGCGATCGGCTTCGCCGATTACACCGCGCTGTGGGAAGGGGCCATGTACCTGCACGAGGGCTCGCTCGACGGCCCGATCGTGGGGCGCGCCTACCACGAGAACATGATCGTGCCGTGGTATTACATCCCCCGCGGCTTCGACAAGCCGATGCGCGAGGATCTGCCGCGCAAGCTCGATGGCGGCATGCCCCCGGCGCCGCCGTTCACCTTCTTCAAGTAGCGGGACCGGGCGGACCCAACTGATGGCCCGGGCGCGGAGACGATGAGCGCGCGACCGGGTCGATCGGCATGGACACTTGACAGGGAAGGGCCGCTGACGGCGTGCCCGCAGGAAGGAGACATCGATGGAAGGTATCGTGGCACTGGTCGTGCAGGCTGTGGCCGGCATGGCGGGGGGCGGAGCGACGGGCCAGATCGTCAAGACCGCGGGCATGGCGCTTTTGCCGAAGCTTCTGTCGGGCGCCGTGGGCGGCGTGGCCGGCGGCTCGCTGGTCGGCGCGTTGCTCGGGGGGGCGGCTGACCCGGCTGCCGCAGCGGCCGGCGGACTGGATCTGGGGGCGCTCATCGGTCAGTTGGCCGGTGGCGCCGTAGGTGGCGGGGCGCTGACAGCGATCGTCGGGCAGGTCCTGGGCAAGCGCGACTGAGACGGATCGCGGCGCAGCGCGGCGGCCCGGGCGGGCAGACCGGCCGACAGGCCCCCGACGGGCCGCGCCTTTCGCCCCGGCGCGGCCGTTCGCAGGTCGGACGCACGCCCTGACTCCGGCAAAAGCCGGTTACTTTCAGCGTGACATGACGCCCGGCGCAGGTCGCCGGCAGAATCGAAAAGGACACTCCATGGAAGACAGCATCGGTTTTTTCGACGTGATCTGGTCGATCTTCCTGCTTTTCCTGCTCGTCGCCTGGATCTGGGTGCTGATCTCGGTGGTCGCCGATATCTTTCGGTCGCAGGACATGGGCGGCATCGCAAAGGCGCTTTGGGTCGGCTTCGTCATCATCATCCCATGGCTGGGCGTTCTGGTCTATATCATCGCCCGTGGCGACCGGATGCAGGAGAACGCGGCCGATGCGATGGCGCGCATTGAAGACGCGCGCCGTGACTACATCCGGTCGGTCGCTCAGGTCTCGCCCGCGGACGAGCTGGCGAAGCTGGCGGAACTGAAGGAAAAGGGCGTTCTGACCGAGGAAGAGTTCGCCACCCAGAAGTCCCGCATTCTTTCGGCCTGACGCATGCGCCCCGGGAGATTGGAAAGCCTCGTCGCGAAGACAATGCTCTTCGTGACCGCGCTCGCCCTTGCGCAGATCGGACCGGCCGGACCGTCTGAAGCGGAGGACGGGCGCGTCACGGGCTCAGTCACGGGTTCAGTCACGGGTTCAGTCACGGGCACTGTGACCCATGCCGAACGCGTCGAGCTGCCGCCCGGCGCGGTTCTGGAGGTGACGCTGGAAGACGTGTCGGTGGCCGATGCGCCCTCCGTGGTGATCGCCACCGACACTCAGGCAAACCTCGGCGCTCCGCCCTATCGCTTCTCGCTGGCCTTCGATCCGGCCTCGATCGACACGCGCCACACCTATTCCGTCCGGGCGCGCGTCAGCCTGGGCGACCGGCTTCTGATGACGACGGACACCCACGCCGCGGTGATCACCCGCGAGGCCCCGACACGGGTAGAGGTCATCCTGCGCCCGGTCTCGACGCCGCGCGGCCGCACGGAGCGGGTGCACACGGCGCCAGGTCTGACGCTGCCCGCGACGTTCACCGGCACGACGCCCCTGGCCTCGGGGCCGGGCCTTGCGTGGCACCTCGATCTGTGGCCGGACCAGGTCTACCATCTGCGCCAGACCCATGGCGCGGGGGAACCTGCATACGACAGGGGCCGCTGGCACGCAGACCCCGCCCGCGACGCGATCGTGCTGCGCGGCGGGCGCGCGGCCCCCGTAGCGCTCGAGGTTCTCCCCGGCGGCGACCTCCGGCTCATGGTCATGGACCACGACGGGACCCCGATCGAGGGCGATCCTTCCCATGATCTCGAAGCCGGCCACCTGCAACCGGCCCAGGACACACAGTTCCTGACCGGCATGTTCCGCTCCATGGCGGATGCCGCGACATTCACCGAATGCCTCACCGGCCGGTCCTACCCCGTCGCAACGGAGGGCGCCTATGTCGAGGCCGAGCGCGCCTATACCCGCCTCGAGGGGCAAAAGCCCGGCGCCCCGGTCCTGGCTGCGCTGCAAGGGCGTCTGGCAATGCGCCCCGCGATGGACGGGCCCGACCGCACGCACCTGGAGATCGTGAGCTTCTCGCGGTTCGAGCCGGAGTGGACCTGCGCGACGACGGGCGGTTACGCGGGTCCAAGGAACGCTGCGGAGTTGACGAACACGTACTGGAAAATCCTGGAGATCGCAGGGCAGACGGCGACCCCGGTCGAGAACCGGCGCGAGCCTCACCTGATCCTGCGGACCGGGGACAAGGCCACGTTCGGCGCCACCGTGGGGTGCAACGAGATCCGCGGCGACTATGCGACAGAAGGCGACAGCCTCTCCTTCGGCACCGCGGCAATGACCAGAATGGCATGCCCGCCACCGCTGGACGCCTTGGAGACGGCGCTTGCGCAGACATTGCCGCGAGTGGCCCGCTGGAAGATTGCCGGGACGCAACTGGAACTCTTCGACGAGAGCGGTCAAACCGTGCTCAGAGCGGAAGCCGTTTACTTCTACTGACCTGCGGATAAGCGCCCAACAGGGACCCATCTGCAGTGCTGCCTGAGGCGTCGCTCGTAGACGATGAATCAACGCAAGGGCGGGTTCCCACTCGGCGCCGACTGGAACCTCAGCTTGACACCGAATATCCTCTCACGATCAACGCCTTGTGGAAGCCAAGGCCGGTCATTCCATCCCTCCGCCCGGCCCGGGGGGGTCGCCCCGTCCGCGCCGGTGCAGGAATGCCCGTCCGAGCCGTCCGGCCCCGCTCACCATCCCCCGACCGGCACGCCGCAGATCCGTCTTTGCCGCGGCGAGGCCCGCAGGCCGTCCGGCGATGCGGGCGCGGTTGCGCTGTACGGCCAGGGCCTCCGGAAAGGTCTCGGCGAGCGCGGCCAGAACCGAGGCGACATTCCAGGACGGCTCCGCGAGCGAGACAGGCACGGCCTCCGCAAGGCCGGGATCGTCCGCAATCGCCTGCACGACGTCGCCAATCCGTGCCCTGGCCGCCGCATCAAGCCGATGCTCCGGAAAGGGCCACCCGTCGACCACCAGGTCGATCCCGGTCACGACCGGGACGATCGGTGCCGGCCGTCGCTCCGGCTCGGCGTCAAACAGGGCGCGGATTCGGCACAGAAGCGCCCGGTCGGGCGCGCGCGCTGGGCGGTCGGCCCGGAGGACCCAGAGCACGAGATCGGCCGCGCGGATCTGTTCTGCGAGGGCCTTGAGGCACGACGCGCTCCCGTCGAGCCCGCCCGTGTCGACAAGATGGCACGGCTGACCGTCGATCTCGACCGGGTAGGCGGTCTCCGTCTCGGTGGTCGGGGCGAGATCCGTCTCTGTGAGATCTTCGCCGGCCAAGGCCGAGATCAGGCTCGACTTGCCGGCGCTGACTTGCCCGACGACGACCACGCGCAAGGGCGCGTCCGGCGCGGCGCGACGCGCGCGATCCACTTCGGCGCCGGCAGCCTGGATCTGGAGAAGCTCCGCATCCGAGAAGCGCAGGCGTCCCGAATAGAGATCGACCGCCGCTCGGGCGATCTCCTCCAGAAGCACGGCCTGAAGCGCGGCGAGGCCCTCTGCCGTAAGGTAGCTCTGCGATCGGGTCCCGAGCGCCGCATCGAGAAGTCCCACGAGGCCGGCGGGCAAATGCGTGGCCAGGCGGACGCCGTGCCGGGCGATCTCGAAGAGATCGTGGCCCTGGCGGAGACGCGCACGGTTGCGCCAGACCCACGCCAGGTGTGCGAGGCGCACCCGGTCGGAGAACGGGACGAGCGCGCGCAGATCCCCCCGGAAGCGGGCCGCGACCCGCTCCACGAGCAGGAGCGCCTCGGGCGCCGTGAAATCGAGAGCGCCCTTGCCGCCCGGCATGGCGCGCGCGACTTCCGCGATCACCTCCCCGGCGAGCCGCTGGAACTCGGCCCACGCGACCGGCTCGCGCAGGCGACGTGCGACGAGCCGCCGGGCCGCGTCGAAGGCCGCGCGATCCGCATCGCCCCAGTCCGGATCCAGATCGACATGCGGGCGCGCGACCGGATCGTTTGCTGCTGCGTCGCCATCCGTATCCCCAGGGCGTGCGGGGCGGCGGGCCGTCCGGCGCACGCCCCAGGCCAGCAGGTTCACGGCAAGAGTGACCAGCAGGAAGGTCAGCCAGCCGCCGGACCGGACGAGCCCCCAGGCCCCGAGGATGGCGAGCCCGGCGATCGGCAGGACGAAGGCCACCAGCTGGATCGCGAGATCCCAGCGCCGCAGGCGGCGCGCGAGATCAGTCAGGATCTGCACCGCGCGCCCGTGTCAGAGCCTCGGTGTAGAGGCGGCGAATGTCCTCGGGATCCACGCTGGCACCGATGCTCGTGCGGTAGAGGTAGTAGCTCGCGGCCCGGCCGAGAGCGTAGGTCGTGGCGAAGGCCAACGCGCCCGAGGCGGCCGCGCCGATCGTCTGCCCTGCCACGGGGACGAGCTTGACTGCCTGCCGCAGCGCGTAGCCGGCCCCGAACCGAACCGCGATGCCGGCCCCGAGCAGGCCCGCGAGATCGCGCATCAGCGTGCGCGACCAGGTCAGCCCGTAGCGGCGGGCGAGCCAGTCGAGCATCGCCGCCTGGACCGTCGGCGCGCCGACCGCGCCGATCACCGGCACCATGTCCGCCCCGGCGGCAGAGGAGGCGAAGCGCAAGATCCGCGAGCGGTTCTCCAGAAAGCGCCGTCCCTCGTCGTCGCGCGCCCGCTCGCGGCCCAGAAGCAGGGCGACCCGCGGCAGAACCGCGGCGAGATGATCCAGCAGAAGCTGCAGGCCCGCCCCGTCCGCCTCGCTCTCGCGCAGGCTCAGCATCACCTCGGCCACCGGTCCGCCGGCGGCGGCCGCGACGGGCTTGCGGATCGCCGCTGCCGCCCGGGCTGCAGCGGCCTCGTCAACCAGATCCGCACCGGTCAGCACCAGCAGGACCGGCAGGGACGGTCGGGCCCTGCGCATCTTTCGCACCGCCTCGATCACCGGGTCCTGCACCGGGTCGGTCAGCTTGGCGACGACGAGCGCGATGTGCGCGTGATGCTCGATCCATTCGAGATCCTCGGCCGGATCGTACGCCGTCTCTCCAAGTCCCCTGGTATCGAGAAAGCGCATGACCGGACCATCGCCGGGAAAGTCGAAGACGGCCGAGCTCCGTGTGCAGGGGCGAAAGCCCGAGCCGACCTCGATCCCGTCAAGGCCGGTCAGGGCCCGCACGAGGGACGACTTGCCTGCCCCCGTCTTGCCCACCAGCCAGACGACAGGAAGCGGCGGCTGCGCACCGGGTTGCGTGCTCTCTGCCGGATCGTTCTGCGCCATCTCCACGCCTCCTCGCGCTGCCGTCACTGCCCTCACAAGGTTGGCTGCAACGCGGCTTGCCGCAAGGCCTGGCAGAGATCGCGCCGGCATTGGCTCAAGCGGTCCCTGGCGGACAACCTCACGCGGCGCCCGACAGTCGTTAGCGGGATCGTGCGTCAGTGATCGGTGCCACGCCCGCTCGGGGCGATCGTCCTTAGGACGAGACGCGCGCGCTCGCGTGATCCGCTCCAGAGTTTGCGCGCAGGGCCGCGCAAAGTGGGGGCTAAGGTGGGGGCTGTCAGCAAGCCGCCCGCAGAAAGTATATCAAAAACAAATTATTGTATGGATTTCATGGTGCGGGCGGTGGGAGTCGAACCCACACGGGCCTGAGCCCCAGGCATTTTAAGTGCCATGCGTCTACCGTTCCGCCACGCCCGCGGAGTGCGCGCCCCAAGGCATGGCACGGGGCGGCCCTGTCTGCCAGTGGGTCGGTGGGGCGGCCCGGCCCCCGCCTGCGGGTGCGCATGGGCAGGGGCGCGGCCCTGCGGGGGGCGTCAGAGATCCTCCGCGCCGAGCCGTTCCTTCAGGACCGGCAGGAGCGCGCGCTCGGACAGGTGGGGGTTGAGCGCGAGCGCCGCCTCCAGCGCGGCGAGGGCCTTGCGGTCCTGCCCGAGCCCCATCAGCGACAGCGCCTTGCCGGAGATCGCGCCGACATGCCGGGGGCTGCGTGCGAGCGCGGCGTCGAGATCGGTCAGCGCCGCGGCGTAGTCGCCCGCGAGATAGTGGGCGAAAGCGCGCTGGTTGTAGCCCTCTGCGTAATCGGGGCAATAGGCCACGAGCTCGTCCAGGGTGGTCTCGGCCGTGGCGAGGTCGCCGAGGCGCAGTCGGGCCATGCCGCGGTCGAGGAGCGCCTGGGCCCGTGCGTCGGGCGCATCCGTCCAGAGCCCCCAGAGCGCGGCGTTGAACTTGCGTGCGGCGGCCGCGTCCGGCGCGCCCCGAAGCGCGTCGATCAGGCGCGACTCCTCCGCCGTGTCGGGCGTGGCGGGCGGGCACTCCGCCACGGTCGGCTGGCTGGCCGCGACCGTGGCGGCGCCCAGGGCGAGGGCGAGGGCGACGGCGCGAAGGGGGAGCGGTGCGGCCGGGCCCCGGAGCGCGGGGCACGGCGCGGGAGGGGCGCGGCGGGTCATGTCCTGCAAGGTGCGGCGGCGCGAAGGCGCGTCAAGCCGCCGCGGCCCGCTATTGACCGCGCCGGCCCGTGCCGTAGCTTGCGCGCCATGTTCTTCTTCCCGATCCGCGATCACAATCCCTCGGGGCGGACGCCTTGGGTCACCTGGCTGCTGATCGCGGCCAACATCCTGATCTTCCTGTCGTACCAGGGGCTGGGGCAGGATGAGCGGACGGTCGGTTTCGTCTACGTCACCTTTGGCCTTATCCCGGCCGAGGCGACGATCGTCTCGGCGATCACGTCGACGTTCCTGCACGGGGGCTGGCTTCACCTCGCGGGGAACATGCTGTTCCTCTGGATCTACGGCGACAACATGGAGGACGAGCTGGGCCATGTGGGCTTCGCCGCCTTCTACACGGTGGCCGGCGTGGCAGCGAGCTATGCCCATGTCGCCGCCGACCCGGCCTCGCCGGTGCCGCTGGTCGGCGCGTCGGGGGCGATCGCGGGGGTGATGGGGGCCTACCTGCTGTTTTTCCCCAAGGCGCGGGTCGACATGCTGTTCGTCATCCTTCTCTTCATCAGGATCGTGCCGATACCGGCGTGGGTCGTCCTCGCCTTCTGGTTCGGGACGCAGATCGTCTCGGGGGCGGCAACGCCGGAGGGTGCGGGCGGGGTTGCCTACTGGGCGCATGCGGGGGGCTTTCTTGCCGGCATCGGGCTGGTGTTGCCGGTCTTCCTGCGGCGGGGCGGGCCGGCCTACTGGCGGCAGACCCACGGCCACCCGCCGCACCCGGAGGCGTCCTATGCCCGCACGGTCATCCCTTCTGCCGGGCGCCGCCGCGGCTCGGGCGTGAGGGGCGGCGGCTCAGGCGGCGGGCGGCGCGGCCCCTGGGGGTGAGCGCCCGCACCCACTCCGACGCCAGTGGCCGGGCTGGTCCGGAGATGTGCCGGGCGCCCTTCCTCACCGGGCCGGGCCATGCGACAGACGGAGCATGGAGCCGTGGATCGCCGCCACCGTCGCCGCCGCCGTCTTCCAGGCGATCCGCTTCGCGCTGCAGAAGCGGCTGACCGCGCCCGTGCCGGGGGGCGCCTGCCTGTCAGCCACCGGTGCCACATGGGCGCGATTCCTGTGGTCGGCGCCGCTGCTCGGCCTCGCTCTCGCTCTCTGGCTTGCGGCGACGGGCACGGCGTTGCCCGCCCTGTCGGCGCGCTTCTGGGCCTTCGCCCTGGCAGGCGGGGTCGCGCAGATCCTCGCCACGGTCTGCGTGGTCGCCATGTTCCGCTTCCGCGCCTTTGCCGTGGGCCTGACCTTCAAGAAGTCGGAGGTGCTGCAGACCGCCGCGCTGGGCTGGCTCATCCTCGGCGACGCGGTCAGCGGGCCGGCGCTGGTGGCGCTCGTCGTGGGCTTCGGCGGGCTCGCCATCCTCTCGGCCCCGCCCGCCGGCGCTGCGCCGGGGGAGGCGGCGCGCGCCACCGCGCTCGGGCTGGCCTCGGGCGCCTTCTTCGCCGGGGCGGGCGTGGGCTACCGCGGCGCGGTGCTCGAAATCGACGGGCCCGTGGCGCTGCAGGCGACAGTGGCGCTGGCCATCGTCACGGCGGCGCAGACGGTGCTGATGGCGGCATGGTTCCTCTGGCGCGACCGGGCGCAGGCGCGGGCGGTGCTGGCCGCGTGGCGCCCCGGGCTGGCGGTGGGGCTGACCTCGCTCGCCGGCTCGCTGGGGTGGTTCGCGGCCTTCGCGCAGGCGAACGCGGCCTACGTCTTCGCGCTGGGACAGGTGGAGCTGCTCTTCGGGCTGATCCTCGGGCGCGTCTGGTTCGGCGAGCGGCCCTCGGCGCGGGAGCTGGGGGGCATGGCGCTGCTCGTCGCCTCGCTCGTGGCGCTCGTCGCCGTGGTCTGACCCCTCAGCGGAGGCGAACGACCGACGAGACCGGGTCGTCGTTCGTCACCAGCGGCACGCCGTCGGCCTGGGCGGCGCCGCCCGCGGCGAGCAGAGGCGCGATCTCGCCCAGCACCACCTCGGTGATGAACGGCAGGTCGTGGGCGCGGACGCGGGCGAGCGGAACCCAGTGCAGGTGGCTCAGTTCCTCGGCGGCGCGGGAGAAGTCGTCGGCGCAGCCCACGACCGCCGCCGCCGGCACGAGAAAGAACCGGGCGTCGAAGCGGCGTGGCCGGCCCGGCGGCGTGACCGCGCGGAAGACGAAGCGGAAGGCCGAGGCCTGGGGCCGGTGGCCCGTCGCGGCGAAGGCGTGCCAGTCGGGGTGGGGCGGCTCCCACGCGCCGGGGCTGCCGAGAAGCAGTCCCGTCTCTTCCCACACCTCGCGGATCGCGGCGGCGAGCAGGGCCTCTGGGGTGAGCGCGACGCCCGCGCGCGGGGCGTCGGCGAGGCGGCGCAGGCAAGTCGCGCCGGGCAGGCCGGCCAGCGGCACATGGGCGTCGGCCGGGTCGACCGCGCCGCCGGGAAAGACAACCTTGTTCGGCATGAAGGCGGCCCCGGCTCCGCGGGTGCCCATCAGCACCTCGGGCCCCTCGGCGCCCGTGCGCCACAGGATCACGGTTGCCGCGTCGCGGATGGCCGCCTTGTCGGGGGGCGCCCCGGCGCGGCCCACTTCCGGAGGCGGAGCCGCCTCAGCCACCAGAACCTGCCTCGGTCGGGCGGGCGTCGCCGAAGCCGTGCATCCGCTTGGCCCATTGCAGCGCGACGAAGGCGCCCTTGATCCGCGGCAGCAGCCACAGCGACAGCCCCCCGAAGGCGAGGCACAGGATCGTGGCGAGGAGCAGCGGGTCGGGCTCGAACGCCACGAACGAGACGTGCAGGACCGGCGCCATCAGGTGCCCCACCAGCAGAATCGTCAGGTAGGCCGGCCCGTCGTCGGCCCGCTGGTGGTGGAGGTCCTCGCCGCAGGCAGGGCAGGCGGGCTGCACCTTGAGATAGCCCGAAAAGGCCGGACCGGCCCCGCAGGAGGGACAGCGCCGCCGCCAGCCACGCCGCATCGCCTGCCCGAGCGGGCGTTCGTCTGCCGGGCGCTCCACCGTGGCGTGGCTGTCGGGCGCGGTCGCGCGGCCGGCGCGCGGCAGGTCGTCTCTGGGCATGGGTGCGCTCCTTCGTGGCCTCGCATGTAGGCGAGGCGGACGACGGGGGCGAGACTTGCCCACGCGTTTGCGGCCGAGTGCCGCGCCGCCGGCGAGGCGCCGCGAAAAATCCTCGTTCGCAGCGACGGAACGGGCGGGCTGCGGCGTTAAAGAGGCATCGCGTTTGCGACGCGAGACCGAACACACCGACCCGACCAGGAGACGACAATGACCCGATCCGCCCTTCTCGCCACCGCGATCGCCCTCGGCCTTGGCGCCACGCTTCCCCTCGTCCTGCCCGCCGAGGCTCAGGGGATGGGGCCGCGCGGCGACCGGCCCGACTTTGCCACGCTCGACGCCGACGGCGACGGCCGGATCACCGAGGCCGAAATGCAGGCGCGCCGCGATGCGGCCCTCGCCGAGCGCTTCGCCGCGATGGATGCCGATGGCGATGGGGCGGTGACCCTGCAGGAGATGCAGGAGGCCCCTGCCGCCCGCTTCGCCGCCCGGATGCTCGAGCGGTACGACGCCGACGGCGACGAGGCGATCACGCGCGACGAGCTGATGGCCGGGGCCGACGCCCGCCGCGACGCGCGGGGCGACAGGATGTTCGGCCGGCTCGACGCTGACAACGACGGCGCGATCAGCGCCGAGGAGTTCGCCGAGATGCGCCACGGGCGCGGCCGCATGGGCGGCATGGGCCGGCATGGCGGCGACGGCTTCGGCCGGATGGAGCACGGCCGCGGCGCCTGGCGCGAGTGAGCGCCGCGGCTGCGGACGGAGCGCGGGGGGCGCGCCGCCGCGTTGCTCCCCGGCCCCGGCCCGAGTAGCCGAGGAAGGAGAGAATGGCCCGCGCAAGCGCCCGGAGACGGCATGGAGCCGCACGAGACGACCGGCCCGGCGGGGCAGGGGGCCGATGGCCGCAGCGCCGTCGACCCCGATGCCGACCTGCTCGCGGCCTATGCCGCGGGCGAGGCCCGTGCCGCGCGGGCGCTTCTCGAGCGGCTCGGGCCGCGCGTGCTTGCGCTCGCCACCCGGATGCTGGGCGACCGGGCCGAGGCCGAGGACGTGACGCAGGAGGCGATGCTGCGGCTCTGGCGGCAGGCGCCGCGCTGGCGGGAGGGCGAGGCGACGGTGTCGACCTGGCTGACCCGCGTGGCGCTCAACCTCGCCACCGACCGGCTGCGCCGCCGCCGCGGCGTGCCGCTCGACACGGCCTTCGGCGAGGGCGTCGAGCCCGTCGACGGGCGTCCAGGCGTCGAGGCGGGCCTGCGCGCGGCCGAGCGGGCGGCGGCCCTGCGCGCCGCGCTTGCCGAGTTGCCCGAGCGGCAGGCGCAGGCCGTGGCGCTGAGGCACCTCGAGGGGGTGTCGAACCCCGAGATCGCCGCTGTCATGGCGCTGAGCGTCGAGGCGGTCGAGAGCCTGACCGCGCGGGGACGCCGCGCGCTGGCCGCGCGGCTCGGCGCGCGGCGGGGCGCGCTGACGCTGGAGGATGGAGATGACTGACGACAGGGCCACGCCCGTGCCCACTGGCCGCGGGCAGGAGACCGCCACGGGCGACGCGCTCGAGAGCGCCTTCGCCGCCGCGCGTGCCGAGGGCGACCCGGCCGCGCCGCTGCCCGCTGGGCTGATGGCGCGTCTGCTGGCCGAGGCGGAGGCCGAGCGGCCCCTGGCCCCCGGTGCCGTGCCGGGCGCCCCGGCTTCGGCCCCGGCCCGGGCCGGCGGCATCCATGCCTGGCTTGGCAGCCTTCTCCGACCGGCGCGGCAGGGCGCCGGGCTGGGCTGGGGCGCGGCAGGCGGTCTCGCGGCCTGCGTTCTCGCCGGGCTGTGGCTGGGCTACGCGCCGCCGCCCGCCGTCGAGGGCCTGACCGGGGGCGTCGCGGCGACGGTCTTCGGTGCAGGCGATGCGCTCGCCGCCTCCGACCTGCTCGCCCCGCTCGACGGCGGGCTCGACGCGGGGCTGTGGGATGTCTGAGGCGCCGCCCCCCGACCGGCCGGGGTCGGCCGGCCCCGCGCCCGGGCCGCGTCGCTCGGGCGTCTGGCTCAAGGTGGCGCTCTTCGTATCGCTCGGGCTCAACCTGATCGTTGCCGGCTTCGTCGCCGGCGCGGTGCTCGGCCACGACGAGCGTGTCCGGCCCGTGTCGGCCGACATGGCGCGCGATCTCGGCCTCGCCCCCTACATCGGTGCGCTCTCGCCCGCCGACAGGCGGGCCGTCGCGCGCGACGTGCGGTCGGCGGTGCGTGCACAGGGGGGCATCCGCGCGCTGCGGTCCGAGGCGCGAGCGAGCTTCGATGCGGTGCTCGCCGCGCTCCGGGCCGAGCCCTTCGACCGCGCCGCGCTCGAGCGGCTCCTTGCCCGGCAGGTGGCGCGGGCCGAGTCGCGCCGGTCGATGGGTCAGACGGCGCTGCTCGACCGGCTCGAAGAGATGTCGCCCGCGGCGCGTGCCGCCTTTGCCGACCGGCTCGCCGCCGGTCTGCGCCGCCACTCTCCGGCTGACGCGCGCGCGGGGGGCGGGCGCGACGGGGGAGCGGCGCGCTAGGCCCTCAGCCGCGCACGATCTCGAGCACGATCGCGTGGCGCCCGCGGAAGGCCTCGCGCACGCGCGTCCCCGACGTGGCGAGCGCGTCGATCACCTGCTGGCGGGCCGCCGTCCGCATCGGGCAGAGCGGCACGATCACGATCTCGGCCGAGGCCAGCCCGGGCAGGCCGCCGTAATACCACGGCGCCCCGCCTTCGAGCCGCCCGAGGTCTCCCATCAGCCAGATCGGCTGGATCTGGTCTGCCAGAAGAGCGGCGCGCCCGGCGAAACCGGCCGCCGCCACCTCGTCGGCCATCGTTGCGAGCACTCGCATGCCGCCGGCTACCATCTGGCATGCCGGCAATTCGGTGCCCCAGAAGGTCGGATCGACGTCAGGGGCGAAGCCGGGCGACGGCTCGCGCTGGAGAACGGTCTGGCGCCGCTCCGTGCCCACGCGCAGGTCGGCATGGTCGGGGCGCCCGTGCAAGAAGGGCGCGCTCGTATCCGGCCCGGCGCGCTCGAGGCGCGCGATGCTGCTCGCCAGGTTGCTCGTGGAGGGCAGCGCGAGCGCGCCCGCCACGAGCGCCACGGAGAGGCAGGCCTGCCCGCCGTGACCCGCGGGCCGAAGCGCGAGCAGCGCCACGGCAAGAAGCGGCAGCCATTGCGGGTCGTTGCCGAAGTTCTGCCAGGTGATCAGCACGAGCCCGGGCGCGGCCGCGAGCAGGATCAGCCCCTCCGTCTCGCGCCCCGTGCGCCGCAGCACCGCCACCGCGCCGAGCAACGTCAGGGTGGCGGCCAGATGCGTGGGCGCGGCAAGGGTACCGGTGAACCCGAGGCCCGGCTGGGCGCGCGTCTCCGACGCGGCCACTGCCGCAAGGTCGCCGAGATAGGCCGGCCAGAAGCCCGGTCCGGCGAGGGCCGTCACGACGCCCGCCACCGCCAGGCCGATCGCGGCTGCCCAGACCAGCGTCTGTCTCTGCCGGTGCAGCACCAGGGCCAGCAGGGCGACGGGGGCGACGGCCGCGAAATAGGTGATCTTGATCAGCGCCAGCGACGCGAGACCCGCGCCGATCATCGCGCCGTCGAGGCGCGGCGCCGACCTGTCGGCCGGGATCAGCAGGGCCAAGAGCAGAACCCACGCGACCGCCCACGCCCACCGGTTGTAGTGCATCGACACCGAGACGTCGGTGTCCGCCCCGCCATAGACCAGCGCCATGCACAGCGAGATCGCGAGCGCGCCGAAGCCGAGGGCGAGCCAGCCGCCGCCGAGCCGCGTGACGCCCACCCACCAGAGCGCGGGCAAGAGGGCCGCCGCGACGGCCGCCTGCGACAGCAGGAACGCATGGCCAAGGCCCGCCCCGGCCGAGACGAAGCCCGCGATCGGCGCCATGGCGCCCACCCCGATCGGCGTCATGAAGTCGAGATGCGGCCACTCGCCCTCGGCCATGCGCAGCACGATCGCCGCCATGTGGAGCGCGTCGCCCTCGTGCGCGTCGATGGTGATCCCGCCGTTCGACAGCGTCACGACCGTGAGCGCCGCCCAGATCGCGACGAGCCCGGCCGCGAGGGCGGCAGGCCCCGACAGGGCCGTGCCCGCGATGCGCATGCCGGCCGCCGGGCCGCAGCCGGGGGCCCTGCCTGCCCGCGCCTGTCCGGTCCCCGCGCCGCGCGGGTCGCCCTGCCTGCCCGCCGCCTGCGCCGCGCTCTGCGCCGCGGATCCCTGCCCGAAGATCATCGCCCCATTGTCCTTCTTTTGGCCATAATGGCCGGTCACACCCGACACTGCCGAAGTTGGCGGGAAGTCGTGGCGATTTCCGGGCAGGGTCGGCACAAAGGCAAGGAAACGGCCGAACGCGAACCAGAGAGGCACCGGTCCGATGAACATGACCGTCAGCAACGTGATGGCGCCGCCCGCCCCGAAGCGGCTGGAGGAGATGCGCCTGCCGCTGGTGATGATGCGCGACATCGTCCTCAAGACGATGTTCCGAAAGAACGTCGATCTCGTCACGGAACTCGCCAGGGCGATCTGCCTGCCCGTCCCCGTGACGCAGGAGCTGGTCGATCTCGGGCGCAGCCAGAAGTTGATCGAGGCGACCGGCACGCTGCACGCCAACTCGGCGGGCGAGATGGGCTACCAGCTCACCGACTCGGGCAAGGCGCGCGCGCTCGACGCGCTGTCGCAGTCGGAGTATTACGGCGCGATGCCGGTGCCTCTGCCGGTCTATGCCGAGCAGGTCGAGCGCCAGTCGATCCGCAACATCCAGGTCACGCGCGATCAACTCACCGGCGCGATGGGCCACCTGGTCCTGCCCGACGAACTGCTCGACCATCTCGGGCCGGCGGTCAGCGCGGGGCGCTCCATCCTGATGTACGGCCCCCCCGGCAACGGCAAGTCGTCGATCTCGAACGGTATCCGCGATGCAATGGGCGACAAGATCTACATTCCCCGCGCCATCGAGTACGCGGGGCAGGTGATCACGGTCTACGACCCGATCGTGCACACCGCCGCCGAAGAGCAGGAGGACGACCCGACCTGCCTGCGCCGCACCTCGGGACGTTACGACACCCGCTATGTCTATTGCGAGCGGCCGACGGTGATCACGGGGGGCGAGCTCACGCTCAACATGCTCGACCTCGTCTACAACCCGACCGCGCGCACTTATCAGGCGCCGCTGCAGCTGAAGTCGACGGGCGGCATCTTCATCGTCGACGACCTCGGCCGCCAGACCGAGCCGCCGCAGTCGCTCGTCAACCGATGGATCGTGCCGCTGGAGGAAAGTCGCGACATCCTAGCGCTGCAATCGGGCGAGAAGTTCGAGGTTCCGTTCGACACGCTGGTGATCTTCTCGACCAACTTTCACCCCAACGAGATCTTCGACCGCGCCGCGCTGCGCCGGATCTTCTTCAAGATCAAGGTCGACGGGCCGAACCAGGAGGACTTCCTCAAGATCTTCGCCATGGTCGCCAAGAAGAAGGGAGTGCCGCTCGACCAGGACGCGCTGGTGCACCTGCTCAAGGTGAAATACGCCGAGATCGGGCACGAATACGCCAACTACCAGCCGGTCTTCCTGATCGACCAGATCAAGGCGGTCTGCGAATTCGAGGGAATCCCCTACCAGATGAGCCCCGAGCTGATCGACCGCGCCTGGGCGAACATGTTCGTCAAGCAGGAGAAGATCGTGCACTGAGAGGGCGCCGGGCCGTGGCGCCGCGGGCCTCGCCGTGCGTATTTGCAACAGAAAGAAGCCGCAGGACCGGCGCTGCGAGCCATGCCCCGGTGCGGCCCGCCATTCCAAGGGGCGGCGGCTCAGGCGCGGGCGGCGACGTCCTGGATGCGGGCGACCATCGCCTTGAGGCCGTTCGATCGCTGGGAGGACAGGTGGTCGTGCAGCGAGAGGCGCGCGAGTTCGGCCTGCGCGTCGACCTCGCGCGCCTCCTCCACGGTGAGCCCGTTGTAGAGGGTCTGCAGCACCGCGATCAGCCCCTTGACGATCATCGCGTCGCTCTCGCCGCGGAACCGAAGGGTGGCGCCCGTGCCCTCGCCCTCGATCTCGGGCACGAGCCAGACCTGGCTCGCGCAGCCCTCGACCTTGGTCGCCGGCACGCGCTCGGCCTCGCCGAGCGGGGGCAGGGCGCGGCCCATGTCGATAACGTGGCGGTAGCGCTCCTCCCAGTCGTCGAGGAAGGCGAAGGTGTCGACGAGGTCTTCGAAGTCGGGTCGGGCCATGGTTCCCCTCTCGCGGTCGGACGCCAGAGGTAGAGGCAGCGCGCCGCGCGGTCCAGTCCCCGGAGCGTCCCGTTGGCGCGACCGTGCCGCCCCGCTCCGCCGCAACGTCGAGCCCCTCGGCCTTTTCAACCGGGCAGGGCTGCGCTAGCACCCGGAAGACGGGCAGCACGGGGGTGACATGCGCGGATCGGTTCTGGCGGCGATGGCCGCGCTCGTATTCCTCGCGTCCTGCGGGACGCGCCTCAACCCGTTCAACTGGTTCGGGGGCGCGACCTCCGAGCCCGTCGTGGCCACGACGCAGGACGAGGCCGAACCGGTCGATCCCCGCCCGCTGGTCGACCAGGTCATCGCGCTGCAGGTCGACAGGGCGCCGGGGGGCGCGCTGGTCACCGCCGTCGGCCTGCCGACCGTTCAGGGCTTTCACGGCGCCGAGCTCGTGCCCACCGAGACGGGCATCGACGACCGGCCCGTGGCGGAGGACGGGGTGCTCACCTTCCGCTTCGTCGCCGTGCCGCCGCCCGGTCGGCGGCCCTCCGGCACGCCGGCCTCGCGCGAGATCAGCGCGGGCGTGTTCCTGACGGACCAGGCGCTCGCGGCGGTGCGCACCATCACCGTGGTCGGCGCCCGCAACCAGCGCAGCGCCCGCCGCTGAGCGCCGGGCGTCGCAGAAGGCGCCGCGGCCCGAAGGGCCGCAAGAATTTTCCTTCAAAATTCTTCGCCCCCGGAGCGGCGCCCTCAGAGCGGCACCACCCTGACCTGCGCGCCCTGTGCGGTGAGCGCGATCTCGCCCTCGCAGAGGCGCAGCGCGTCGGCGCCGAAGACCTCGTGGCGCCAGCCGCGCAGGGCGGCCGCGTCGCGCTCGCCCGCGGCGATGGCATCCAGATCGGCCGCCGAGGCGATCAGCTTCTGCGCCACCTCCGCCTCCTCGGCCTTGGCCTTGAGCAGCACGCGCAGGAGGTCGGCCAGCGCCGGGTTTACCTGCAGCCGGTCGCGCCGGTCGTCGACCTCCGGCCAGTCCTCGCGCGGGGCGGCCAGCCCGTCGGCCACCGCCTGCAGGATGCCCTCGGCGATCGGTCCCTTCCGCGCCTCGCGCAGCAGGAGCCGCGAGCGGCCCAGATCGGCCAGGCTCGCGGGCTTGGTCGAGGCGAGCTCCAGCAGCGCGTCGTCCTTGAACACGCGGTTGCGGGGAACATTGCGCTCCTGCGCGTAGGTCTCGCGGAAGCGGGCCAGCTCGCGCACGGTGGCGAGGAACCGCCCCGAATTGGTGCGCGTCTTGACCCGTCGCCACGCGTCCTCGGGCTCGATCACGTAGGTCGCGGGGTCGGTCAGCACGCCCAGCTCCTCCTCGACCCAGCCGCGGCGGCCGGAGCGATCGAGTTCGGCGGCGAGGTGCTCGTAGACCACCCGCAGATGTGTCACGTCCGCGAGCGCATAGGCCTTCTGTGCGTCCGTCAGCGGCCGGCGCGACCAGTCGGTAAAGCGCGAGGTCTTGTCGACCGTGCCCTTCGCGATCTTCCGCACGAGCGTCTCGTAGCCCGCCTGCTCGCCGAAGCCGCAGACCATCGCCGCGACCTGCGTGTCGAACAGCGGCTCGGGCAGCACGCCCCCCTCGTGGTGGAAGATCTCGAGATCCTGGCGCGCGGCGTGGAAGACCTTTACCGTGCCCGTCTCGCCCATCAGGTCGAACAGCGGCTGCAGCGACATCTCCTCGCCGCCCACGATGGGGTCGACCAGCACCGCTTCGCCGTCGCCCGGCAGGGCCATCTGCACGAGGCAGAGCTTCGACCAGTAGGTGCGTTCGCGCAGGAACTCGGTGTCGATCGTAACGTAGGGGCCGGCTGCGGCCTGGCGGCAGAACTCGGCGAGGTCGTCGGTCGTGGTGATGGTTCGCATCTGCGGGGCGCGGCTCCCTCGGGGTATTCCTGCCGGTCGGGCCGTCGTAGCAGGCGAGCGCGGGGAAGGGAACCTAGGGCATCAGCAGCGGCGCCCGCTCGCCCCGCAGCACGCGCAGGAGCACGGCGGGGTAGAGCCGGTGCTCGGCCGCCTGAACGCGGGCGGCGAGGCTTGCGGGGGTGTCGCCCGGCTCGACCGGCACGCGCGCCTGTCCGAGGATGGGCCCGTCGTCGAGCGCGGGCGTCACGAGGTGGACGGTGCAGCCGTGCTCCGCGTGCCCTTCCGCGAGGGCGCGGGCATGGGTGTCGAGCCCCTTGAGCGCGGGCAGCAGCGAAGGGTGCACATTGAGGAGGCGCCCCTCCCACCGGGACACGAACCCTGCCGTCAGGATGCGCATGAACCCCGCGAGGCAGATCACGTCGGGCGCATAGGGTGCCAGCGCCGCGTCGAGCGTGGCCTCGAAGGCGGCGCGGTCGCGGCCGAAGGGCCTGTGGTCGACGGCGAGGGCGGGAACGCCCAGCGCCCTGGCCCGCGCGAGCCCGCCCGCCGCCGGCTCGTTCGAGACCACGACGACCGCGTCGCCCGGGCTGTCCTCCGCCTTCAGCGCCTCGACGAGGCGGACCATGTTCGAGCCCGCGCCCGAGATGAGGATGGCGACACGGCGCACGCGCCCGCGCCTCAGCGGAGAGTGCCGGTATAGGTCACGCCAGGCCCCGGCGCGACGCGGCCGAGCGCGGTGACCTGCTCGCCTGCATCCATCAGGAGCGCGGCCAGCGCCTCGGCCCGGTCGGGCGCCACGATCACCACCATGCCGATGCCGGCGTTGAACGTGCGCAGGAGTTCGGCTCGGTCGAGCCGCCCCACCTGGGCCAGCCAGCCGAAGACCGGCGGCAGCGCCCACGCGCCGAGATCGACCTCGCAGCCCAGGCCCTCGGGCACCACGCGCGGCAGGTTCTCGGTGAGGCCGCCGCCGGTGACATGGGCCACCGCGTGCACGCCCCCCGCCCGGATCGCGGGCAGGACCGAGGCGGTGTAGAGCCGCGTTGGCGTCAGAAGCTCCTCGCCGAGCGAGAGCGCGCCGAAGGGGGCGGGGTCGCCCCAGCCGAGGCCGGCCTGCTCGACGATGCGGCGCACCAGCGAGAAGCCGTTGGAATGGACACCGTCGGAGGCGAGGCCAAGCACGACATCGCCCTCGGCGACGCCGGCGGGCAGGCCCGCGCCTCGCTCCATCGCGCCCACGGCGAAGCCGGCGAGGTCGAAATCGCCCACGGCGTAGAGGCCCGGCATCTCGGCCGTCTCGCCGCCGAGCAGGGCACATCCCGCGAGCGCGCAGGCGGCCGCGACGCCCTCGATCACCTGCGCCGCCGCGTCGACGTCGAGCCGGCCGGTGGCGAAGTAGTCGAGGAAGAAGAGCGGCTCGGCCCCCTGGCAGATCAGGTCGTTGACGCACATCGCCACGAGATCCTGCCCCAGCCCGTGCAGCCGGCCCGTGTCGATGGCGATACGCAGCTTGGTGCCGACCCCGTCGGTCGCGGCGACGAGGATCGGGTCGGAGAAGCCCGCCGCGCGCACATCGAACAGGCCGCCGAAGCCGCCGAGCCCCGACATCGTGCCGGGCCGGTCGGTGGCGCGGGCGGCGGGAGCGATGCGGCGCACCAGCGCGTCGCCCGCTTCGATGTCGACGCCGGCCCCGGCGTAGGTCATCCCGGCGGCCGGGGCAGCGCCGCTGCCGGTCTCGTGCTCGTCGTGCATCCTGCCTCACCGGGCTGGGGAAGGCGCGCCGCGCAGGCCGCCGGTCGTGGCGGCTTATCCCAGCCGCGGCAGCGCAGCAACGGGTCGTGAGGTAGTCTCAGCTTGGATGCTATGTGTCCCATCCCGGATGATCACGTAGATCCTCGCCGGCGGGCGCTGTTCGTGGCACGCTCCATCCTCAGCGAGGTTCGGGACGGGCGGCGAGCATGCTGA